>NZ_JASJEU010000033.1:0-897 GCF_030077735.1 Gordonibacter faecis | reverse complement strand
TACATGGACTCCGACCTGTCGCGGAGCCTCGGCAGCTCGTTGACGCACTGGACCATGAACCCCTTGAAAAGGACCGTGCGCGGCTCCTTGAACTTGCGGTTCAGCTGGAACGGGTCCCCCGTGATGATGGACTTGAGCGCCGCCGCGTCGTCCACGAATGTGCCCGTGTCGTTCTCGTCCGTGATTACGGCGGAAATGCGCATCAGCGGCTCCAGCATGAACGGGGAAGAGAAGTCCTTCAGCGAGATGGACTCCCAGGAACCGCGCCCCAGCAGGTTGCGCATGAGGGAGCACAGCGTGCCCTTGCCGTTGTTGCCGGACGTGGAGTAGAACCATGCGCTCTTGTTCCAGCTGACGCCGGGGCGGATGACCGCTCCGACAATCTGCCACAGCAGCCGTACGATGCTCTCGTCGTCGGACAGCTCGCCCATCCAGGACACGACGTCCCAGTCGGTGCCGTCCTCGTCGTTATGTATCACGGGGTTCGGGGCGTTCTCAACGAAGTCCACGCGCACCTTGCCGGTGAACACGAACTCCGGGTCGAAGCCAAGGAGCATCTTGCTCCCGTAGTCGTACACGCCATTGTTCACAGCGATAAGGTCACGGTCATGACAACGCTCGACGTGCGGGCACACGGAACGGAGAACCGCAATCGTCTCGTAGACGCCGCGAATCGTAATCGCGCTGTCGTAGCTGCGGATGAGCCGCGTCAGACCGTCCTCGGAGACGTCGTAGGTGCCCTCGTTGTCGCCGGACGTCTGGTAGACGCCGATGTCGAAGTTGCCGTCGTCGCCCGCATCCTTCCAGAGGATGCCCACCGCGTGATGCAGCTCGCGCACAATCAGCGCAATCTGGTACGGGTCCAGGTGCTTGCGCAGGCGCAGGCGGGCGTCTCCC
>NZ_JASJEU010000032.1:0-1176 GCF_030077735.1 Gordonibacter faecis | reverse complement strand
TTGGAAAAATAGTGTGTTTAGTGTGTCAAGCGTCCGAGGAAGCCGATAAATCCTACGAAAGTACCGACACACTATAAAAAATGGAAGTGTGTCAGAAAAACGGGCAATCGCTCGGGGAAGCCGATGAATGCGGGAAATCTCTGACACACTTCGAAGTGTGTCAAAGTGTGTCAGAGCTTCCCTCTCCTGCCGTGTACGGTCCTTCTTCTGCTTTCAGCTTCTTGGTGGCTCGTTCCACTTTCCAATCCGAAAGTGGAACGTAATATTCCTCGTGTTTATCGGGGAGTAGAGGCGGATGTTCCACTTGTTCCACTTTTCGAACGCAGTAGTGGAACATGGGCGCGCGCAATATTTTTTTCGGGCGATTTCCGCTCGTATACGAGTGGAAACAAGCCTCTGACCTGCGGAGACGGAATATCGGGTATTGCGTTAATCGAGTTAACGCTGTATAATACCAGTTGTATAGATAAATGGCTCAGCACCCGTCCCGTCTTTGATGCGGGGTTGCTACCGGGAATAGGAGCCGAGCGCTCGGTCAAATAGGCCGTGCGTCACGGGCGAAATAACGAACACGAAGCTCCCGTGGAAACCGAGATAGACAAGGCATGTTCTGCCTATGTCCTTCTTTGGTTTCCACGGGAGCTTTTTTGTTCTCGTGAAACGGATTCTGAACATGGAGGTGGCTGATATGGCTAAAGAACAGAAGAAGACGAAGGGGTCGAAACCCCGTTATATGACGACGTACGAAGCGGCGGAATTGCTCGGCCTGAGCGCCGGGACGCTCCGCGTCTGGCGTTGTCAAGGCAAAGGCCCGAGTTACTACAAGGTCGGCAATGCGGTCCGTTACAAGGTGGATGACCTTGAGGCGTGGAAGAGCGCCAACGTGAGGCGCATTGAGCTAACGAATTAAGGAGGTGTAAATATGGGCAAAAAAGAAAACCGCCCCGATGCCTGCACAGCTTCCGGGACGGCCTCTACTATCTGTGATTATGATAGCACGTCCGTTTTCGCAGGTCAAGACATGACCGAGAACGAGCTGATTAGAACGGTCACAGAGAAGTATCTGGCGGGCATCGACGTGGACATATGCCCCGCTCCCGAACAGGTCGAGCGGGAGCTTCTGCAGGCGACCAACAACGCCATCGAGGAGTACAACCGGGGTCCCCGCGACCCGAA
>NZ_JASJEU010000031.1:0-1510 GCF_030077735.1 Gordonibacter faecis | reverse complement strand
GCGCCGTCCCCTTCGAACCCCCGCCTTTTGTCCACCGAGATGGGCTTGCCCATGTCGGACACGGGAACGACTTCCCCCGTCCGACATGGGACCCGAATCCTTCTGTGGAACCCGGCACGGCTACCCCTGGTAGCCCGAGCCGGAAAAGCCGCCGTGCGCTTCCGACGACTCTCCAGCTTCTGCGGTCTGGGCATACGCGGAATCCGCAGCGCCAGCGGCGCGCGCATCCTGCGTACCATGTCCGGTGCTCGGCTTCAGTCCCTTGACGAAATCAAGGACCTCTTCCGCCGAACCCATGTCCTTCACTCCCGGGAAAACCGTCACGAGCGCGTCGGCGTATGCCTTCGTCCTCGCGGCCTGCGCTTCACGGCGCAGCTTCTTCGCCTGCGCCTCCAACGCACGTGCTTTCTCGGTCGCGTCATCGAACCTCTTCGTTGCCATATCGGATACCTCCTTTAATCAGAAATCGGCATGTCGCCGTGCATCAGAATCGTGCCGTTACCCAAGTCCTCAATGGTCTGCTTGCCATTGGAAGACTCATGCCATTCCGGCTCGGGAACTTCTTCGGGTGTGTCGTAAACGTCATGCTCATCAATAATGTGTCCGTTTTGGTCTACTGCCGTATACTTCGTGGTCATAGACGGAATTCCCGTCTCATCCGTAGACCAAACCGATATTTCTGTCACATACTCCGACACAGTCTCCGACATAGGTGCATTACTCAAATGGTCAAACATTCCGTTCTGCGAAGCGGAATTGAACCCAAACCAAAGCACCAAGCCGATTACAATCACAACGAGAACGATTGCCCCCAGCTTGCCGTCCGACATGGGCGGCTTCACCTCGCCGCCGTTCTTCTTCATGCTTGCCTGGATGTAGTCGTTGTACATCTGCTGTTCGGCAGGGGACAGCGTGCCATGCTTCGCCTTCAGATTGAGTCTCGAGAACTCAGCCTCGGAAAGGCCGATGAGCGGGTTCGCCGCGACGCTGCGGTCGAACTTCTGCTCAGCGGTCATCCCGCCCGTATCCTCGATGCCATGCATCGTGCGCATATACTCGGCGTACTCCGGGTCCTGCATCATCGCTTTGCGCTGCTTGAACTCCTCGTAAGACAACATACGAGGCTGCTTTGACCTCTTGCATGCCATCAGGCCACAAATCATACCGGCGGTCCAAAGCACGATGCCGAAAAAGAACAGTCCCAGAATCATGCATCCGATACCAATTCCGCCAAGAGCAATAGCCGTTGTCTGTTTGTTCGTAATGCCACGAATCAGGCCAACGATTGAACTAATCGCACCGATAAGGGCAAATGCAATCTGCACAACATAAAGTGCAAGAAGCACGCCCCCGCCGGATGCCATGAAGTTCTCCCAGAAAGAACCCCAATCCCAACTAGCCGTCACCAAATCACTCATACCTAATCCTCCTTGTCCTCTGAATCTGATTTATCGTTACCGCCCGAGCCGAGAGGCACCGTACGCACGAGACCCCTCACGCGGGCGGGCAG
>NZ_JASJEU010000030.1:0-1573 GCF_030077735.1 Gordonibacter faecis | reverse complement strand
GGGCGTGCGGCAGAAAGTTGGACCGCCTTGAGGCGGTCCACGACCGATCGAGTGGCCCCGTAGGGGCCGCGAGGAGGGCGCCGTATGTACTCAGAAAGAGAGAAAGTAAGATACGTCGAGATGATGTGGGCCGAAGGACTCACACCCTGCGCTGCAGGACGCAAATGGGGTCTACCGGCACGAGCCACCCTAAGGCAATGGGAAAAGCTCGCCGAAGCTGGAAAGCTGCCTGCCGAGATGCCGAAAAGCCATGTTGCCATCAAGCATGCTAAGCACACTCGCTATCCCAACAAGATAAAAGATGAGGCTGTTCGTCTTTATCGTGCGGGTGAAAAACCCGCTCACATCGCACGGCGACTCGGTATTCTTAAATCTAGCATTATTCCTGGGTGGAGCCGCAAGGCCTTGAAAGACGCTACCATGTCTAAGACGGACACCAAAAGCGCATCCACTAAAACTGACAAGGTCGGTACAAAGGTCAAAGCCATGAGAAAAAGTGCAGAAGAGAAACCCTCCGAAGAAACAGAGGCTCTCAAGGCACAGCTTAATGAAGCGCTACTTGAAGTTGCAGCTTACAAGGAGTTGATGCGCGACCCAAAAGTCGCAAACCCGGCGAGTCTCTCGAAGAGGCAGCTCGTCGGGTTAGGAGAGAAGCTGAGGCGGGACTACGGGTACTCCCTGGTCCAGATCTTGACGTTCTTGGGAATCTCGAAAAGTACCTACCTCTACCACCGCGCTCATCTTAACAACGCCTACGCAAAGAAAGATGCCTTCGAACTCGATGTGGCTGTGGCCTCGGTGTTTATTGAAAGCGGTGCCACTTACGGGTATCGTCGCATCGCAGCAGCCCTCAGCGCAAAGGGCATACGTGCACCTGAGCGCAAGGTGCGCGTGTCTATGGCTCGCCAAGGACTCATCGCTCATTGCTCACGTGCAGAGAAGAAGTGGAGTTCATATGCAGGCGAGGTTTCCGATGCGCCAAACAACCTGTTGCTCGACAAGCACATGCGCCACCGCTTTGTAACTGAGGTGCCCAATGCGCTGTGGCTTACTGACATCACCGAGATGAGGGGGCGTGATGGCAAGATCTATCTGTCTGTCATCGTCGACTGCTTCGACGGCAAAGTAGCAGCGTGGAAGGTGTCGACCAGCCCGAATGCTGAACTTGCTAACTCAACGCTGCTCGATGCAGTAGCGCATCTACAGCCTGGACAGCATCCCATCATCCACTCAGATCGAGGAGGTCATTACCGCTGGCCTGGGTGGATACGTATATGTAATGAAGCGGGACTCGTGCGCTCGATGTCGCGCAAAGGGCACAGCCCCGACAACGCAGCATGCGAGGGCTTCTTCGGTAGAGCAAAGGTCGAGTTGTTCCACTCTCTGGTTCGTGCCGGCGCGACTGTTGCCGAGCTTCTCAAGGCTATTGAGCGCTATATGACGTGGTACAATCAAAATCGTCTTAAGACGTTCAAAAGAAACGGCAAGAAGATATCCTGCGAAACCATCGCAGGCCGCCGTAGAAGACTCGGGCTGGTAGCCTGAGTAAGTCCAAGAATCCTGCCGCACGCCC
>NZ_JASJEU010000029.1:0-1641 GCF_030077735.1 Gordonibacter faecis | reverse complement strand
AGGCGCGGAGTCGAAGGATCCCGTGCGGCGTCAGTAGGAAATCTCCCAGCTATCGCCGCGCGGGATCCTTCGACTCCGGCGCTACGCGCCTGCGAATCTCCTATGTTTTGTCAAGATATTCTCGATAGGTTTTAGGCCATGGAGCGAAGTAATTCTCCATACCTTTGCTCAAGGTCTGGCAAGTTTCTTGCGCAGCGCTCGATCTCGCTAATCCTGGCGCTTGGAACCTCAAGCAACTTGGCTACAGCAGTCTGAGTTAGACCAAGGGCTAACCTCATCTCACGCAGGGCAGGTCCTTTTTTCTTTCGTACTTCAAAGGGATGTAAGAGCGCGTGATATACCTCTCGTGCTAGGTAGCGTTTAAGACAGCGAGTGATATCTCGGAGCGTCTTTTGGCCACAGGCTCGTCTTTTCGCATAGGCTTTTGTTCGCTCATCTCCTTTCAAGCGACTGAGCGCAATACGGTGCAAAGCGCAGTTAGCCTGGCGATTTCCTCCTCGGTTGAGGCGGTAGCGTTTGATCTTTCCACTTGAGGCTTCCACAGGAGATACTCCACACAGCGCTGCAAAGGACGCTTCACTTTTGAGACGCTCAGGATTGTCTCCCGCACAAACAGCCAATTCAGCTGCCGAGATTGCTCCGCAGCCATACATATCCAGCAGTGCGGGCGCGTGTTCTCGAATAAGTGCCTCTATGGCCGCTTCTGCTTGTTGAGCACGCCTTTTCGCATCAATCCATGTAAGCGAGAGTATCTGTAGAGAACTCAGAACGGATGCAGTAAGTGCATCGTGTGTGGTGACTTCCACCTCAGCAAGATTCGTCATCAGATGCGTAGTTTTGAGACGCCGGTAAGTCTCACGAATAGGCTCAGGGGCGCTTTCCAAGAGAGCTTGGGCTGAATTTGCACAGGCGGTTGAAGTCTTTATGCACGTACGGCGTGCGGCTAAAAGAAAGCGCACTGCTTCCACCCAACCACTTTGAGATTTCGGCGTTGAAGTTGACTTGTTCGCCATCGCATCGCGAGCAGCACGCTCGGCATCGGCGAAGTCGTTTTTGTTTTCTCCACGCCTGCGCTTATCGCGCTTGGGGCGCAACACCTCTACTACCTTAAAGCCAAGTTCCGTGAGCCTTTTAGTAAGGCCCGAGCCATAAGACGCTGTTCCTTCAATAGCTACTACTGCACACTTTTTTGGGTCCCCCAGTGCTTGTGCAAGTGCGTCATAGCCTGATCTATCAGCAGTAAAGCTCTCTTCAAAGATCTTGCGACCCAATGGGTCAAGCACGCACAGCACGTGCACATCTTTGTGGGTGTCAACGCCAGCAAAGATGCCACTAACCTCTTCCATTCGCACTCCTTGCACTCAAATCGGTTGTATTGATGCAACTTTCAGACCGACCAAGACAGTGCACTGGTGAGAGCGTACAATGAAGGTGTCCACCTTGTGGCTTGTGCTCGTGCTCCTATTAAGTCATGGGCCGGCCCTTGGGCCGCGAGACGGGCGTGGGACAGTTCGCAGCATAGACAGCCCTCAAGCGTCTGCTCAGGATTGAGTCACCACGTCCGCCTTCGCATAGGATTGCAGCACATCTTCTTCAACCCCTCAACCCAATAACTATTATCAGTGCTCAGGATGACAAGGG
>NZ_JASJEU010000028.1:0-4655 GCF_030077735.1 Gordonibacter faecis | reverse complement strand
CTGGTTCTACAACCCATGTCTCTGCCCAGGCATTGTCCCTGTGCCAATCGGGCTCCTCACTCACCACCGGGGATGGCGGCACCGCATTTGCTTCACATGACAGAATGCTTTTCTCAAAGGATCTCAAAACCCTAGTTGCAGTTCCACCGGCTTACGGGACAGCCATTGTGTTGCCAACCGAGACTGAGACAATCGGCGCGTACGCTCTTGCCGGTTGCAAAGACCTCGCGTCGATTATGGTGTTGGGCAACATCCAAAAGATTGACCCCACGGCTTTCGCTGACGAAGTCAAAGCCTCCGCAGTGGTCGCGCTTCCGGCGGGAAATGACTACGAAGCTCTCAAGTCTGTCTGGGAGAACGCAGGCTTCCAACACTTCGCTGAACCTGCTCAGCCTGGTGCAACCACGAATCCGGATACCAACGAAGCAGCCAGCGGCCTTACCTACACCCTGCTCGACGACTACACCCTCTCCGTCTCCTGGCAAGGCAAAGACGACCCAGCCTCCGAACTCGAAATCCCCGCATCCGCTGAGATCAATGGCGTGCCCTACCGCGTAAGCACTATTGCTGAGAACGCCTTCGCAAACCGTGGCTCCCTCACGAGTGTGGAGCTCCCCACAACTATCACCACCATTAGCACCGCCGCTTTCGCCGGCTGCGCAAATCTCGCAACTATTGAGTTTCCCAACACGCTAGGTACCATCGGCGAGCGCGCCTTCGAAGCCACCTCCCTCAAGGACGTATGGCTTTCTGAAAGCATCAACTCAATCGGCTCCCGAGCCTTCGCCTCCTGCTCAACCCTTGAGCGCGTAGTCGCCCTTGGCACCCCCGAAGTCGCAACCGACGCTCTTGCTGGCTGCACAAACGTCTCCCTCTACATCCCCTCCGGCTCCGAGGACTCCTGGAACCCCGGCCTCCCCTCCGACAACAACCACCTCATGCCCTACGGCATCACACTCTCCGAAGAACCCCTCGCCATCGAAGCCGGACAAGAAGCCGACCTCCTAGAGGGTGGCAATCTCCAAGCCCCCGACCCCGTAGAAGCCTCCTACTCCTACGCTGCTGCACCTCTGTCAGTTGATTCTGGCACAGTCTCAGCCAAGAAAGCAGGTACTTCCGACGTTACCGCTGTGCTCACGTTGAATGATGTGGAGCTTGCCCGCGCAAGCCGTTCGGTCGAAGTCTCCCCGAACCCCGATGCAGAAGCCGACATCGTTCAGCTAAACTCCGAGGTATCTCTACCTTCAACGTATCTCGCAGATCTCCGCGCTGCTTCCGCACCCATCAGTGTTGATGCTCCCTTTGCCGCCACCTTTGGTCTCGACGCTCCCTACGATGTGAAAGAACCACCTACCTCAATGGAGGCATCTGCCAAGTTCACCAACAACATGGATATTCCTCTACAGCTTGCCAAAATTACCTGCTTAGATCATAACTTTAGTAACGTTCTTGCGAACGATGGTGGCCCAGGTCTCATGTATCAAAAGCTTTTCAGTCTCTACCCTCAAGGTGTTCCAGAACAAGTAGTTGACTTTGGTTATGAAAGCACCATAAATGACCAGCGTCCCACTGACCCAAGTGCTTTTACTATACCGCCCAAAGACTCAGCTTTTTATACCTTCCGTTTGAATCTTGCCAAAGCCAAGGTTAACTCGGGTATTGCTGACGCTGGCATCACAACACAGAATCTCACCACCGTGATGTGTACGTTTGAAAACTCAAGCTTTTATCTTAAGGACAAAGCATCAGGCAGAATCTACGGCCTTACTGAGGTTAAAAAGCACGCTAACGATATATCTGCGAACAAAGAGAATTCACCCTACTGGAAGCAATACCAAGGCTATCTTGCCGACGACACCACTTATACCTGCCAGACCGTCTGGGATGGCACTCCTTATGACGTGCGTATCATTGGCGTCTACCACGATATTAAGACGGACGAAAGCAGGGCTGGCCTTACCTTTCAGTTTAAAAACTTGTTGAATACGAATTATTTGATGAACTCTACAGCTACCAGTGCTGGTGGCTGGGGCCAAAGTCAACTTCGTGCAAATATGAATCCTAATACTCTGCCAAATATTAGTGGCATTAACGGAGAAGATACTAATATTATTTGGAACATGGTGCCATATGACCTGCAAACCTCCATTGAGATTGTTCAGAAGAGCTATGGGACAGTTAATAGTAATGATAATGAATCTAATATGAGTATTTCTGGTGACAAACTTTTTATCGCAAGTTGGTTTGAACTCACGGGTACACCATTTACGCAATATACCAATTGGGCTGCTGCAATGACATGTCTTACCAAAGAGGGCACCCCATATGAATACTGGAACGGTAAAGCAACTCAAAACGGCAAAGAAAACGAAGCTTTGGTAAAATTTCGTCAAACGAATTCTCCAAGAGCTTATCCCTGGTGGACGCGTTCCTTGTCTCCTGCTAGCTCTATCAGTTTCATTTCCGTGAATAGTGAGGGTATCTCCACAGGTGGTACATCTGGTAATAGTGGCACTTGGTATCATGTCTGCCCGTGTTTTTGCCTCTAATTCCAGGAAAGATGGTTTGCCGGATATTTTCTCGGCACAAGTTAGGGCGATAGGTAGATTGCGGGATGAGAAATCCTCCACCTATAGTCGGAATCAGCTTTAACTATGTTGAGCTTCGCAAGTAGATCGTAGGGCAAGGGATCTGTCTCTGCCCGGCGGAGATTATCAAGGTGTCCCACATCCCGCATCAACAGCAGGTATTCTCGTAGCTTTAAAGCTGCGAGGCTCAAAGAAAGGAACGTGCTAGCTATGCCGAGCACGAGATATATATCGAAGCCAAGTATGCGGCACGTGGGTGCTGGTGTGCTTGTGCTTCTGTTTGCTCTTATAACAGCAGTAACGTTTGTCATGCCTGTTGCAAGGGCTTATGCGACAGGTAGTGGAAGTACCTCGCTTGGCATCATGATTATTGACTCGTCCAAGGATCAAAGCGCCTCCCCAGGTACCACCAGTCTTGGCATCCGTGTGACCAATTCTGGGGAGACCTTTGTTACAGAGTACACCCTCACGCTCAACTTTAACGATAACTCAGGGAAAACTTCAACGGTAAAAGCAACCTACAACCGGCTTCTTTCGGCTATTACTGATCTTCCTTCGCGTACAGGCTATACCTTCCTTGGCTACTATGACTCACCAGAGGGCGGCAAACAAATCTACGACAAAGACGGCACGAGCACTCTTGTTTGGAAGACAGCAAAAGACACTACGCTTTTTGCTCATTGGCAAGCTACAACTACGCTGGTCTCGTTTGATCAAAACACAGGAACAGGTGGACAGACTGTTCAGGTGACTGCTACGTATGATTCTGATATGCCTGCTATTACGGCTAAACCCACAAAGGGAAACCATATCTTCTTGGGCTACTTCGACGATGCCAGTGGTGGCACCAAGTACTACAACGCTGATCTTACGAGCGCCACCAAATGGAACAAAGTAGATGCTACTGCTACCCTCTATGCCCAGTGGCAGATAAACTCCTACACCTTCACCTGGAACGCTAATGGAGGTAACTGGAGTGGATCTTCTGATGACAAGACCACCACGGTCAACCATGATGCGTTGGTGACTCCACCGAAGGAACCCTCTCGTCCTGGATATAAGTTTGATGGGTGGTACAAGGAGGGACTCACTGTCCCTTGGAACTTCCAAACTGACAAGCCAACGCAGAACACCACCCTCTACGCCAAATGGTCGGAACAAATTCTGTGTACGGTTCCTGTTTCAACCCTCCTTCAAGTAGATGCAAAGGGAGACGTAACCGACATTACCGGTACAACCCATCAGTTTGCTTCTCAGACTACTGCTCCTATAGTGGTGACCTCTGCAACAAGCACGCTGCTTGCAGGTGCCAACAGCTTGTTCCCTGATGAAGCGGCAAGAAAGGATGTTGCTATCCTTATTAAGCCTGAGGGTGGCCAGCAGAAGTCCATTCCGCTGGCTACGGCAACTCCTGTCAGTCTTGGCTTCCAGATCGACACAGAGGGGACTCTCCCTGTTTCTTTCGGTCTGCATCTTCCTGCAACTGCTCGTCTGAACTACCTGGCAAACGATGGCACGGCTGAAATAGCCAGCATCTCCTACACGGTTTCTCTCGCTATCTCGTAGCCAACCCATGCCCACTCGCGGCGGACCCCACCCATTATCCGCCGCACAACCCGCAGGCGCGCCTTCCCATCACGGGCGCGCCTGTGTGGTTTTGGGGTTCTGCGTCTCGCCGCGCGAAAAAGTGTGACGCGCTTACGCGCTACTGATTACGCCAAGAGACATCCGTCTCCCTCGCATTATGATGCGGGCATTCGCGCCTGAGTGAACGAATGGTCAAAGTATTCCGCCAAAGGTTGAGAATACAACCATGACCTGCGTTTTCGCGCTTACGCGCGAACGGCGCTCTGGAGAACGCTGCTACGGAGGTTATCTCAGCTGTAAATCAATGCCTTCCGGCCAGCTGGTTCACGATGTAAAGCTGAGGATGTTTAATGGCTCCTAGGGTAATCAGTAGCGCGTGAGCGCGTCACTCTAGTGGAGCCATGTAGGCTGGGGGGTTTGGGAGGGTTCTTGGCGCTTCTGAACACTGTCTTCTTCGCGCCCGAAGGGCGCATGCTAAAG
>NZ_JASJEU010000027.1:0-6211 GCF_030077735.1 Gordonibacter faecis | reverse complement strand
AGCGGGCCAGCACCCCTTGAAGGATGCCTTCGGCATCGGGTGCCCACGTGAAGAGAAAGGAGGTCCGCACATGAACGAAGGCTGGAAGAGGTTCCACGGCACGGACGAGGAGGTCATGTGGCGCATCCAGGTGCTGAAGCGCACCTCGCGCCTCTGCGCGGCCAAGGCCAAGGAGCTGGAGCGCATGGCGAAGGCGGACGGCGACATGCCCGCCATGGACCACGCGTCGCTCATGGACGTGCTGAAGCGCATCGACAACGTGATGGAGTGGCGGTTCGTGAACGCCCTGGGCGAGGTGGTGCTGGACGCAGACATCCTCGCCGAGAGCATCGACTGCGAGACCCTGCGCTCCATGCGGCAGTGCGTCGTGAACGCCATCGTGGACATCGAGGAGGCGGAGGAGGGGCGCGATGAGTGACTACGGCATCAAGACCTACGCCGACCTGGCCGAGACCTGCCGCGGCATGGTGCTCGCCAACGAGATAGCCAGCCGCCCGCTGGAGCCGGTGAGCGGGGACTGGGCACCCTGGGACGAGATATTCCAGTGGTACATCGTCCAGGACCCGAGCTTCCTCATGGAGCACACCGACGAGCCGGTGTTCTACGACGCGGAGCTGGGACTGTACGTCTGGGGCGTGACAACTTACGGCACAAGCTGGACAATCCTGCCCGCGCCGGAAATCCACTAAAAGAAAAGGGAGGCAGCTCACGCTGCCTCCTCATCTTTTTGCACAACAAACTCCCACTCACTCACGGGAATATCCAGCAAGGGAAGAAACGTCTCATCCAAATACCGTGCGACACTTTCATAAGTTCTTTTTGTATAACGGACTTCCACGAGGGGATAACCCAACAAGTCTGCGGCAATACGCTTTCGCGAATCGTTCTCCTGCTGATGTTCGAAATGCTCTTGCGACGCATGAAAGCCGCCGGGAAAATAATGCTGCGTGCCTTGATACTCAATGAGCACTCGACCGTAAGCAGGATGATTGACGGCGAAGTCAAACGAAAGATTGCCACCGCCCGTACCGACCAGGTTGCCGAATCGGACTTGTTTATCAAACGAGAACCCGTTGCTCATCAGATATTGTTCGATATGGTATTCGCCGTTCGATTGCGTCATACATCCACAAGAAAGCGCGCGTTCCGTCGTGAGCTGCCCTCCGTATTTGATGCACTCGTTGCCGCAATCGCATTTACAACGATACTGTACATTGCGGTCTGCCCCGTAACGCTCCAGCACGACGAGATGCCCAAATCGCCGACCAGTCAAGTCTATCCAATTCGACTCACTCGTGGCTTCCCTTTGCAGGCATCCGCATGATTGCGTATGCCCGTCCGTCAAATGCCCGGTGGCAACAATGCATTCGTTTCCGCAATCGCACCGACAACGCCAGGAGCTGCTGCCCGCATACTCCAACACAGCAAGGCGTCCAAACTTACGACCGACCAAGTTCGCAACAGGCCGTTTCTGAAGTTCCCGATGCAGACAACCGCACGAACGAGTTTTTCCTCTCCGCAAATTAACGGAAGGAACGACGCATTCGCCTCCACACTCACACCGGCACAGCCATGCCGCCTGACCGCGCTTCGTATTCTCCGCACGTCGCACCACGGTCAATCGACCAAATCTCTGACCAGTCAAATCAATCATCTTTGTCATGTAATATTGCTCTCCCTCCATCAACAAGGCAGCTCCTATTGGAGCCGCCTTGAATCACTCGCCATACTGCTTGTCCGCATCGGCCCCGTACTTCACGCGACCACCGGCACGCCTTGCCGCCTTGTCCTCGCGTTCCTGCAGGCGCACGAGCTTTGCCTGCTCCTCGCGCTCGTCCTCGTGGGCAAGGGCCTTCTCGGCTGACTTCAGGCGCTTCTCGGCGTCCCACATGTTCCTGCGGGACTCGTACAGACGCCTCTCCGCAGCTTCGCGCTCCCGGCGGCGCTGCTCCTCCATGGCCTGCTGAATCAGCATGCGCAGCATCATGGCCGTCATGTCCGCCATCATGCGGGACACGGGGTCCCTGGCGTCGCGCCCAGCCTTGGCGAACACCCATGCACCGGCCAGCAGGTTCGGGCACGGGTGGTCGAGCGCGTCGCGGGCCTCCTTGGAGGCATGGAACTCGCGCCTCGCCGCGTCCACCTCGGCTTGCAGCTTCGCCAGCTGCTCCTCGGGGTGGCGCTCCGCCTCCATGAGCTGCCCGTAGCGCTCGCCCATGAACGGCTCGCCGCTCTCGCGGCAGCGGTCGATGTGCGCCCTCTGGAGGTCGCCCGCCATCTGCACCACATCGGACTCCTCGACCGCGTACACGTCGAATGAAGGCTCTGCCGGGGAATCCGTCTGCGGTTCCGCCGCGACGGCCTGTTCGGGCGCAGGCTCCTGCACGGTTGCCGGCTCGGGCTGTACAGCGGCCTGCTCCTGCGCCTGCCTCTGCTTCTCCTCGAAGTAGGCCTCGACGCCTTCCTTGGTCAGGTCGTCGGCGAGGTTGGAGGCGCGACGCTTGCGGGAGCGGCGCTTGGGTCCCCACTCATCGACCGCCTTGTACGACCATCCGGTGGTGACCTCCCCGGTCTTCTTGTCGGTCTTGACCGTCTCCTTCAGCGTGACGCCCTCAAGTTCAAGATTTCGCTTGAACTCGTCCACCGTGTCGGAACGGTCGCGGGCGTACGCCACCTTATCCCCGAGGCGGCGGTCGAAAGAGCCATAGGCGAATGTGTCGCGGCGCTGCGCCCATGTGGACATCTCCTTGTCCGCCCCGAGCACCTGGAAGCCGTTCTCGCGGCTCAGCCTGTCGTTCACCGCCTGCACGCGCGGGGCGTACAGACTGGTGCCCTCCTTGTTGATGACTTGTCCCGAACGGGCATCGTGGTTCGCGATGGTCGCGTGGGCATGCACGCATCCGCCCTCGCCGTCCACGTGCATGGTGACCCAGCACATGGAATCCGGTGCCAGCTCGTGGCACAGCGTGTACGCATATTCCATGCCCCGCTGGATGTCGTCCTGCCTGCTCGGGTCCAGCTCGTCGGTCGCCCACGAGATGCGTACCTCGTAGCCCTCGTTGACCGCATTCGGGTGGCGATGCTTCTGCCCCTCGCAGTAGACAATGAAGTCCTCCCTTGAGGCGGCGTCACCCATCTGCGCGGCGATGCGGTTCGTGCCGTTTTCCAGATGCTCGCGTCTGCGCTTGCCCTCGCCGAACTCGGTGTACGACATGCGCCCGCGCACGTTCGGAAGCGACTGCACATGCGTCGTTGACATCAGACATCACCTCCCGTCTCCGCGTACGCCTGCAAATCCAAACGCAGTCCCTCGACTTCCGCCCGGAGCTTGTCCACTGAATCGCGGAACTCGCGGAACGCTTCCGCCTCGTCCTTCGTCCTCAACTCCTCGCGCACCGCGTCGTACATGCTCATACCGCTCATGCGCTGGTTGCGCGCACGTGCAATCTGGTTCACGTTGACGCCGATGCGGTTCAGCTCAATTCGGACACGGTCCAGCGCCGGGACGTCCAGAACCACCTCGCGACTCTGCGACGCGTAGCGATTTCCGTACAGCGCGCCGCGCAGAAAATTGGAGCGGGAGCGCGTCCCGCGCCTCTCATCCAGCAGGGAAAGCTCCGCGTCGCTCATGCGCACCTGGACCACCTTGTCGCGGCGGTCTTTTTCATGCTTCTGGCGCGTCGCCTTCCCGCTTCTTTTCTCATACATATCCGCCATGCGGAACACCTCCTTTGCTGCTATCCGAAACGCCCGCCTGCGGCGGACAATCCAAACTGCCGTTTTCGGCTAATTTCGCAACGCCCGAGCGCAAAGGGGGAAAGAGCAAGCATTGACTTCGTACGTACAAATTGCGAAATTCGCAATTTGTCCTACTTCGTCAGCTTGCGAGGGGGCGGCTGCGCCGTCCCCTTCGAACCCCCGCCTTTTGTCCACCGAGATGGGCTTGCCCATGTCGGACACGGGAACGACTTCCCCTGTCCGACATGGGACCCGAATCCCTCGGTGGAACCCGGCGCGGCTACCCCTGGTAGCCCGAGCCGGAAAGGCCGCCGTGCGCTTCCGACGACTCTCCAGCTTCTGCGGTCTGGGCATGCGCGGAATCCGCAGCGCCAGCAGCGCGCGCATCCTGCGTTCCGTGTCCGGTGCTCGGCTTCAACCCCTTGACGAAATCAAGGACCTCTTCCGCCGAACCCATATCCTTCACTTCCGGGAAAACCGTCACGAGCGCGTCGGCGTATGCCTTCGTCCTCGCGGCCTGCGCTTCGCGGCGCACCTTCTTCGCCTTCGCCTCCAGCGCACGTGCTTTCTCGGTCGCGTCATCAAACCTCTTCGTTGCCATATCGGATACCTCCTCTAATCATCAAAACTATTTGTTTCCACGCGTCTTGTTGTAACCGTGGTTGTACGCGTCATATGTCGCAATCAGGTCGCGTTCAAGGTCATCAAGACGGCGATAATTTGTCGTTGTGATGTCCACCATGTAAATCTCGAACTGATTGCCGTAGCGATAGTCCGCGTACACGTCGCCATTGCCTTTGCCAGTGAAATGCGCGTTCACACGCTGCGGCACATGCGTCGCCTGTCCGACGTAGTACATGCCGTTCGTCAGGTTGTGAATCACATAGCAGCCCATGAAGTCAAAGTCTTGCATATGCCCCTTGTAGCTATTGCGCAGCTCGAAGAATCCCTCGGGCGAAAGAGGCCTGTGGCCTTCTGCAATGGCTCGCTTTTCTGCAAGCCACGCCTCCCGCCTGCGCTGTTCGTAAATGCTGCTCACGACGAACAGACAAATCAGCAACGCGAAGCATGCGACAAGAAACAAAGTCGAGAAATCGCCCATGTTCACACCCCCAAACTGCCATGCATCAGAATCGTGCCGTTACCAAGGTCCTCGATGGTCTGCTCGCCACCGCCATCGGTGCCCTGAACATTGCCGCCGTTAGTGTCTTCGACAGCCGGGATGTCCCATGTCGGCATAGAGCTAAAATCGACGTTCTTCGAAATCATGAACACCGAGAAAATCAGAACGAGCGTAAGACCGATGCCCATAGCAACGGCCTCAATCGCCTTGCCCCCGTCGTTCACGATTTTCCACTTCGTATCCCGCTCGGCATACCCGCAGCGCTTGCATACGTAATACTTGTGCGTCACCGAATAATTGCCGCGATAGAACGCCCACATCGGGACAAGCGCGGACACAATGACAACTATCAGCGCCAATACGGTGACGAACATGTTGCGCAACAGGAACGCCAGCACAACCGCAATGAGCGGAGCGAACATCATCGCAATCACCGTGGCCGGCTTGCGATACGTCACGTCGCTCACAATCTGCGTTGTGATAGTCGCATGGCCGCAATACGGACAGCAGAGAAGCGTTTCCGTGTCCGCCGGAACGGGCGTCTGAGGAGCGGGCTGCGCCGCAGCCTCATACGCTTCCAATGCAGCCCTCTCCTCCGCTGTGAGCATCCCGCGCTTGGCCTTCAGGTGCAGCCTCGCGTACTCCTCCTTGGTCAAATTCGTCATATCCCTAATCCTCCTTATCCTCTGAATCTGATTTATCGTTACCGCCCGAGCCGAGAGGCACCGTACGCACGAGACCCCTCACGCGGGCGGGCAGGTCGGGCATGCAGACACGGCCCTGGTCGGAACCGCGATATGCCTTGTTCATCCACTCGGTCACCTCATACTCGGCAATCAGCGGCTCGGGCTGCGCCCTCATCTCGTCGGGCACGAACACCGGGTTGTCGGTGTACGACCACTCATGCCACTCCGGCAGGAGGCGCTTGATGTCAGCGATGAGCGCCTTGCGGCTCTCGGGCCTGCCGGACGGGATGTTCCTCTGGAACCAGTGGCGGTACAGGTCGTGGACGAACTGCCACGAGAGGATGTCCCAGGATGCCTCCGGCAGCACGTCGCCCAGGAACTGGCGAACGGGGTCGTTGACCTCCCGGAACTCGTCCAGGAGCGCGGTGCATGCCTGCGGCTCGTCCAACTCGTAGTAGTCGGTCTCCGCCAGCAGGTGGTACAGCACGTACTCCAACACCTCCTTGCGCTTCAGGTAGTCGTCCTTGATGTACTTGCGCTCGTTGCCCTCGAAGCGCTTCTCGAACGGCACGACCAGCAGGCGGCGGTACATGGACTCCGACCTGTCGCGGAGCCTCGGCAGCTCGTTGACGCACTGGACCATGAACCCCTTGAAAAGGACCGT
>NZ_JASJEU010000026.1:0-19926 GCF_030077735.1 Gordonibacter faecis | reverse complement strand
CGACAACTAGGTACGTCAACTTCTGTAGGGATGCTCTCTAGAGCATCCGTTCGCGCGAAGCGCGAAAACGCAGGTCAAAGAGGGTTTTCGCTGACGCCGAAACGGGCACCAAGTGACTGCATGGGGGTGGCGTATATGATTATTGAAAAGGTAAGTATTTTAAGCACTCAGACGTACCGCGAAGTACAATAATCACGGTGCTTCGTCACCCGGGCAGCTTGAGTAGTAAGGAGTTGTCCTTTGGATATTCAAACTGTTATCGCGGTATGTGCGATCTTTTCCGTTGTGCTAGGAATCGTACGTTTGGACTCTAGAAAAAAGTGACGAACAGCGTTAGGTAAGTAACAAGAAAATAGGCCGGGTTTCCGCCTAAAGTCTCCCGGCCTTACCACAAAACGCTGCCCGGCTTGGCGGGGCACCGATTGCCTCATTTTAGCACGTCCACACCCCTCGTGCATCTCTGCAATTCATTCAGAAGTTATGGAGAAATGGTGAATATATGCAACTTGTAGGTGCGCCTACCTACGACTTATGATGGGTATGTTCTACCTGCGGTTATCTCCCTTCGCACCCAGCGTTCCTCCCGCACTCGGCAAGCACGGCCACCCTTCACATTCCCGTATCGCGTGCTACTATGCCGAGCATATCCCGCACTATGCGGGGTACGTGCATCGGGAAATGCACGTTTGTGAGGATGTAAAGGGACAAGGGACATGAATCGTTTAGACCGAACTTCGCGGTTCGGCAGGACGGCGTGCGCAGCTATGCTCACGTTCGCTCTGGCGACCAATCCGCTGCTTGCATTTGCAGGCGAACCACCAACCACTGAAAACCTCCGGGGGGGGGGGGGCATTCTGAGCCTCTAGGCGTTTGGTATGAACCCCACTCCACCATGAGCGATGGCGAAAATGCCGACGCAGACAAAAATGGCGAAGGTGCGGAAAGCGCCGCGCCGTCAACTCCGGGCGAGACTGCCCAGATCATCCAGCAGGTTGCACTCGACCAGCAATCCTCATCCAATAACCATGGCGAACAGCCCGACGTATCGGGCTCTGCAATAACGCCTAACCAGACGGGCACCACAGGTGTACCCTCAACCGACCAGGTAGCAGGCACCGTCCCGCTGCCCTCAGGCTCTGCCGAGGGCATCACCTCCATCGTAAGCGACAGCCTCGTCTTCGAAATCAACGCTGAAGCCAATACGGCAACACTCGTTGGTTCAGCCACCACGGCACCCAAGAGTGACCTCTCCATTCCGGCCTCCGTAACCAGCGGTGCCACTACCTACGAGGTAACCGCCATCGCCAAGAACGCCTTCGCGAACTGCCGGGAGCTTACCTCACTCTCACTTCCCGCAACCCTGCGCGAGGTAGACCCCGACGCTCTCGCTGGCTGCCCCTCGCTCAAATTCATCTCCGTCAGCTTCAAGAATGACACCTTCGCCTCATCTGACGGCATGCTTTTCACCAATGACTATTCGACACTCCTGCTCATTCCCGAGGGCAAGGAGGGCGCCGCCACAATCCCCGGGGAAACATCTTCTGTCCCCGCCCAGGCATTTTCCCGATGCTTGGGTATAGCATCACTCAGAACCGGGGATGGCGGCGCCGAACTCAAAGCTTACAACGGGATGCTGTTTAGCAAGGACTTAAAGACGCTGCTTGTGTGCCCCGCAGGAGCGGGCAGTGCTGCGGTGCTTCCTGCTGAGACGGAAGCTATCGGCGAGTACGCACTCGCTGGTTGCAAGAACCTCGCGTCGATCACTGCACTGGGGAACGTGCAAACCATCGAATCCACTGCATTTGCTGATGAAGCCAAGACTTCCGCTGTAGTCGCACTCCCAGCAGGGGAGAACTACGACGCTCGCAAGTCCGTCTGGGAGAAAGTCGGCTTCCAACACTTTGCCGAGCCGGCCCAACCTGGAGCAACTACGCATCCGGAATCCAATGACGCTGAAGCCGCAAGTGGCCTGACATTCACGCTGCAGGACGATTACACTCTCTCAGTCGCCTGGGAAGGAATAGCCGATCCGGACGCCACTCTCGAAATCCCCGCATCCGCCGAGATCAACGGCGTGACCTACCAGGTGAGCACCATCGCTCCCAACGCCTTCACCAACCGAGCCTCACTTACAACCGTAAAGCTCCCATCAAGCGTGACCTCCATCGGCGAAGCTGCCTTCGCAGGATGTGCCAACCTGACCACCATTGAACTCCCCGACACCCTGCAAGCCATCGGCGGTCGAGCCTTCGAAGCTACCGCCCTCACCGACGTTTGGCTTCCCGCCAATATCGCAACCATAGGTCCTCGTGCCTTCGCCGCCTGTGAGTCCTTGACGCGTATCGTCGCCCTCAACACCCCCGAGGTAGCCGACGATGCCCTCGCCGCCTGCGCCAACCTCTCCATCTACTGCCCCTACAACGTGGAGGGCACCTACCCCTGGAACCTAGGCCTTCTCGCCAACAACAACCACCTGATGCCCTACGGCCTGTCACTCCCCGAAGAGCCCCTCATCCTCGAAGTAGGCCAACAAGCCAACCTCTTCGAGAATGCCCTCTACGAAGTCCCCGAAGGCTGCACCCTCAACTACTCCTACGCCGCCAAACCCCTCTCAGTAGAAAACGGCATAGTAACCGCTAAATCAAAAGGCACCTCCGAAGTAACGGCAACCCTTACGCTTAATGGACAAGAGTTAGCTAGTGCAACTCGCTCGCTTGAGGTAATTTCTACCCAAAACGTTATTCCCGGTGCATCATTCCGCACCCTGCATGAAGGTATTGACAAAGATATCTCTCTCTTGGCTACAGGCTGGTCAGATGGCTCGTTTAAAATCGGAAATCTTACCTATAGTGTTCTTTCCGAAGATCTTAAGACCGTTGAGATTGCTAAATGCGACAGTACTGTAACTGGATCTGAAGTTATTCCCGCGAGTGTGAACGGGTATTCTGTAACAACCATCGGGATTAGAGCTTTTTCCTATTGCAATAAACTTACGTCAATAGAAATACCCTCCTCTGTAATAAGTATCAGAACCGAAGCTTTCGGTGGGTGCTCTTCACTCGTTTCCGTTGTTATTCCGGACTCTGTAACGGATTTTGGGGTTTCTGCTTTTCGCGGTTGTACTTCTCTTTCCTCAGTTACTCTCGGAACTGGCATTAGTGAAATATCTGCATACGCTTTTGAGGGGGATGCAAATCTCGGGGCTATCTACGCAAGAGGGAACATTACCTATATAGATGGTAGTGATGCTTTTTACGATGTGAACAAAACTCAAGTGAAGATCCATTTGTTGGCAGACGCAGATAAGACTGTTTGGACAAAAAAAGGATTCTCTGTCTCAAATCTCATCACTGCATACAAGCTATCTTTCGACGCTCAAGGTATATACACAGTGCCTTCTTCCTGGCAGCTTGTGGACGGAGGTGTAAAGATTGTAGAGCCTGCGGGCAAGCCTAGTAAGACGGGGTACTCTCTGAATTGGTATCAAAACGCTGCAGGAACGGGGGCGGCGTGGAATTTCTCGACTGATGTTATGCCATCGAAGGATCTCAATCTTTGCGCTAAGTGGTCACCTAATACCTATACCCTTACGTTTAACCAGGTCAATGGTTCAGGTGGTAGCACGTTCGCAACGGCCACTTTCGACGCTGCTCTGCCCGGCATTACTATCCCCTTCAAGTCTGGCTATACATTTCTGGGTTACTACGATCAGCAAAGTGGTGGTAACCAGTATTACAATGCGAGCGGTGCGGGGACGCGCACGTGGGACAAAGCGTTGAATACTACCCTGTATGCCCAATGGAAAACAAACACTCACACGGTTACCTTCGATGCTAATGGCGGTTCGGGTGGAACTGCTCAGAAGGTAAACCACGATGCAGTGGCTATCGAACCCAACCCAAGCCCCACGAAAGACGGCTACACCTTTGCAGGCTGGTACACTGACGCAACCGGTGGTAACGTGTGGAACTTCTCAACAAAGATCACAAGCGACAAAACCATCTACGCCCACTGGACGGCGAAGCCCTACACTATTAACTATACCCTTGCCGGTGGCTCAGTGAGTAAGCCCAACCCGACTACCTACACTATAGAAACCGCCGACTTCACGCTGACAAACCCCACCAAGTCTGGCTACACCTTCGCAGGCTGGACAGGCACAGGCCTCACGGGTGCTCAAAAAAGCGTTACGATTGCTCAGGGTTCAACGGGCGACAGGTCATACACTGCAACCTGGACTGTCAACAAGTATCAAATCACCTTTGACAAAGACGGCGGTACTGGTGGTAGCGGTAACGTGGAAGCTACCTTCGGCGCTGCCATGCCACAGATTCAACTTCCCTCCAAGGACGGTTACACCTTCCAAGGCTACTATGATGGCACGACCCAATACTACAACGCCGACGGCTCCAGCGCTAAGAACTGGGACAAGGATGGTGTTGTCACCCTGAAAGCTCACTGGAAGGCAAATACCTACACCGTGAAGTTTAATCAGGATGGCGGCGAAGGAGGCGACGCCTTTGTCACGGTCACGTTCGGCGCTGCGATGCCACAAACCAAAGTCCCCACTAAAGATGGTTACACCTTCGCTGGCTACTTCGATGATAACAACAAGCAGTACTACGACGAGAAGGGCATAAGTAAAGCTGACTGGGACAAAGACACCGACAACGTGATCCTCAAAGCTCACTGGACGTTGCAACTTAACTTCACTTTTCCTACCGCTGCTCTTATTCAGGTGGATGCCTCGGGTAACGTCACAGGCCAAGACCTTGAGTTTGAGTCCACCTCAGCTGAGGCTATTAAGGTGACCTCGGTTATCAGCACACAAGCACAGGGTGCTCCTTCGCTTTTTGCTAATGATGCAACCTTAAAAGGTGTTCGTGTTTTGCTTACTCCTCTCACGGGTTTGGGAGCGCAAGTGAAGGTTCCTCTTTCCACGTCAGCACAAGGTGAACCCATTACTGATGGCTGGACAATCGCAGCCAACTCCCAGCTCTCTGTTGCTTTCAGTCTGTTTCTTCCCGAAGGTGCTCAGTTCAACTATCTCGCAAACGATGGCCAGGCTCATATTGCTAACTTTTCCTACGAGGTGAAGGCGGCGAAAGCGTCTTAACCTCACCATCCCAGCTTGCGGCGGAGACCACCCGCTCCGCCGCAAGTTCTCGGGCGCGTCTTATATGGTGATAACAGGATATCCGCTCCGCGCGGGAAGTGTGACGCGCTTCGCGCTGGCGATTACGCCGTGTGACACGTAAAGTGCTTCAAGATGGCACAGATCGCCGTTTAAGTACGGATTTTGCGCCTCTTAGAATCGCTATCTTTTTGCTATCATTAAAGAAACGCCTGTTCGCTATTTTGTATGCCTGGTTTTGGGGCTTCCAACCCGTACACAAACGCGATTTTGTGCCGATTTTGGGCATGGCTCTTGCACAGCGGGGAGGAAAGCTGATTGATTTGGTCTTCAATAATGAAAATGGCCGGGGGGGGGGGTCGCTCTGGGTGAAACCTCCCTACACTTCTCCCAACTCGCGTTGCCAGTCGAAGTCGGGTGGGGGTGTGGTGGGGAGGTTATCGGTGTCCGGACCAGTCGCGTCGTGGCCGTCCCATTGGCAGGACTCCATGTCGACATGCTCGTTATCGGCGAAGGTCACGCCCTCGGCTTCCAGCATTTCGCGCTGGATGTCGGGGCCGCCGAAGGCGTAGCCGCGGCAGAGGCCGCCGTCTTTGAACACCACGCGGTGGCAGGGGATGTGGTTCACCTCGGCACCCGGGTCGGGGTTCGCGTGTAGCGCGTACCCCACGTAGCGAGCGGATCGCGGCGCACCCACCAGCCTCGCCACCTGGCCATACGACGCCACCGTGCCGCGCGGAATGCGCCGCACCACCGCAAACACCTTGTCCGAAAACTCTCCCACAAGCCTTCCTTTTCCCGCTCATATCTCGCTATCTTATCGTTCCTTAGTATAAAGTAAGGCGCTTCCCCCGTCGGCCAGTAAAGTAGTGCCGGGGGCTTCCCTTTTCCCTCCGCGGCCTTTATGCTGGTTCGAGAGAGCACGCTTCGTGGGGTATGGGTAACGAGCAGGGGGTTTACATGAGGACACATGGTAACCGTCAACCAGCTAGTTCCGGGGGTACGGCACCGCTTGCCCTTCCTGTCATTGGAGCAGCGGTCGAATCCGGCGCGCCCGACCTGATAGATGCCGAGGCATTGGCCGACATGCAGGCGTTCAACGACCTCAAAGCGAAGCGCAAAAAGCAGCGGAAGAAGAAAATCATCGTGGCGGCCGTCTCCGTTGTGGTGGTGGCTGTCATCGGGGTGGGCGCGTTCATGTGGTACTCCGCCGACCAGGCGGCGCGCGCCCTAGAAGAAAGCGGGCTGCAAACCGGCATGGTCGAGCGCGGCACGTTCGAGGAAACGGTGTCCGCGTCGGGCAACCTGCAGCCGGTGGCCTCGGTCACGGCCACGCCCGAGGTGGATGGCATCGTGGGCGAAGTGCTGGTGGCGGTGGGTGACCGCGTCGAGGCTGGTCAAACGCTGTTCACGGTGGTGAACGCTGACTTGGACAAGGCCGTCGCCCAGGCAGCCCAAGGCATCGAACAGGCGCGCAACGGCGTGGCCCAGGCGCAAGCTTCGCTTGACGACGCCTATCGCGCGAAGGAAGCCGGTCGCGTCGCAGCGGCGCAAGCGCAAGCGCAGGCCCAGGCCCAGGCCGCAGCAGCCGCAGCAGCCGCCGCCGACCCCAACCTCGCGTCCTCGCCCGACTCCCAACCCGCCTCCTTCGAGGCTGCCCCCTTCGACGAAGGCAGCTACGACTCAGCCATTCGTCAGGCAGAGCTCGGCGTTAGCAACGCGAACCTGGCCCTGCAAAGCGCCCAAGAGGCCCATGCCGAGGCAGTGGCTCGCGCGGACAAGCGCATCGTGAAGGCGGCCATCGCCGGCAGCGTGGTGGCCGTGAACATCGAGCCGGGCAAGGCGCTTGGCGGCGCGCAGGGCTCGCCCGTCACCGCCCCCGTGCAAATTGCCGACTTATCCCAGATGACGGTCTCAATCGGCGTGAACGAAATCGACATCCTTAAAATTTCCGCCGACCAAGAGGCCTCGGTCACGTTTACCGCCGCGCCCGACCTCACGCTGCCGGCGAAGGTGGTCAATATCGCCACCACTTCGACGGGCTTCACCGACGGCTCAGCCGGCATGTACGGCGGCCCCGGCGGCCCGGTCACCTACACCGTGAAGCTGCTCATCGCCCAGCCGGACCCGCGCCTCAAGCCCGGCATGACGGCGAAAGCCACCATCGTCACCAAGAAGGTGGAAGACACACTGCTTGTGCCCATTTCCGCCGTGCAGTTCGACGGATCGGACAAAGGCTTCGTCCTCGTGCTCACCGATCCCGAAACGCAACAGGTGGAACAGCGCTCCATTGAAGTGGTGGCGTCGGACGGCCTGACCTCGGCCGTGAAGGGTATGCTGAAAGAAGGCGAGCAGGTGGTGGTATCTGGCATGCCGGCCGACTTCGCGCCGGGCGGCTCCACTCCCGCGGGTGCCGTGGCCGACGTTGCTGCTGGTGGCGGCGCCGTTGTGGTAGGCTAGCGTTATGCCGAAGGTGGTCGAAGCATACGATCTGCACCGCATCTACGAGAGCGCCTCGGGCTTCACGCATGCCTTGCGCGGTGTCTCACTCGCCGTTGAGCAGGGGGAATTCCTCGCTATCATGGGGCCTTCTGGTTCGGGTAAGTCCACGCTCATGAACCTGCTGGGTTGCTTGGACACGCCTACGCGCGGCCGCTACCTGCTGGAAGGGGTGGACGTGGCCGCGTACCGCGAAGACGAACTCGCCGAAGTGCGCGCCACGCGCCTCGGGTTTGTGTTCCAGTCGTTCAACCTGCTGCCGCGCGCCACCGTGCTGCGCAACGTCATGTTGCCACTGGTGTACACGGCCTGCCCGCGCAAGGAACGCGAACTGCGCGCCCGCGCGGCGCTGCGCAGTGTGTCGCTGGACGAGCGGCTGTACGACCACCGCAGCAACGAGCTATCCGGCGGCCAAATGCAACGCGTGGCCATCGCTCGCGCGCTCGTGAACAACCCGGCGCTCATCCTGGCCGACGAACCCACGGGAAATTTGGACACCGCCACGGGCGAGATGGTGCTCGAAACGTTCAGCCGCTTGCGCGACCAGGGGAAAACCATCATCCTCATCACGCACGAACCCGATGTGGCGGCCCACGCCGACCGCGTCATCCACATTCGCGACGGCCGCCAGTGGAACGCGAACGGCACGGCCCCCGTGGTCGTCCCTGCCGCCCCCGCCGCGCCGGCCCCCGCACCCATCGCTCAACCAGGAGGTTCCCAATGAAACTCGGCGACCTCTTCTACGAAACCTGGCACGCGCTGGCCGCCAACAAGGGCCGCTCGTTCCTTACCATCCTCGGCATCGTCATAGGCATTACGGCCGTCATCGCCATGACCTCGCTCATCGCCGGCGTGCAGAACATGCTCATGGGCGAACTCGGCCTGTCGCAGGCGCGCCAGGTGTCCATCAGCGCCTACACTTCCACAGGCATGACGTTCGAAGACCTCGACAAGCTGAAAGCCGGCATGCCTGACTACGAGATACTCACCGGCTCCGCGTACGCGTCGGCCGAAATCACCCTGGCCGACGGCCAGAAAAGTTACTTCAGCCTCATCGGCGTGCGTCCGGACTACTTCGCGGCGAATGGCTCGCGGCTGAAAGAGGGCCGCTTCTTCACCGACAGCGAAGAGCGCAATGGCGCGCGCCTCATCGTGGTGAACGGCGACTTCGGCCTGCAGCTGTTCGGCAGTGCCGACGTGGACATGCTGGGCAAATCCGTGCGGCTAGGCAACGACGACTACACCATTGTGGGCGTGCTGGAAACGTCGTCGTTCATGGGCGGCGCGCCGCTGTTCGTGCCCTTCACCACGGCGCAAACGCGCCTCGACGGCGAGCGCAGCATCTCGCAAATTGTTGGCTTCGCGCGCGAAGACACCGATATGGAACAGCTCGTGGAGTCCACGCGCGATTACGTCGCCCGCTACCTCAATGTGGAGCCGGAGAACGTGGGCGTGTACTCGCTCGACTCCGCCATCAAGCAACTGGAAACCACCATTGCGTCGTTTTCCCTGCTCATGGGCGCGGTGGCCTCCATCTCGCTGTTCGTGGGTGGCATTGGCATTATGAATATGATGCTGACGAACGTGACCGAGCGCATTCGCGAAATTGGCCTGCGCAAGTCGCTCGGCGCGCGGCGGCGCGACATCACGAAGCAATTTTTGCTGGAAGCCATCATGCTGTGCGTGACGGGCGGCGTGTTTGGCATCGTGTTCGGGTTCGCGGCCGCCTGGGGCCTCAGTGGCGTGGTGGGCGCGGTGCAGCCCGGCATGTCCCTCACGCCCGTGCTTGCGCCCGAGGTGGTGGCCGGGGCGGTAGGCGTGTGCGTGGCCATCGGCATTGTGTTCGGGTATTATCCCGCGCGCCGCGCCGCGAAGCTGGATCCGGTGGAGTCGCTCAGGTACCAGTAGGCCGCATCGCGCGCGAGACGCATGGGTGAAGTGGGGAAGAGACGCGAAGGTGTGTGAAGGCGCGAAGGTGCCTGCCGCACGGCGTTTTCCGCTTGCTCCCTGGTGGGTATTCCCAACCTGCGTGCGGCGAAACGATGGTAAAATGCCTCAGACATGTTGATTGGCTACGACAGGAGCGCCGGGCGCGGCGCCGGGATGCCCACAAGGCAGCCCGAGGGGAATGCGGGTGCGAATCCCGCGCTATACCAGTAACCGTAAACGCTGATGAGCGGACAAAGACAGCGCGCGGCAGCGCTGCCCCGTCTCAGATGACGCAAAGTCGGAACACCTTCCCGTCATACCTCGAGGCCCTGGAAAGAGAGGTTCCGATGACCATCGGTTCTTCGCTCGCGCGCTCGGCTGCGGCCGCCGCGAGCACTCCCCGAAAACTGTTTCACCTGCTGCTTGCCTGCGTGCTGGCGGTGTCGCTCGCGCCGAGTGCGGCGTGGGGCGCGCCGGATGCGGAAGCGCCCGCGGATGCGCTGAGTGCTGAGGCCCAGTCCGGATCCCAGCCCGGATTAGAACAGTCGGATGGCGAAAAGCCCGCCGACGAGCCGCCCGCGGAGGAAGTGCTGCCTCCGGTTGGGGAAGATGCCGCTGGTGAGAGCGTGGGCGATGACGCTGCTTCGCCGGAAGAGGTGCCTGCTTTGGGCGACGCACCCACGGAGGGTGAGCAGCCGACGCTTTCGCCAGCCGAACCCACTGAGCCCACGGAGGAAGGCGCCCCGGCGGAAGGCGGGGCCGAAACGCCCGCGCAGAAGTCGGCCGAGGGTGAACCCACCGACCTGTTAGAAGCTTCTCCCATTGCGGTCACTGGCTCCGTGGTAGGAGTGGACGCAAACGGCGCGCCGCAAACCTGGGCCGCGCCAACGTCCCTCACGCTAAATGAAGGCGCCACGGCGGCTGACCTTTCCGAAGCGCTGTTTACCCAGGCAGGTCTCACGGCCGACACGGGCGAGGGCGCGTACGGCTGGTATCTCAATTCCATCACTCCGCCGCAGGGCGGCGACCCGCTGGGCTCCCGCGAGACAACGCCCGGCTCCGGCATCTGGGAGTACTGGCAGCTGTTCGTGAACGGCGAGTACGCTCTCACGGGTGCGGGTGGCATCGTGCTGCAAGCGGGCGACCAGGTAACCTGGTGCTACGGCTCGGACGGCACCCTGCCTGGCCAAGTGGCGGCATCGTGCCAAGTCATCGGACTGGATGCCAACGGTACCTCGCAGGTGTGGGCACCCGCCTCCACGCTGACCATGATTGAGGGCGAAACGGCCGCGGATCTCACGGAGCGCGCCTTCGCCGCTGCGGGCCTCACGGCTGACACGGGCGTGGGCGAGTGGGGCTGGTATCTCACGTCCATCACCTCGCCCTTTGATGCGAGTCTCACGCTGGGGTGGGATCAGGCCACCGGGCGTTACTGGCAGCTGTTCGTGAATGGCGAATACTCCCTGACCAGCGCGGGCGACTACGTGCTGCAAGCGGGCGACGAAATTGCGTGGTGCTACGCGGCCGATGGCGAGGGGCTTCCCACCCCCGGCGAGGTGGTTCCCAACCCCGACGCGCCGCGCCCCAACTTCGACTCCGCGTGGCCAGGTTTTGCGGGCGGTGTGGTGGAGAACCGCCCGACTCCCTCTGAGTCGGCCGATCTTGCCTGGTCATACGGCTACACAGAAGGCGCAGGTACGGTGGGCGCGTCCGAGCCGCTTGTGGTGAATGGCGACGTGTATCTGGTGGTGGCCAACGAGTTGCGCAAGATTAGCGGCGCCACGGGCGAGGTGCTGGCGCGCACGCCGCTCGGCGGTTCTATCTCGTACTGCTGCCGCCCGGTGTATGCCGGCGGCATGGTGGTGGTGCCCGTCGACGACGGCAGTCTGGCAGCGTTCACCGCGGACGCGCTTGTGTGCGTATGGAAGACGCCGGCGCTTCCCACCGACGGGTTCAACAACTCCTATCAGGCGCTTTCGTCGCTCACGGTGAGTGAAGGCTGCGTGTATGCCGCGTTCACCATGGTGGGCGCGGGCGGCGTGGGCACGGTGGGCACGCTCGTGTGCACGCGCCTGGCGGACGGCGCGGTGCTGTGGACGCGTACGACGGGTGGCGCGGACGAGGGTCCGGGTGGCTACTACTGGGCGGGCGCAGCGGCATCGGGCGACGACGTGCTTATTGGTGGCGAAGCGGGCGCAGTACAGCTGCTGGATGGCACCACGGGCGAGGTGCGCGCGTCGGTTGACCTGGGAGCACCGTGTCGCGCGGGCATTGTTTCGGCTGGCGATGGGGCGTATCTTGCCGTCACGACGGACGGACGTCTGCATCGCATCGTGCGCGCGGGCGATGCGCTTATGCTCACGGGTTCGGTCGCCTTTGCCACGTCGTCGAAGTCGACGCCCGCGGTGGCGGCCGACAAGGCGTTCGTGTGTGGTGTGGATAGCGAATGGTATGGCACGCTTTCGGTCATTGACCTGGCCACACTCACCGTGGAGCGCACCGTGCGCGGCACGCTGGGTGAGGCGCTGAGCTCTCCCTTGGTGTCGGTGGGCGCGAACGGCACGTACGCCTACTTCACCTGCAACGGAACGCCGGGCGGCGTGTTCAGCTACCGTGTGGGCGATGCTGCGGCCCACGAGCTGTTCGTGCCGCAGCAGGACAAGCAGAACTACTGCATGGCGTCGGTCGCGTCCGACGAGTTCGGCAACCTGTATTACACGAACGACTCCGGTACGCTGTTCAAGCTGGTGGCCTCCCAAGGCGGCGCGGGTCAAGAGGGTGAAGGTGGCGAAGGCTGGGAAGGCGGCGCTCCCGGTACGGGTGACGGCGACGGCAACACCGGTGGCAACGGTACGCCCACGCAACCTGGGTCGGTCACGCCTGGTGCGCGCAAGCCCCTCGGTGGCACTATTTCGGCAACCCACGCGCCGCTGTCACAGAAAACGGACAAGGCGGACGCTTCCAAGAAGGAACGCATTGCGTCAACGTCGGTTGATTCTGCACCCGCGAAGTCCGAAAGTGGCACGGCAACCAGTACGTCTGCCGCCGGTTCCGAAGACACGGGCGCAGCCAACGACGCGCCGTGGACGGCAACGGTCGTGAACCCCTGGGCTGTCGCCGGTATTGCCCTTGGCGTGGTAGGCCTTGCGGGCGCGGTTGTCGCGTTCGTGCGCATGCGTCGCAAGGAAGGGGGCCGCGCCTAATGGAACGCGACGAACGCAAACAGGAAGCATCGCAGGCCGACGAGGCACTGCGCCAGGCAACCACGGCGGCGGCCAGCGACCCCGCTCCCGCTGTAACCAGCGACAAAGCTCCCCAGCCAAAGCGGCCCGCATCGCGCGTGCTCATCGCGGCAGTGGCGGCTCTCTCGGTGGTGCTCATTGGCGCGTCCTCGCTGTTCCTGTTTGCTCCGGCAGATCAGTCGAACGCAGGGTCGGCCCCGCCGACACCCAGTCAGTCTGCCCCCGATACTGCCGACCACAAGGCGCGCACGGAAGTTCCCGCCGCGTCACAAGACGAAGCGTCCTCAGACGGCGGCGCGGACAAAAACGCTGGGTCATCCACGGGAGCAGCTGATTCAGCAACCGATGGTGCGCCTTCTTCCGCATCTGATGCCGCGCAGAATCACGCCTCCAACCCAAGTACCCCTTCCACTACACCGCCTCCCGCGCCTGACCCAGCCCCAGCTCCGCCGCAGGCTGCCACGGTCACCGTCACGGTGTCGGTGGAATCTTCCGCGGCGGGCGGCCCGGTGTCCGGTGGCACCACGGTCACGTTTAACCAGGGCGCAACCGTCTACGACGCGCTTATGGCCTGCGGTCTTTCGGTGAACGCAAGCAACTCTGCGTTCGGCGTGTACGTGAACGCCATCGGCGGCCTCGCGGAAAAGGAGCACGGCAGCGCAAGTGGCTGGGTGTATACCGTCAACGGGGCCGACCCTGGCGTGTCCTGTAGCAGCTGTGTACTGAATGACGGGGATGACGTGCGATGGTTCTACGTCGTGTAAGCGCCGAACGGGTGATGCCGTGAAGCCCACCGCGTTCGACCTTTTCCATCCCGCCGTGGCGCTGGCCTACTTCGGCGTGCTGCTCATTCTAGGGATGGCGGCGCTGCAGCCGGTGTATGTGCTGGTCACGTTCGTGGCCGCGCTCGCGTATGCGGTGGTGCTGCGCGGCGCGCGGGCGACGGCACGCACGCTGGCGTGGCAGCTGCCGCTCGTTGTGGTGGTGGCGCTCGCAAACCCGCTCTTCTCCGCGTCGGGGTCAACGGAACTCTTCCGCATCGGCCTGCGCGCGTTCTACCTGGAGAGTTTCGTGTTCGGCGCGTGCATGGGCCTGATGCTGGCCTCCATGCTGCTGGTGTTGTCGAACGCCTCGCACGTGCTCACATCCGACAAGGTGCTCGCGCTCTTCGGCAACGTCGCGCCCACGGTGGGCCTTATGCTGTCGATGACGGCGCGCCTCGTGCCGCAGTTCGTGCGCCGCGGGACCGATATCGCCGCGACGCAGCGGGCTTGCACGGCGGCCCAGGGCTCCGGTGGGGAAGGGAACGTGAGCGCACAGGGTGAGCGCGGGGGACGCGGGAAGCTCGAGAAGCGCGCGCTCGTGCGCGACAACCTGCGTCTGACCTCGGTGCTTATGGGGTGGAGCATGGAAGACTCGCTTGAAACTGCCAGCGCCATGAAGGCGCGCGGTTGGGGGGCGGGTGCGCGGCGCACCACGTACACGCGCTACCGCTTCCGCACGCGCGACGCGGCGGCGCTTGCGGTGGGCGGCGCGCTGGCGCTCGCGGCTGCGGTTGCCGCGTGGGTTGCGTGCGCGCAGTTTCGCTTCTACCCGACTATTGAAGGTCTTGCTCCCTGGTGGAACTACCTCCCGTTTGTCCTGTTCGCCGCCCTGCCGCTGATTATGGAAGCAGTGGAGAAGGTAAGGTGGCGTTTATGAGCGCGCAGGATGCCCCGTTCGCCCTCGAGGCATGCAACTTCTCTTTTCAGTATCCGGACGCCGCCGCCGGCATCGGGCCGCTTGAGTGGCGGGTGGAACAAGGTGCGTTTCAGCTGCTGGTAGGCGCAACGGGCAGCGGCAAAACCACGCTTCTGCGCTACTGCAAGCCCGCCATCGCACCGGCGGGGGAGCAGGGGGGCACGCTCACCTTCTTTGGCTGCCCCGTGGGTGACCTCAGCGAACGCGAATCTGCGGAAGCCGTGGGTTACGTGTCGCAGAGCCCCGAGAACCAAATCGTCTGCGACACCGTGTGGCATGAATTGGCCTTCGGCCTGGAAAACCTGGGGCTTCCGCCCCACGAGATGCGTCGACGGGTGGCGGAAGTGGCGCACTTCTTCGGCATTGAGCCGTGGTTTCGCCGCGCCGTGTCTGACCTCTCGGGCGGACAAAAGCAGATGGTGACGCTGGCAAGCGTGCTGGCTCTGCAACCGCGCGTACTCCTGCTCGACGAGCCCACCGCCCAGCTTGACCCTGTGGCCGAGAAAAACTTTCTCCACGCCCTCTTCCGCGTGAACCGCGAACTCGGCATCACGGTAGTGGTGGCCACTCACGCCCCCGAATCCATGGCCCCCTACGCCACCAACGCCGTCGAACTGCGCGCCGGGAAGATTGCGCCGGTGCCCCTAGAGCGTTTCGCATCTCAATCTTTAGCCATTCCGCCCATGCGGAAAATGAGTGCCGAAAATGAGGAATCATCCGCTTCCACCCCCGCCATCTCCCTTCATGACGTGCGGTTCCGTTATCGACGGGAGGAAGACTGGGTGCTGCGCGGCCTCGATCTGGACGTGCTCCCCGGCTCCCTTCACGCGCTTGTGGGCGGCAACGGCTGCGGCAAGTCAACGCTTCTGCGTGTGGTGGCTGGCGTGCTCAAGCAAGAGCGCGGCCGCGTGATAAACACCCTGGCCGCCAGCCAGGCGTTCCTCCCGCAAGACCCTAAAGCCCTCTTTGTCTGCGATACCGTGGCCGATGAACTGCGCGAATGGCAACGCGCGTGCGGCTACGCCGACACCGACCTACAAGAAACGCTCACCCGCTTCAACCTCGCCGACCGCACCACCAACCATCCCTACGACCTCTCCGGCGGCCAGCAACAACTGCTCGCCCTTGCGAAGCTGCTGCTCACCAATCCCCGCTTGCTCCTGCTCGACGAGCCCATCAAAGGCCTCGACGCTCCGTCAAAACTCCTGGTAGCACGCGAGCTTACCACCCGCGCGGCCGCCGGTACCACCGTGCTTATGGCCACGCACGACCTCGCCTTCGCAGCGCTCGTCGCCCACACCGCCACCATGCTCTTCGACGGTGAGGCTGTCTCCACCGAGCCCGCCCCCGCGTTCTTCGCTCACAACCTGTTCTACCGCCCCACGGAGGACGCCTTCACACGCCTCTGGCGGAAACACTCCGAAGGTGCGCGCCCATGAACGCTCGCACTCCCGCTCCCCGCGCCGCCCGCCTCCTTGCTGCCCTCGAAGTGCCCGCGCTCATCGCCGTCCCCCTCGCGCTCATCACCTGCGCTTACTTCCAGGTGGGGCAGGGAGCGCTCCTTACCGTCGTGGTGGCGCTTGCAGCGGTGGGCGTGTTCTTCGCCAGTTTCGAGGCTTCGCGTCCGGCGCTTCGCCAGATCATGCCCACGGTGGTACTGGCCGCCCTCGCCGCTGCGGGGCGCTTGCTGTTCGCGCCCATCCCGGATTTCAAGCCCGTGTCGGCCATCTGTATTCTTGCCGGCGCGGTGTTCGGCCGCCGCAGCGGCTTTCTCGTGGGCGCCCTCGCCGCCCTCGTGTCGAACTTCTTCCTGGGCCAAGGCCCGTGGACGCCGTGGCAAATGTACGCGTGGGGCCTCGTTGGCTATCTCGCCGGCGTGCTGGCCGACCGCGGCTGGCTCGACCGCGCGCCGGTGCTCTTCACCTACGGCTTCACCTCGGCGCTCCTGTTCGGCCTGCTCATGAACACGTGGCACGTTATCGGCTTCGTCCAACCCTTTACCTGGCCAGCCGCCGCCCTCGCGTTCGCCGCCGCGCTTCCGTTCGACGCCGTCCATGGCATAGCCACGGTCATCTTCCTTGCCGCCCTCTACGTCCCCTGGCGCAAAAAACTCGAACGTATCAAAAAGAAATACGCCCTCCTGTAACCCACCGCCCGTAGACAAGCGTCCAACAAAAGTGTGGCGCGCTTCGCGCTATCTATTTCGCCACGAGTTTTCTCCCATCCCTTACCTTACGACGCGGGCTAATTGTTCAGAAAGCCGCGTCGATAGACAGGCCAACCGTAGGGGCGCGAAGCACCCTCTCCGCCGAAGGCGGAGAACCCAAGCATGACCTGCCCTTTCGTGCTTTACGCGTAGGGACGCTTCAAGCACCCCTACGAAGATCGTGTACAATACTCTCATCCGTCACGGAAGGAGCAACCATGTCCACCAGCGCAACCCTGTCCGATGCCGCCCGCGCACTCAAGCGTGGCGAAGCGGTCATTTTCCCTACGGACACGGTGTATGGCCTGGGGGTTTCCGTGCGCGATGCCGCCGGCCCCGATGTGCTCTACCACGTGAAGGAGCGCGACCGCGGCAAGCCCATCGCCTGGCTTGTTGCCTCCCTAGCTGACCTCGACCGCTACGGCGTGGACGTGCCCGATCTAGCGCGCTGCCTGGCCGCGCGCTACTGGCCGGGCCCGCTGACGCTTATCGTGCGCGCAAGCGATGCCGTGCCCGAGTCCTTCCGCTCCGCCGCTGGCACCATCGGCCTGCGCATGCCCGACAACGCGTGCGCCCGCGCGCTCATCGACGAAGTGGGCTGCCCGCTGGCGACGACGTCCGCGAACCTATCCGGCCACGCTTCGCCCTGCTCCTTCGCCGCCATCGACCCCGAGCTGGCCGCCCGCGTAAGCCTCGCCCTTCCCGATCCCGCCGGCGACCAAACCAAAAGCGGTCTCGCCTCCACCGTCCTCACCTGCACCCCCACCCCCCACATCATCCGCGAAGGCACCATAACCAAAGCCGACATAGCCGCCCTTGAGAAATAGCGCTACGCCGCGCCGCAAAAGAGTGACGTGCTTACGCGCTGGCAAAATGTGACGCGCTTCGCGCTACTAATTACGCCATGATATGGTGCGTCTCCCCATCACTATGACGAGGGCTCTTTCAAGTATCATAAATCTAACTAAAAAGGTAACCTTCGTAGGGGCGCTTCACGAAGCGCCTTCTCCGCCGCAGGCGGAGAACCCAGGCGGAGAATATACCCACCCTCGCGCAAAAGCGCGCCAACCTCTGACATCAAACCGCAAAAGAGGCTATAGTAGTAAGTAGCACGACTGTTGAATATAAACAGCACGTACGCCCTGCACGGGTAAGGACAGGAGCGACTCATGAAAACCGCCATCCCTGTACGCCGCCAATCACATTCCCACATGCCCGCCTCTGCTTGCGCGCTTCTCATAAGCGGTGCGCTCGCATTCGCGCTGCTAGGCCTTGCAGGTTGCGCAAGCGCCCAAGCAGAAGAAGACCCCGCGTCCGCAACAGGCGAACCGCCGCAAGCCGAAACCACCACGCAAGGGGCCAACGAAAAGGACACTCAGTCACCAGAATTGGTGCAACACACCTCCGGCCTCGTGCCCGGTTTCTCCCTCTCTGAACTTCTCGAAAAATCGGAATTGATCGTTGATGGTGTTGTGGAAGGCACCTCAGATGCCTTTTTGGTTGAACCCGTGGATGGCGCAATGCCTCAGTTCTTCAGGGATGTTTACTTCAAAGCAGAAACAACATACGCCGGCACGCCAAAGTATGTCAGCGAGAGCAATGCGCAGCAATCTCTTCTCACGCTGAGAATAGAAGGTGGGGCTGGCGCTATGATTGCGACAAACGTTGAGCCCGTTCCGGCCTTTGAGAAGGGCGAGCGCTACCTGCTCTTTTTGTATCAGGCTGACGATGGATCAAACTACAACACCGAAGGAAATCACTACTACGTGATAGGCGTGTGCACCGGCGCTTGGCTGTGGTCTGAAGAAAAGGCCGCATTCGAAAACCCCGTTATGCGAACTGATGAAAAAGAGTACATCAATGGGGACACTCTTCGCCAAAAGATTGCAGAAGCTCCCTTCCCAGTCGGCGTTGAAAGGGCAGATCTGGGAGTAAATGCCAGGATGTCCGAGATCGAAGAAAGCTATCGAGAGGGATCGCTGCCCCAAGAGCTGTACGATCACTATGTGCAACTAGCCGAAAAAGAATCCTCAACCTTCTCTCGCATCATGACCCCAGAAGAACAGCAAGCCTATGAGCAGGAGGAAGTGGCGAGGATGAAGGCTTTGGAAACCACCAGTTCGTCGAAGTGATGAGCTGTACGAAAACTAGCCGGCAACCAGCCGCGCACGAGAGAGGATATTTCATGAAACTACTCGGTAAACCAAAGCGCATGACAGCTTGCTTGGTCACGGTAGCTCTTGCTGCGGGATTGGCGCCTTCTGTTGCCCTTGCGGCGGATGATTTGGGAGATGACGTTGTAGGTGTTCCGGTCTTCCAGTTCAGCGACGTGGAAGATGGCGCATGGTACAAAGACGTGGTGTATTACGCCTATGAGAACGGCATCATGAAGGGGTATGCGGGCACCTATCTCTTTGGGCCGGATGATACGTTCGCACGACAGGACGTTGCGTGCATGCTGTTTAAGTGGCTGGCGCCAGAAGAATCTGCAGATTGGGACTGGGATACCATTCCCGCAATCAACAACGACACCACGTATTCAGATGCTTCCGATTTCCGCTACTACACGGCACCGCTCAATTGGGTGCAAAAGAACGAGTTGATTGCTGGCTACAGCGATGGCAGCAATCGGTTTGGCGTGGGGGATGGCATGACGCGTGAGCAGTTCGCGGTCATACTCAAGCGCATCGACGAAAAGTTCTTCACCGATTCCGTCGCAATTGCGTCTCTTGCCTCTTCCGCTTCGACTTTCCAGGATTACGACGAAGTGAGCCCCTGGGCGCAGGACGCTGTGAACTGGGCTTGTTCAAAAGGATTGTTTACCGGTGATGGGGGCAACCTCTATCCCCAGCGAACCATCACCCGTGCAGAAGCAGCCAAGATAACGTCGGTATATCATCAAGCGGTTTCCGCGAAGTAACTCGTTCTGATATAAGCTTCACGCAAACGCCGCCCTGCGAACTGGCCAAAAGCCACGTTCGCAGGGCGTTCTTTTATTGTGGGTGAAGTGATGAGCCTTTGAACGGCTTTGGAGGGAATTGCTAGGAAGGTAACTTTCGTAAGGTCGCTCCGTTTTTTGACAGCGACTTCCCGAGAAAATGGCAGAGATCGCCCCTTAGGGCGTGCGGCAGGATTCTTGGACTTACTCAGGCTACCAGCCCGAGTCTTCTACGGCG
>NZ_JASJEU010000025.1:0-133726 GCF_030077735.1 Gordonibacter faecis | reverse complement strand
CCTCCTCGCGGCCCCTACGGGGCCACTCGATCGGTCGTGGACCGCCTCAAGGCGGTCCAACTTTCTGCCGCACGCCCCTTATGTACGGATTGAGCGCTCCAAGGATTGTTTGGAAATATGCCGACCAGGGGTTTCTTCAAAGGAAGTGAACTTTCCACCTATTTTGGAAGCGGAAATCCGTACCTAAAGGGCGATTTGTGCCAGCTAGGTCCACTATCTGTGTCGCAAGGGGTTGGTTCGCTTCGTTCCCACCATCCGCCCACGGGTGCGGTTGCTCTACCGGGTATAATGAAGGTGAGACCACCTGGGGAGGGGATCGTATGGAAACTTCGGCTACTGTTACGCCTGTTGGCTTTCTTTCGCACGATGGCACGTCCACCATTAAGGGCCTCGTGTGGGCGCCCGCGTCCTCGCAGGGGCAGCGCGCCACGGCGCCACGGGGCGTCGTCCAGATTGTCCACGGCATGTCCGAGTACGTGGGCCGCTATGACGAATTCGCGCGCCACCTTGTTGACCAGGGCTTTGTCGTGTGCGCGACCGACCACATCGGCCACGGCAAAAGCGTGGCAAGCCCCGACAAACTGGGGTGCTTGCCCACTCATGGCAAAGAAATCCTCATCGAAGACGTGCACGAGCTGCGCAAAACCGTCACCTCACGCTATTCGCGGCAGACGCCCTACGTGCTGTTCGGCCACTCCATGGGCAGCTTCATCGTGCGCGCCTACCTCGCGCGCCACGGCGAGGGCGTCACGGCGGCCATCATCTGCGGCACGGGCCAGCAGCCGCTTATGCTATCGCGCGCCGGCAACTTCCTCGCGCGCCGCCTCGCCGCGTCGAAGGGGGAGGACCACCGCAGCACGCTGCTCGACGGCATGGGCGCGGGCGCGTTCGCGAAACAGATTCCCGACGCGCGCACGCCGTTCGACTGGATAGCCACCGACCCGGCGGTTGTTGACGCCTACATTGCCGACGAACTCTGCGGCGCGATGTTCTCCGTCGGCGGCTACGCCACACTCACCGACCTCACGGCCGAGGTGGTCACGCCCGCCTGTGCCGCGAAGGTGCCGAAAGAGCTGCCCGTGCTGTTCATCGCCGGTGCCGAGGACCCGGTGGGTGCGTGCGGCAAGGGTGTGCGCCAGGCGGCTGACCTCCTGCGCCGCGCCGGCGTGCGCGACGTGCAGATGAAGCTCTACGACGGCATGCGCCACGAAATCTTGAATGAGCCGGGCCGGACCCAGGTTTATACTGATGTCGTCACTTGGATTGAGGAGCACGCATGCCATCAGCCTACGTCGTAGCGCTCGACCAGGGAACCACCTCGTCGCGCGCCATGCTCATCGACGCGCACGGCCGCGCCGTCGATGCCGTGCAAAACCCGTTCCCGCAAATTTACCCGCAGCCCGGTTGGGTGGAACACGACCCGCGCGACATTCTATCGTCCCAGATAGGAGCGCTCACCGAGTTGCTCGTGTCGAACAATTTGGGCCCGGGCGACCTCAACAGCATTGGCATTACGAATCAGCGCGAAACCACCGTGGTGTGGAATCGCGAAACGGGTGAGCCGGTGGCGAACGCCATCGTGTGGCAGTGCCGCCGCACCGCGCAGCTGGTGGAAGACATCTGCGGCGACCCGGCCGTGGCTGAGCGCATCATGGTAACGACGGGCCTCATCCCTGACGCTTATTTCTCCGCGAGCAAAATCAAGTGGATTCTCGATAACGTGGAAGGTGCCCGTGCCGACGCGGAGGCGGGCAAGCTGGCCTTCGGTACCGTGGACACGTGGCTCATCTGGGCGCTTACCCACGGGCAGGTGCACGCCACCGATGTGACGAACGCCAGCCGCACCATGCTGTACGACATTCACGAAATGCGCTGGGACCCGTGGTTGCTCGGCCTGTTCGACATCCCCGCGTCAATGCTGCCCGAGGTGCGCCCCTCGTCGGGCGACTTCGGCTGTACGGCCGCCGACGGCATCGTGCCCGGTGTGCCCATCCGCGGCGTGGCGGGCGACCAGCAAGCCGCCCTCTTCGGCCAGTGCTGCTTCGAGCCCGGTCAGGCGAAGAACACGTACGGCACCGGCTGCTTTCTGCTTATGCATACAGGTGGGGAGGCGTGCCGCTCCACGCATGGCCTGGTTACCACCGTGGCCGCGTCCGCGCCGGGGGCGACGGGCCCCGAATACGCGCTTGAGGGCAGCGTGTTTATGGCGGGCGCGCTCATGCAGTGGCTGCGCGATGACCTGGGCATTCTGAGTCACGTGGCCGATTCGTCCGCACTGGCGCGCAGCGTGCCGGATACGGGCGGCGTCTACGTGGTGCCCGCGTTCACGGGCCTCGGCGCGCCGTACTGGGACGCGGAAGCGCGCGGTGCCATCTACGGCCTCACGCGCGGCACGCGCCGCGAACACATTGTGCGCGCGGCGCTGGAATCGCTTGCGTACCAGGTACGCGACCTGGCCGTGGCCATGGAGGCTGACGCCGGCGTGCCGCTGAAGGTGCTCAACGTGGACGGCGGCGCCTCGGCGAACGACTTCCTCATGCAGTTCCAAAGCGACATCCTGCGTACGCCGCTGCGTCGCCCGCAAAACACCGAAACCACGGCACTCGGCGCGGCGTATCTGGCGGGTCTGGCCACCGGCTTTTGGGAAAATGTCGACACGCTGTGCGCCCTTCGCGCCGACGATGATACCTATGAACCCGGCATGGAGGACGTTCGCCACGCCCGTTTGCTCGAAGGCTGGAAACGTGCCGTCGAACGCACCATGTCGTAGTAGTATTTCTGTAACAAACGAAGGACGCAAGGAAAGGCATCCCATGAAAATCAGCATCGCAAGCGACCACGCGGGGTTCGAGCAGAAGCAGATGCTCGTGGATTATCTGGCGAAACAGGGCCACGACGTGATCGACCGCGGCCCGGACACCGACGACCGCGTCGATTACCCCGACTACGCTGAACTGGTCGCGCGCGACGTGGCGGACGGGTCGGCCGAGCGCGGCGTGCTCGTGTGCGGCACGGGCATCGGCATGGCCGTGGCTGCCACCAAGATCAACGGCGTGCGCGCGGTCAACGTCATCACGCCCCAGTTCGCCGAACTGGCCCGCGAGCACAACGACGCAAACGTGGTCACCCTCTCCGGCCGCTTCGTCGACGAAGCCACAAACCGCGCCATCCTGGATGCCTTCCTCACCACCGCATTCGGCGAAGGCCGCCACACCGCCCGCGTAGAGAAGATCATGGCCTTGGAGAACAAGTAGATAGAGCGAGCCTTTTATCACAAACGCCCACCCCCGCATGAAGCCGGGGTGGGCGTTTTTCTCTCCACGCGAGCGGGGAGGGGAGGCTCGCGGGGTGAACAGCAACCTACAGTTTGCGCGCCGCGAGGTTCGCCGACGCAATGGCCTCGGAAATGTTGTACGGGTCGGCGCAGTCGCCCACGGCTACCGTTTCAACACCCGACAGCCCGTCAATCAGCGCCGTGTTGGGCATCATGTCGCGCATGTCAACCAGCGCATCGCATGCCACAGTCTCTTCCACGCCGGCTTCACTCGTGAACGTAATCTCGCCATCGCCCACTGCAATCACCTTTGCGGACGGCCACACGCGCACGCCTTGCGCGGCAATGGCGCTCTCAATGAACCCGCGCACGTTCACGGAATGACCCTTCTCGAACAGCTCCATCGGGTCGGGCGTCACAATGGTCACGTGCTTTCCCTGCGCCAGCAAGAACACGGCCACGTCCACCGACTGCGCGTTGCTGCCAAGTACCGTCACCTTGTCGCCCATCTCGGCGCCCACCACGTCGGCAAACGACAGCACGGCAGTGCCGCTCGTGGCGGAGAACTCGGCCTCGGGGCGCGTGCCGCCCACCGCCAGCACCACGGCATCGGGCTTCTCCTGCTTGATGAGCGCCGCATCCACTTCGGTGCTCAGCTTCACGTTCACGCCGGCAACTTCCTGCTGTTTAGCCAGGTAGGTGGACAGGCGCTCAAGGTTCTCATGCGGGCCCTTAATAGCAGCGGCCGAGGTCAGCAACCCACCCAGGCTCCCGCTCTTCTCGTACAGCGTCACCTCGTGGCCGCGCTCGGCCGCAACGCGCGCCGCCTCCATGCCGGCGGGGCCACCGCCAATAACCATGACCTTCTTCGGCGTTGCCGCCGGCGCGGGCGTCCAGCCCTCGGGCATGTCTTCGCCGAACGCGCGCCAGTTGGCGGCGTTCACACGGCAGTGCTCCATCAGTTTGCCGGACTTGTCCGGGTCGTAGAAGCAGTGCAGGCAGCGCGTGCACGGGGCAATCTCGTCGATGCGCCCTTCGCGCAGCTTGTTCACGTACTCCGGATCCACGCACAGCGGGCGGTTCATCACCAGAAAGTCAAGCTTGCCCTCGGCCAGCGCTTCTTCGAAGTAATCGGGCGCCTGAGCAGGGTCCATGTAGGTGGCTGCGCCCACGGGAATGGATACCGCGCTCTTGATTTCGGCCGCCACGTCAATCATCATGCCGCAGCCCGAGTGGTTCGCGCGCAGCTTGCCCTGGTAGTGGCGGCTGAAGTCGAACCGCGTGCCAAAGCCGCTCGCGCCTTCCAGCCCGTGCGCCGTGAAGTACAGGTCGTTTGCGAACTGGGCGATGTGCTGCCCGCAGGGCCCCAGACGCACGTGCAAGCTGTCCGCGCCGGCCTCTTCCAGAATCTTGGCGATAGCTTTCACTTCTTCAACCGAGTTGTAGGCGGCATCCTGGCCGAGCATCTTGTCGTTCGCTTCAATGCCGTTGATGAGCACCTGCACCACGAAGTCCTTGCCGCAGGCCTCCTTCACGCCCTTGATTACCTCAACGGCAAACTTGGTGCGGCTCTCAAGGGTTTGCGGGCCGTATTCGTCGGTGCGGTTGTTGCGGGCGCGCGAAAGGAACGACTGGCCCACGTTGTTGGCCGCGAAGTTCAGTTCGTAGGCGTCGAAGCCGTCGTCGTGCAGCTTCTTGCCAATGCCGACGATGGTCTGTACCCAACTTTTCACCTCGTCAGTGGAGTAGTTCCCCAGGAAGTTCTCGGTGAAGTCCAGCGGCCCAATGGCCGAGCCCATGGTGTCGAACTGGTAGCCCACGTGCGCGCCAGCCGCGTGCAGGCGGTCGAGCAGCGCCTTCACGTCGTACACGCCGTAGTCCTGCTTGAGTGGGCTTGCGGTCATGTCCCAAATGTTGGCGAAGTCCTCAACCCAGATCATCTCCACGCCGCCCTTGGCCATGCGCTCGTAGTAACCGATGTACTCGTCGGGGTTGTTCTTCATGAACGCCAGCTGGAACGCGGCCGATTTCACCATGCGGTTGTGGATGGTGAGGGGCCCCAGCTGCCAGTCGGAGAACAGTGTGCTCGACCCAAAGTCGGTGATGGAGTTGGTGGTGTAGTTGTAGTCCTGCGGGTTCAGCGTGCCTGTCGTGGACGTACCCGTGCCACTCGCCGGCGTGGAGCCCTGCGACTTTGAGGGCGCTTCTTCCTTGGCCTGCGGCGCGCAGCCTGCGAGGGCAAGCCCGCCTACGCCCAGCGTCGAGGCGCCCACGGTGCCAAGCGCCATGCCTTGCAGGAAGCTGCGGCGAGAGATGCCAGTGTGTTTCGTCATATCATTCCTCCCTTGTTGTGGTTTTCCCCTGCGCACATCTAACTGCGATTTCGCGGGCTTGGGAAGCAACGGTCGGCTTCCTCCCCGCAAGGCTTTCTTGCGTCGTTGAAGCTGCGTACGCGCAGGTTGCGGGTTTGCTACAATGGCAAAAGGGGAGGGGAAGAGTATGGATATTCGAAGTCTTACGTGCTTTCGTTTGGCGTACGAAAGTGGCTCTATTGGCAAGGCGGCCAAGCACGCGTTCCTCACGCGCCAGGGCCTGAGTGGCGTGCTGAAAGGGGTGGAAGCCGAGCTCGGTCAAACGCTGTTTGTGCGTGGCGCCCAGGGGCTGGAACCCACCGAGGCGGCACGGCAAGTGTATCCGCTGGTAGTAGAGCTGCTTGACACCTATCGACGCATCACCGATATCTGTGGCAACGACGCCGCGGCGCGCGAAACCGTGGGGTTGGCCATTGCGTACGGCGCGCTGTTGTCGCTTCCCGTTGACGAGTTGGTGGGCGCGTTTGAGGCGGAGCATCCCACGATGGCGCTTGACGTGGACATCGTTGAGCCGGTGTTCGCCGCGCAGTGTGTGGCGGAAAAAGGCAAAGACTTTGCGCTGGTGGCAGGGCCGTTTGAGTCGCCCAATGTGAAGAGTGTGTCGCTTTGCCGGGTGGCACTCTGCGCCGCGGTGCGCGCCGACGTGCTGGGGGAGGGCGCCCCGCAAGCAATCGAAAGCCTGCGCGGCCTGCCCTGGCTGGGTCTCAATGAAACGTTCCCCCTCGACGCGGCGCTGGAGGCGTTCTCCCGCGAGCGCGACCTCAACCTGGATTTGGTGTACGAGTGGCACGACTATCACCTTATCCTTGATCAGATGCGTCAGGGGCGCGGGGCGTGCATTGTGCCCGCAAGTTGCGCCGAGCGGTTTCGTGCGGAAGGCATCGCTGTTATTCCTCTTGATGACCCACGTCTGACCTGGGATATATGCGCGCTCTTGCCGCGTTCGCGCACGCTTTCGCATGCGGCACAAATCGCGTTCGGGTGGTTTTCCGATCATATTTCGTGAAGCACGCGGCCACTCTCCTGTCGATTCGTTGCGTGGGGCCATCGGCGGAGGGTCTTTGTGCTAGCATAAGCCGCATCTCAAAACAAACCCGGTCGAAAGGGGCATTGCATGCCGCTCACTTATCTGCCCGAGGCCGATCCGGCCGTCGCCGACGCACTGCGCCAGGAACTCGCCCGCGAGCGCGGCTCCGTGGAACTCATCGCTTCGGAAAACTTCACGTCGCCCGCCGTGCTGGAAGCCGTCGGCAGCGTGCTTACTAATAAGTATGCTGAAGGCTACCCACGCAAGCGCTACTACGGCGGCTGCGAAAAGGTCGACATTGTGGAAGACCTCGCGCGCGACCGCGCCTGCGCGCTCTTCGGCGCCGGCTTCGCCAACGTGCAGCCCCACTGCGGCGCGAACGCCAACTTCGGCGCGTACACGGCGCTGTTGGAGTTGGGCGACACTGTGCTTGGCATGAGCCTTGATCAGGGTGGACACCTCACGCACGGCTCGCCGGTGAACTTCTCGGGCCGCTACTACAACTTCGCCAGCTACGGTGTGGATCCCGAGACCGAAACCATCAACTACGACGAGGTGGAGCGCATTGCCAAGGAAGTGCGCCCGAAACTCATCGTGGGCGGCGCGAGCGCCTACCCGCGCATCATCGACTTTGAGCGCATGGCTGCCATCGCGAAGGAAGTTGACGCATACTTCATGGTTGACATGGCGCACATCGCCGGCCTCGTGGCGACGGGCGCGCACCCCAGCCCCGTGCCGCATGCGGATGTCACCACGTCCACCAGCCACAAAACCCTGCGCGGCCCGCGCGGCGGCTTCATCCTCTCCAACGACGAGGACATCGCGAAGAAAATCGACAAGGCTGTGTTCCCGGGCGCCCAGGGCGGCCCGCTCATGCACGTCATCGCCGGCAAGGCCGTCGCGTTCGGCGAAGCCGCGCAGCCTGCGTACAAAGAGTACATCGACCACGTGGTGGAGAACGCCCGCACGCTGGGGGCTGGCATGATGGACGGCGGCCTGCGCCTCGTCTCCGGCGGCACCGACAACCACCTGTGCCTGGTCGACCTCACCGCCGCCGACGTCACCGGCAAGGATGCCGAGAAGCTGCTTGAGAGCGTGGGCCTTACGGTGAACAAGAACTCCATCCCCAACGAAACCCGCAGCCCGTTTGTCACCAGCGGCATCCGCGTGGGCAGCGCCGCAGCCACCACCCGTGGCTTCACGGCCGATGACTTCTACGAGGTAGGCCAACTCATCGCCCGCACCGTCTTCAACGCAAACGACGAGTCCACCCTCGCCGACGTCCGCAAGCAGGTAGAAACCCTCCTCGCCGCCCACCCCCTCTACCCGGAACTGAACTACTAATATAGTAAGGAAAGGCAAACCATGCAGTATGAACGCGTAACGGTGGTCGACCATCCGATGGTGCAGCACAAGCTCTCGAAGCTGCGCAACAAGAACACGTCCTCCAAGGACTTCCGCGCCCTCGTGCGCGAGCTCGCCATGTTCGAGGGCTACGAAGCCACGCGCGATTTGGCGCTGGAAGACGTCGAGGTGGAAACCCCCATCTGCACCGCCCAGTGCAAGCAGGTGGCGGGCAAGAAAATGGTCATCGTCCCCATTCTGCGCGCTGGCCTCGGCATGGTGGAAGGCCTGCAAGAACTCATGCCGTCCACGTTCGTGGGGCACCTTGGCATGTACCGCGACCCCGACACCCACGAGCCGCACGAGTACTACGCGAAACTGCCCGACAGCATCGCCCAGCGTGACGTGCTAGTGGTGGATCCCATGCTCGCCACCGGCGGCAGCGCCACCGCTGCCATCGCGTATCTGCGCAAGCAGGGCGTGAAGAACATCAAGCTGGTAGTGCTGGTGGCAGCCCCCGTGGGCATCGAGACCGTCCTCGCCGCCGACCCGGACGTGCAAATCTACACCTGCGCCATCGACGAGGGCCTAAACGACCACGCCTACATAGTCCCCGGTCTCGGCGACGCCGGCGACCGCATTTTTGGCACGAAGTAGTTAGATTGTCATCCTGAGCGAAGGCGGCAAAGCCGCCGTAGTCGAAGGATCCCGAGCGGCGCCAGCTGGAAGATCCCCTGCTATCGCCAAACGGGATCCTTCGACTCCGCGCCAGAGGCGCTCCGCTCAGGATGACAAGAAGGTCTACATCTTAGGTTGAACCCCCCCATGAGTGAGCAGTTTCATGAAGCGGGACGGAGAAGCGAACGGCGTTGACTGCGCAAAATAGTTTTCAACCACCTTGGAGGGGAGGGGTGTGGCGGTACTCACCAAGCGAGTTCCGCACGAGCCGAACAGCCCAGTGGGCTGTTCGTGCGAGCTCAGGACTGTTTGAGCGACTGAGTGCTGCCGAGCCCTTCCCCGGACAAGCAGGTAGAAAAGAGACAACATGGAACCAATTGATCATCGCCCCAGCTGGGACGAATACTTCATGAAACTAGCGAACGAAGTCGCTACGCGTACCACGTGTTTGCGCCGTGGGGTAGGGGCCGTCATCGTGAAGGATCGCCGCATCCTGGCCACGGGCTACAACGGTGTTCCCACGGGCATGCGCCACTGCGCCGAGACGGGGTGTCTGCGCCAGCAGCTGGGTGTCCCCAGTGGCCAGCGCCACGAAATCTGCCGCGGTTTGCACGCCGAGCAGAACGCCATCATTCAGGCCGCCCGCTACGGCATCAACATCACGGGAGCGTCCATCTACGTAAACACGCAGCCCTGCGTCGTGTGCGCCAAGATGCTCATCAACGCCGGCATCGAGGAAATCATCTACCAGAACCCGTATCCCGACGAGCTGGCCATGTCCATGCTCGAAGAGGCGGGCATGAAACTGCGGGTCTTCGAAGGCTAGCACAGGCGCGCGCCGCGGCCACCGCGCTGCACGCGCGCCCACCAGCGCACGACCGTTCACCGCCCCAGCATGCCTCTGATATGGGATAACAGCGCTAGCAATTCACGCCCCGCCAATCCCGCAGGGAATATACGGTTTGACACACCGTAGCGTGCAGATTATTCAGTTTTCTGCCGCTTTTAACCATCCACTCACCCGAAAAATGAAAGATTTTGTTATCTTCTCGTAAGTTAACTAAGAACTTGCCGTTATTATACGTACCGGTTTACTAGGGTGCGCGCAGAGCGCACGGATCGAAAGCGGGATATGGTACTGGCTATCGTTTTAGGGGCGCTTTCCGGAGTCGCGGGCGTGCTGCCGTTGTTTTTCGGATTGCGAATGACGAGGCGGGTGACCGACACCAGCAACTTGGGCCACGCAGGAGCTTTGATGCTTGGCGTGCTGTTGTCGTTCGCCGTCCTTTTCCTCGCAGCCATAGCCTGTGTCGTGCTCGCCCGTGAATCCGCGGTGCCCTTTGTCTTGGCGGAAGCGGCGGTGCTCGTTGCCTCCGCGATCGGCTACGGCGTGTATACGTTCGTGCGGAAGTAGGATGGAAAGGTAAGACACGTGAATCCTCTTGAAGAACTAGCGGCCGAGGTGCCCCATCTGCAGCATTCGTTCGACCCGGCCTTCGTGTTTGGCTCGGGCTCGTTCGGTATGACTCAGTACGTGTTGTGGATGATCATCTGCTTCGTCATTACCCTTATTGTGGTTCTGACGGCGGGGAAGCGCCTGACGCTCATCCCGACGAGCAAGTTCACGAACATGGTCGAGTACGGCTACGAGTTCGTGAAGAAGGACATGGGCGAAAGCGCCATCGGCCACGGCTATCGCAAGCATCTGCCGTTTTTGGCCACGCTCTTCTTCTTTATCCTTATTAGTAACTTTGTAGGGCTGATCCCCGGTTGCAAGACACCGACGGGCTCCATCTCCATCACCTGGGCGCTCGCTGGCATTTCGTTTGTGTACTTCATCTTCTGGGGCATCAAGGCCAAGGGCCTCGGTGGCTACCTGAAGTCGTTCGCTCCTGCGGGTCTACCCGTGGTCATGGTGCCCATCGTGTGGTTCCTCGAGCTGTTCTCCACGGTGCTGCGTGTGCTCACGCTGGCCGTTCGACTTTATGGCAACATGTTCGCTGGCCACATGGTGCTGGGCATCTTCGCCTTGCTCACCAGCGTGTTCATTGGCTCCGCTATCCAGGGCGCGGGCATTGGTACCGGCGCTATCTCCATCGCGTGGATGCTGTTTCTGTTCGTCATGTACGCGCTTGAGGTGCTGGTTGCCTTCCTGCAGGCTTACGTGTTCACCATCTTAAGCGCGGTGTACATCGGCCTGGCTACGTCCGACCACTAAGATTCACCCCGCCGCCGAGCGTTTGGGCGGCCGCGCGCACGCTGCGCACCCCTTTGGTTCTAACCGGCTTCCACGGCCGGTTGACATACACAGTTGTTAGTAGTTATCCGGGGTTGGCTCGGAAACGACAAAAGGAGGAAAATCGTGGGAGAAATTACGATCGCGCTTGCGGCCTTGAAACTCGTGGGCTACGGCCTGTCGACCATCGGCCCCGGCCTGGGCATTGGCATCGCCTGCTACGGCTGCTGCGTCGCTACCGCTCGCCAGCCCGAACTGCAGGGTCGTCTGTTCACGAACTTCATCATTGGTGCTGCTCTTGCTGAGGCTCTCGGCCTCATCGGCTTCGTTCTTACCTTCATCGTGTAACTCAAGCCTTATTCGGATACAGTGCCGTTAAAGGCTTAAAGGAGGTACGAACGTGAAATTTGAAGCGAAAAAAGCATCGATGCGCATGGGGGTTGCCGCTCTTGCTGGCACCACTATGACGTGTGCTTTTCCCGCGCTCGCGTTCGCCAGTGAAGGAGAGGCGACGGGTGGCATCTCAGCGATTCTGCCCGACATGGCGGAGTTCATCCCCATGCTCGTCATCTTCATCTTGCTGTGGATCGTCCTCGCGAAGTTTGGCTGGCCGAAGTTCGAGGCCATGCTGGACAAGCGTGAGCAGACCATCAAGGATTCCCTTGAGAAGTCCGAGGCGGCCCGCATTGAGAGCGAGCGCGTGCTCGAAGAGTACAAGCGTCAGCTGGAAGACGCGAAGTCCCAGGCTGCAAGCATTGTCGCCGATGCCAAGAGGACGGGCGAGGCTGTGAAAGCAGACCTCACCGAAAAGGCTCAGACCGAAGCTGCCGGTATGATCGAGAAGGCCCGCGCGGCCATCGAGACCGAGAAGAAGGCCGCTATCGCTGAACTCCAGGGTTCTGTGGCTGACGCGTCCATCGCCGTGGCGTCTCGCCTGATCGGCGAGGATCTGAACGACGATGAACATCGCAAGATCATCGAGCGTTACGTGAACGAGGCAGGTAGTTTCAATGCCAACTAACCGCCACGTCGTCAAAGAGAAAGTCGCCACGTACGCAGCTGTCCTTCTGGACGGTGCCTACGAGGCGGGCGGCCAAGGGGTCGTGCTTGAGGTGCGTGATCAGCTGGAGCGTATCCTGCGCATCACGCGTTCGAACATGGATCTCTCCGGCGCGCTGGAGGACAGCTCCTACACGCCCGAGCAGCGAGAGACTCTCGCACGCGGCGTGTTCGCGGCATGCAACCCGATTCTCGTCGACGTGCTGGCTGTCATGGCCGAGCGCGGTGACATGGCGCTGCTGACGCGCGTGTGGGAAAGCTACAACGACCAACTCGAGCGCAAACTCAACGTGAGCGTGGTCGACGTCACAACGGTGGTGGAGCTCGACGACCACCTGCGCGACCTTATTGTCAAAAAGGCCGAAGCCGACTTGGGCACGAGCGTGGTGCTGCGCGAGCGCATCGACAAGTCCCTGTTGGGCGGCATACGTATGAGTGCGAACGGAAAGCGCATCGACGCAAGCGTTCTCACGCAACTGGAAAGCGCTCGCAACGTGCTCAAACTATCAACAGATGGAGGTGAATGCTAGTGACTGAAATCACCGCACAGTCTATTGACGATGCACTGCGCAAGCAGCTCGACGCGCTGAACACGAGTGTCGAATCCCGCGAGGTGGGCACCGTTATCCAGATCGGCGACGGTATTGCCCGTATCGACGGCCTGAAAGACGCGATGGCCGGCGAACTTCTTGAGTTCGTGGGTCAGAGCGGCCGCACGGTCTACGGTTTGGCCCAGAACCTCGAAGAGGACGAAGTGGGCGCCGTGCTTCTCGGTGACGTCACCGCAATCAAGGAGAACGACCAGGTCCGTACCACGGGCCGCATCGTGGAGGTGCCCTCGGGCCGCGAAATGCTCGGCCGCGTGGTGAACCCGCTCGGCATGCCTATCGACGGCAAGGGCCCCATCAAGGCTGAGGGCACGCGCCCCGTGGAGTTCAAGGCTCCGGGCGTTATTGCTCGTAAGCCCGTGCACGAGCCCATGCAGACGGGTATCCTGGCTATCGACTCGATGATTCCTATCGGCCGTGGTCAGCGTGAGCTTATCATTGGCGACCGCCAGACCGGTAAAACCGCCATTGCGGTTGATGCTATCATCAACCAAAAGGGCAAGGACATGATCTGCATCTACGTGGCTATCGGCCAGAAGGCCTCCACGGTTGCAGGCATCGTTGAAACCCTCGAGCGCTATGGCGCCATGGACTACACCATTGTTGTGGCTGCCTCCGCGTCCGACTCGGCGCCGCTGCAGTACATCGCTCCTATGGCGGGTGCCGCTATCGGCGAGTTCTTCATGTACAACGGCGAAGACGGCAAGCCGGCCAACGCCGACAACCCGGGCCGCCACGTGCTCTGCATCTACGACGACCTGTCCAAGCAGGCTGTGGCTTACCGCCAGATGTCGCTGACGTTGCGTCGTCCTCCGGGACGCGAGGCGTACCCCGGCGACGTGTTCTACCTGCACTCCCGTCTGCTGGAGCGCGCGGTGAAGATGAACGACGAGAACGGTGCTGGTTCGCTCACGGCTCTGCCCGTCATTGAGACGCAGGCAGGCGACGTGTCCGCCTACATCCCGACGAACGTTATCTCCATCACCGACGGTCAGATATTCCTGCAGACCGACCTGTTCTTCCAGGGTCAGCGCCCCGCTGTCGACGTCGGCATTTCCGTGTCGCGCGTTGGTGGTTCCGCGCAGATCAAGGCCATGAAGCAGGTTGCTGGCTCGCTGCGTCTGGACCTGGCTTCCTACCGCGAGTTGCAGGCCTTCACGCAGTTCGGTAGCGACCTGGACAAGGCTACGCAGGATCAGCTGAACCGCGGTGCTCACATGACCGAGCTTCTGAAGCAGGGCCGCTACAACCCGATGCCCGTCGAGGAGCAGGCTGTCGCCATTTACGCCGGCGGCCATGGCTACCTGGATGATATTCCGGTGGGCGACGTGGTTCGCTTCCGCACGGAGCTGCTCGATTACATCCGCGCTTCCAAGCCGGAGATCTTCGAGAACATCGTGAAGGAGCAGAAGTTTACCGACGCGATCGAAACGGAGCTGAACGCCGCTATTGAGGCCTTCAAGCTGCAGTTTTCGGCTACGGCTTAAAGGTAGGTAGACTATGCCCAACCTTCACGACATAGAACGGCGCATCAACTCCGTCACCTCGACGAAGCAGATCACGCGCACCATGGAGATGGTTGCCGCCGCCAAGATCCGTCGCGCTACCGAGCGCGTGGAGGACGCGACGCCGTACTCCGACTCCATGATGGAGATGCTGGCGAACGTCGCCGAACGCGTGGGCGGGGCTGAGAACGCGCTTCTGAGCAAGCACGACGAGATTAAGAATGTGCTTGTGGTGGTTGTCGTGTCGGACCGAGGGCTCGCGGGTGGCTTCAACAGCAACGTGCTGCGTCACGCCGAGCACCTGATGAAAGAAAAGAAAGCCGCAGGCGCCGATGTGCACATTGTCGCCTGCGGTAAGAAGGCCTGCGGCTACTTCAGCTATCGCAAGATTGCACCGGTGCTGGAGTTCAAAGACCTCTCTGCCGATCCTACGGTGGATGAGGCAGCCGCCATTGCGGCCTATGCCATCGACGGCTACGAGAAGGGCGAACTCGACGAGGTAATCGTCGTGTACAACCACGCCAAGAACGCAGCCGAACAGACGCTGCGCGAGGAACTGGTACTGCCTGTTGACACCACAACGCTGCTCGAGGAATCGGGTGCCCAGGATGCTGACAAGGAAGCCGAGTCCTCTGCGCTTTCGGGTGACGTGGTGTTCGAGCCCGATGCGGCGGGTGTGCTCGACCGGCTTCTGCCGGCCTACGTGCGCACGACGCTGTATCACGCGCTCATCGACTCGGCGGCTGCCGAGCAGGCCGCACGCCGCAGCGCCATGAAGTCGGCGACCGACAACGCCAACGAAATGGTCGAAACGCTGACCAGACTGTATAACCGTGTACGCCAGGGTGCCATCACGACCGAGATTTCCGAGATCGTCGGCGGCGCTTCGGCATTGGAGGATTAAATGGCTGAGACTAACACTGCATCGGCCAAGGGCGCTATCGGACGCGTTGTCCGCATCGTCGGCGCTGTCGTCGACGTTGAGTTTCCGCCGGACCAGATGCCGGCGATCTACAACGCCCTGACCGTAGATGCAACCACCCCCATTGGGGAAGTGAAAACCGTGCTGGAGGTGCAGACGCACCTTCCCGGTGACCTCGTTCGTACCGTTGCTATGTCGTCCACCGACGGCATGGTGCGCGGTCTGGAAGTGGTCGACACCGGCAACCCCATCATGATGCCTGTGGGCCCGAACACGCTGGGTCGCATTTGGAACGTGACGGGCGAGCCCGTGGACGGCAAGCCCATGCCCGAGATCGAAGAGTGGATGCCTATCCACCACCCGGCCCCGGACTACGACACGCTGACCACCACGACGGAGATCTTTGAGACCGGTATCAAGGTTGTTGACCTCATCGAGCCCTACGTTAAGGGCGGCAAGACGGGTCTGTTCGGCGGCGCTGGCGTCGGCAAAACCGTTATCATCCAGGAACTCATCAACAACCTGGCCCAGGAGCACGGCGGTACGTCGGTGTTCACAGGCGTGGGTGAGCGTACTCGTGAGGGTACCGACCTGTTCCTCGAGATGAGCGAGTCGGGCGTTATCGATAAGACCTGCCTGGTGTACGGCCAGATGAACGAGCCTCCGGGAGCGCGTCTGCGCGTCGGTCTGGCTGGTCTGACCGAGGCTGAGTACTTCCGTGATCAGGGCCAGGACGTGCTGCTGTTCATCGACAACATCTTCCGCTTCACGCAGGCTGGCTCTGAGGTGTCCGCACTTCTTGGCCGTATGCCCTCCGCTGTAGGCTACCAGCCCACGCTGGCTACCGAGATGGGCGACTTGCAGGAGCGCATTACGTCGACGTCCACCGGCTCCATCACGTCGGTGCAGGCAGTGTACGTGCCCGCTGACGACTTGACCGACCCCGCGCCGGCCACGACGTTTACGCACCTCGACGCGAAGACGGTTCTGTCTCGTTCCATCGCCGAGCTGGGCATTTACCCCGCTGTTGACCCGCTGGAGTCCACCTCCCGCGCGCTCGACCCCGAGATCGTCGGCGAGGAGCACTACCGCGTGGCCGTGGGTGTGCAGGAAGTGCTGCAGAACTACAAGGACCTGCAGGACATCATCGCCATCCTTGGTATGGACGAACTTTCCGAAGAGCAGAAGCTCGTCGTGAACCGTGCTCGTAAGATTCAGAAGTACCTGGGCCAGCCGTTCCACGTGGCTGAGGTCTTCACCGGCAACCCCGGCAAGTACGTGAAGATGGAGGATACCATCCGCTCGTTCGCCGAGATTCTCGACGGCAAGTGCGACCACATCCCCGAGCAGTGCTTCGTGTACAAGGGCGCCATCGAGGACGTGTACGCTGCGTACGACGCGATGCAGAAGGCTGAATAATGGCCGGGCTCGTGTGCGACATCGTGACGCCTGCGGCGAAGCTGTACTCCGACGACGCGTATATGGTGGTCGTGCCGGGCGTCGAGGGCGAGATGGGCTTTTTGCAGGGCCACGTGCCGCTGGTATCGGTGCTGGCCGACGGCGTTGCGCGCGTCCAGAACCAGAAGGACGGCGAAATCAAGCGTTTCGCCTTGCAGGGCGGCTATGTAGAAGTGACGGGCGAAAAGGTTATCATCCTGGCCGACCGCGCACTTCCGGCATCAGATATTGATGCCGCTGCCGTTCGCGACCAGCTGGCCGGCCTTGAGGCCGACCTGGCATCGAAGTCGGAGGAAGAGGCCGCCAAGACCACACTTCCCGCCGACGTCGAATGGTGCAAGGTTCAACTGCGAGCCGTAGAGGCATAACACCGCCACCACTCGCAAGCAATCCAAAAAGCCCCCGCAAGGGGGCTTTTTTGTGGGCGTTGTTGCTGCACTCCCGCCTTGCAAAAGTGTGACGCGCTTACGCGCTACCAAATACAAGTGTGACGCGCTGTCGCGCTACCTAATACGCTACGAGGCAACCACTATTTCTCGCATTATGACGCAGACTGACTGACTTGAAGACGTTGACGTGCGACTAGAATAACCCTCGTAGGGACGCTCTCCAGAGCGTCCGCTCCGCCGTTAGGCGGAGAACCCAATCATGACCTGCGTTTTCGCGCTTCGCGCGAACGGCGCTCTGGAGAACGCCGCTACGGAGGTTATGCCTCTTGTAAGACCTCGCCTTCAAGTCAGTCAGCCCGCGTCGTAAGGCAAGGAATGTGGGAAACTCGTGGCGTACTAGCTAGCGCGAAGCGCGTCACACTTTCTTGAAGCGGGAGGGGGCTTCTGATACAGCCTCCAACGGACAACCAAGCGGGGTAGAGACGTTGGTTACGCCCTCTTCTCTGTGTGGGTTGCTTCGTCGGGGGTGGCGGCTTCTATGGCGTCGAGGAGTTCTTCTCGGGAGCCGATGCCCATTTTGCGGTAGATATTGTAGGTGTGGGTCTTCACGGTGTGACCGGAGATGCACAGTTTGTTTTGGATGTGTTCGATGCCGCGGCCTTTCGCCAGCAGGAAGAATACCTCGGTTTCGCGGACGGACAGCCCGGCGTCGCGCGCCACGGCGGCGCAGCGGGCCTTCCAGTGGCCCTCGTGCGGCTCTTCCGACTCAGGTTCGCTCTGCTCCTCCACGACGGGCTCGCGGGTGGGGGCGAACGTGATGAAGGCAGCCAGCAGCACCACGAGCGCCAGCGCCACGGCCGAAAGCACACCGTAGTCGAGCGCTCCCGTGGCTGACGGCAGAAGCCCCAGACCAAAGCCCACTGCCATGCCGCCGCTGAGCGCGCTTTGGCTCATACCCACCACATACAGAGGCGAGGCGCCACGCGAGCGCGCGGTCTGCACCTCAAACGCCACGCTCACGGCCACCAAGAACACGTAGCTCGCAAGCAGAAGCAGGTTGCTGAGCGCATACACCGGGCCCGTGAACAGCGCCATCGTCACGAGCGACACCACCAAAAAGGGGAACAGCATGCGCAGCACGTCAATCTGGCGCATGCGATCGGCGAAGCGGCGCATGAACGCCCAGGCTGCTGCGCCTCCTATCAAGATGAACGCCGCAATACCCGCGAACAATAGCGTGCCGCCGGCAATCTGTGTGATGGAGCCCGCACCCAGGCCAAACACGATGCCATACACCACATAGATGACACCAAACGACCAGGACAGCCCCGCGTTACGCTTCGATGTGGCATAGGGAATGCCTTCAATGGGCACTTCGCCCCGTTCGCCTTCTTCGCCTTCACTCTCGCTCCGGCGCGACTCGGCCACCACCACATACAGCACACCCAAGCTCGCAAGCGCACACAGCGACAAGAAACCCGTGCCATACAGCGACGGGAGCAAGTTCACAATAAGGTAAATGAGGCCGCCGCATCCCGCCGACAGCGCCATGGAGCGCGCCGCCGCCGCTTCGTCCAAGCGCGCAACCACGGGCAGCCACAGAAACAAAAGACAACACAGCCCCACACCCGACACGGCCCACACTGCGATATCAAACACAGCGGGCAGCGGCTGCCCGAGCGCCACATACATCGCTGGCGACGCGCTCGCAATAACCGCAAACACCACCACCAGCACACCCATAACGCGTTTGGTACGCCGACCCGTTACGCCATCGGCTGTTCGTGCGAGCCACGCGGCCGCTGCACCAAAGCCAATAAAAAACGCGATGCGCAACACCAAGTGATACGCTAGCCGCTCGATGTCGGCATCCAAAAAGGCATTTCGCATGAGCATGGCGAAGAAGCATGCCCAAAACAAAGAAAAGCCACCAACGAGAACCAACGTGGTGGTAGAAAGATAAGAAACAGGCTCCTGATCTGGTGCTTTATCAGCACTCAACCTTTTTTCCATAGTGTACTCCGCATCCCCCTCGTGCGTTGCGCCGATGCTTCGCCAGATAAACCAGACGAAACGGCGATGGTGCCCATGATACGCGGTCGATAGTATCGTGGCAAGAAAACGCAACGGGTGCAAGAAACCCGTGAGGCCCAGCAAACGGGCTGCACGGCTGCACATCGGGGCGTCGGACGAGAAGGAACAAGGAGGCTTGAGCATGGGAGAAGAGTATCGCACCGTGAATCACGAGAAGCCGTTTTCCTACGAGGAAGGCGACTTGCACGTAACGCGCGGTTGTGCGTGGACGGGCCCGGGCTGCCACTTGGGTTGCGGCGTGGTCATGTACACGAACGACGAGGGTAAGCTCGTCAAGTGCGAAGGCGACCCGGAGGATCCGTGGACGAATGGTCGTCTGTGCATGCGCTGCCTGGACGTGCCCGAGGTGACGCACCACAAGGAGCGCCTGCAGTACCCCATGAAGCGTGCTCGCGAGGACCGCGGCAAGGACAAATGGGAGCGCATCAGCTGGGACGAGGCCTACGACCTCATCACCGAGAAGTTCATGGATATGAAAGAAAAGTACGGCGCCGAGTCCGTGGTGTTTGCTCAGGGTACCGGCCGCGACATCGCTGCCTATATCACGCGTCTGTGCTGGTCCTTCGGCAGCCCCAACTACACGGGCTTCCTGTCCGGTCAGTGCTGCTACCTGCCGCGTATCGCTGGCATGGCTGCCACCACCGGCGCGCCGTGGATTCCCGACGCCGCCCAGCAGTTCCCCGAGCGCTACGACCATCCGGACTACGAGGTGCCCGAGGTCATGTTCATCTGGGGTAACTACCCGCTGAAGTCCAACATCGAAGGCTTCTATGGTCACTGGGTGATCGACCTCATGAAGCGCGGCATGAAGATTGTCACCGTTGACCCGAAGGTCACCTGGCTGGCCACGAAGTCCGAACTGCACCTGCGCGTGCGCCCCGGCACCGACGCGGCGCTGGCACTCGGCATGATGAAGATCATCATCGACGAGAACCTCTACGACCACGAGTTCGTTGACAACTGGTGCTACGGCTTCGACGAGCTGGCTGCACGCGCCGCTGAGTTCGACGTGAAGCGCGTGAGCGAGATCACCTGGGTGCCCGAGGAAAAGATCATCGCCGCCGCCCGTATGCTGGGCAATGCCAAGAACTCCACGCTGCAGTGGGGCGTGGCCGTGGACATGACCCGCGAAGCTATGCCGGCTGGTCAGGCCATCCTTGCTCTCTGGGAGATCACGGGCAACATGGAGCGCCCGGGCGGCATGATTGTGGCCCCCGAAATCCTTTCCGTGGCCGGCGGCTGGGGCCGCGAGGTGCTGGGCGAGGAACAGGAAGCCAAGCGTATCGGCATCAAGGACTACCCGCTGTTCAACTTCGGTTTCGCTGTGTCTCAGCCCGACGAGACGGTGAAGACCATCGAAACTGGCGTGCCGTACGAGATTCACGGCGCATGGCTGCAAACCACGAACCCCATCGCCTGCATGGGTGCCGACCCGCAGCGTTTGTACAAGGCCCTGAACAAGCTCGACTTCATCGTGGTTGTCGACCTGTTCAAGACGCCCACCATCGCCGCTCTGGCCGACGTGGTGCTGCCTGCCTGCACGTTCCCCGAGCGCAACGGCATCGCATTCGTGTCCGGCGCGCAGCGCGGTTCCACCATCAACAAGGTGACCGACGTGGGCGAGTGCCGCTCCGACATGCAAATCAACCTTGAGCTGGGCAAGCGCTGGAACCCCGAGGCATGGCCGTGGGACAACGTGGACGACATGTTCACCGACATGCTGAAGCCCACCGAGATGTCCTTCGAGGAACTACAGAGCGTGGCACCGGCGTATCAGCCCATCGAGTACTATCGCTACAAGACGGGCAAGCTGCGCAAGGACGGTCAGCCCGGCTTCAACACGCCGACCGGCCGCATTGAGCTTTGGAGCAACTTCTACAACCAGGCCGGCCTTGACCCGCTGCCCTACTTCGAAGAGCCCGAGCCCGGCCCCGGTTCCACCCCCGAGCTCATGGACGAGTTCCCGTTGGTTATGACGAGCGGCGCCCGCACCTGGGGTATGTTCCACTCCGAGCATCGTCAGATCGAGCGTATGCGTCACTATCGCCCCTGGCCTCTCATGGAGATTCACCCCGAGACGGCCGCCAAGTACGGCATCAAGGACGGCGACTGGGTGTGGATGGAAGGCCCCATGGGTCGCGCCAAGCGCAAGGCGAAGCTCACGCCCATCATGGATCGCCGCATCGTGTCGTGTGACCACGGCTGGTGGTTCCCCGAGGGCGACCCGGAGAAGTTCTACGACGTGTTTGACCTGAACATCAACAACACCATTCCGTGGATCCCGGGCAAGAGCGGTTTCGGTTCCAACTACAAGAGCTTCATCTGCAAGGTCTACAAAGTGGAAGAGGGGGAATAACCATGGCGAAGTACGGAATCCTGGTTGATGCGCAGTGGTGCTCCGGTTGCCATAGCTGCGAAGTGGCCTGCCAGATGGAGCATGGCCTGCCGGTTGGCGAGACGGGCGTCAAAGTGGTAAAGATTGGCCCATGGGTTATTGGTGATGAGGCTGACGAGAACTGGCAGTTCAGCTATTTGCCCATTCCCACGAAGCAGTGCGACACCTGTGCCGCTCGCCGCGCTGCGGGCAAGGTGCCCACCTGCGTGCAGCACTGCCAGTCGATGTGCCTGGAGTTCGGCCCGCTGGACGAGCTGTCCGCAAAGATGGATGAAAAGCAGAAGACGCTGTTCGTCGTAGCATAAGGGGATTTTCCTGATCTTTTGTGTGCCGCTCGCGGGTACGCGGGCGGCACACGGACAAGGAGCGGAAATGCACAGCAAGAAGTACTACATCGTGTACGGTTTGTTCTTCTCGTTTATTGTGGCGGCGGTTTTGTGCCTGTGCCTCACCATCATGCAGGGCGTGCCGCATATTGACCCGGTGTTTTACGGTATGTCATTCGCCGTGGCCTTTGTGGTGTCGTTCGTGGTAACGGCCGTGATTCCGCTGGCGCGCATTGCGGCGGCGTGCGCCGTGTACTACGACGCGAAGCCGGGGTCGGTGGCATTTCGCCTGATCCAGAACGTGTTTTTCAGCACGCTTATCATGTTCTTCCTGGGCATTGTGATGACGGCATTCATGACGGGCATCGGGGATGTACCGGCGATGAACGCTATGACGGGTGAAATGATTGCTACGAACGTGTTCGATAGGTTTGTAAGCCTGTGCCTGCAGTTCTGGCCGACCATCGTCATTGTGGCTTTCCTGTCCGACCCCGCAGCGGGCGGCTTGGCGAAGCTGCTGGTGAAAGAGCCGGAGCTTGATGCCGCGCGCAAGCCGTCGGAGGCCCCGACCGCATGAGCCCTGAGCACGACAACGTGGATGCCGTAACGGGTGCCACCGTTGATGCGGTGACGGGCGCCACCAGGTGGGAGGGCGAGGCGAAGGTTGATGGCGAAGGCTCGGGTGAGATGTCCCGTGGCGAAGCCGAGATGGGCGCTGAGCCCTGTGGCGAAGCTGAACCTGGTGCTGAGTCCGGTGGTGAAGAGGCTGGCGAAGATGCTCCCGCCCGCACCCGCAGCATCCAGGAGGTTGTGGACGCTGTAACGGGCGCCACGTGGAGCACGCGCAACCGCATCATGGAGGACCTGTTCCGCGAGGACCTCAACGCCGGAGCCTCCAACCTCCCCACCTTCGCACCCCCCGGCACCCCCGTGCGATAGCAAAAAGCCCCCGTCATCTGGCCGAGACCAGGTCAGCGACGGGGGCTTTGTTGTTTCTGGGCCTTTTCGGGCGTATCGCAATAAAGATCAATGGTTGCTTGGATCATCCGATGCCCGTACGAGAAGAAGGGGTTGAGCTCGTCCTGCATCATAAAAGATTGCGTACGGGTGTAATGGTAAAGAACGCGTCCGAAAATACCCATCGTATGGTATTCCGTCAAGAATTTGATCACCACTTCGGGCATCTCGCGATCTCCCAGCATGATGCGTATGTCGGCTTCTATGGCGGGGAAGTAGAGAAGCGTAATATAGTCAAAAAACTCGAAGTACGTTGCTCCCATAAATATGCGCCGATAGTATTCGCGGTTTTGCTGAAAGTAGCGGCCCCAATATTTGAAGTAAATCATTTGATGGATGAAATTGTCTCCATCCTTGATCTGAACGTAAAAAGGTAACTCAGGGAAGGGGTCGTGCAGATCCTCTTGGGGGTAGGCGAGTTTAGCCGAGGAAAATTCAGGCCGCGACACAATAGATGACATGGCTTTGCGAAAAATCCACTGCACCAGATTGTCGGTTGTCTCAAAATAGTAGTAGAACGTCTTCCGATCGATGCCCATCCGTCGAGCGATGTCGGTGACCGTTACCCGATGAGGCGCGTCGCCTTCGACGACGAGAGAGGCAAATGTCTTCGCTATCTCAAATCTCATATTGATCTGGCGAATCATCGAATCTCCCATCAGCACAATTCAGACATGAACCGCCATGTCTTCCGTTTAAGCGGATGGTTCTGTTTATGCTTTGCAACAGAGAGACGCACTATCCCCTTGCCCCTTGATCACAGATGGTACCAACTTGCAAATGCCCATTTGGCGGACGATGGATAAGCCACCCCACTCTTTTCGAAGTGGGGAAAAGCATAGCTGAAGGCTTGACAAGCGTAGCTGAGGTTTTGACCTGCTAAAAACACTGCTCAGTTGTTGCTCCTGAGTTCTCGGTGGGGTGTATGTTCCTCATTACCCCATTTCAGACAAAGTGTCCGTAACACTCCACTCGTGGCGCGTGGTAAAAAGTAAGTGCATCGATGCGATTCATACAGGAATTCCGACCAACGACCCAATCCTTAGTATCAAGGAGGGAACCATGTCAGGAACCTATGATTTCGTGGTCATCGGAGGCGGACACAACGGACTGCTTACCACGGCCTATCTGGCAAAAGCTGGATTCAGTGTCTGCTGTCTCGAGGCCAATGACGAGTTCGGAGGCGGAACGCGCTCTGGCGAAGTGTGTGCGCCAGGCTATATCAGCGACTTGGGCGGCATGATTCACAGCATGATTGCCCGCACACCCATCGTACGTGATGACGAACTCGGACTTATTTCTAAGTATGGTTTGGAATACGTCAACACCGATGCGCTGTTCTGTTCCGTTTTCCCCGACAATACCGTGTTGTTGATGGATCCGGATGTTGACAAAGCATGCGAGAACATTGCGCAGTTCTCGGAAAAAGATGCCATTGCCTATCGCGAATTCCATGACTACATGGAAAAGATGATGGCGGTTGCTCATGTGGGAGCACAGTCTCCTCCGCCGCCTTGGGGAGCTATGCACAGTGCCATGTATATGAGCCCCGAGGGTCGAGAGTTCCAGCGCGTGCTGAACTTGAGCGCCCAGCAACTCGTCGAGGAATGGTTCGAAAGCGAAGAGGTGCGCACCACGTTCACTCGTTGGTGTACCGAGATGATGATCGATCCGCGTGAGATCGGTACCGCTACGCTTCTGTACTTCACCGTCAATATTCACAAGCCTGATCTGTATGTGATCAATGGTAAGGTGAACCCCGATCATCCGGGTGCTCCCTTCCCGAAGGGCGGCAGCAAAAGCTTTATTGACGCGCTCATGCAGTGCTGTCGCGATGATGGCGCCGAGTTGTTCGCCAACAAATATGTTGCCGACATCGTGGTCGAGAACGGCGAGGCTCGCCAGGTTGTCACAAAAGATGGTGATATCTTTACGGCTAACAATGCGGTTATCAGCTGTATTAATGTTAAGCAGATCTATGAGATGGTGGCAGACGATGTGCCTGCTGATGAACTGGAAGCCATCCGCCGCATCAAGCATGCCGATTTTGGCGCGCTCAACCAGTCCTTCGCTTTGAAGAAGATTCCTGAATTTAAGGCTGGCCCAGAAGTGTTGAAGGCGTTCTGCATCGAGGCTGCCCCGCGCGAGAAAGAGTACTTGCAAATCTTCAGCAACTACACCCTCGGCGAATTCAGTCCCAAGCTGCCGCTCATCACCATTCCTTCCTTGCTTGATGACACACGTTGTCCTGAGGGACACAGCGTCGTGAACATCTACCAGTACGCTCCCTACAACCTTTGGGGCGACCCGCAGAACTGGGTTACCCACAAAGAAGAGCTTGAGCGTCAGGTGTGGGAGTTCTTTAAGGACATGACCACTAACATCACCGATGACGACATCATTGGCCACTGGAGCCTGACACCGCTTGAGTATGAACAGTGGGATCCGGCCATGGTACACGGCGATATCGGTCAGATTGGCTTGCAGCCCAGCCAGATGTACGACATGCGTCCGTTGGTTGGCAAGGGCCATGAGTATCACGGTGCCATTGAAAACCTGTATTTCCTTGGCTGCTGCTCGCATCCTGGAGCAGGTATTGCGGCATCGGCTCGCGCAGGCGTTCAAAAGGTGCTCGAAGACTTCGGTGTCGACTTCCGCGACGTTGTGAGGAAGTAAAGAGTACGCTCGCCGGGCGGTCACATGCCGCCCGGCAGCATTTCTTCTCACGCGATTCAGCTTATCACTCTACTGCAAAGGAGAAGCCATGTCTTCTACCTATGATTTTGTCGTGTTGGGTGGCGGCCATAATGGCTTGATCACCACGGCTTATCTGGCAAAAGCCGGTTTTAGCGTGTGCTGTCTGGAAGCCAATGAGGAATGCGGCGGATCCACTCGGTCAGGTGAAGTGTGCGCTCCAGGATACGTTTCAGATCTTGGCGGCATGGTTCACAACATGATATCGGCCACCCCTATCGTTACCGAAGATGAGTTGGGATTGTTTTCGAAATACGGCTTCGAATACGCGCATGCTAAAGCCTTGTTCTGCTCTATTTTCCCCGATCAGACAAGCCTTATAATGCACCACGACATTGACAAAGCCTGCGAGAACATCGCGCGATTCTCGAAGCATGATGCCGAGGTATATCCAAAATTTCACGAATACATGGTGAACATGCTTGCCGTGGCTGGCATCGGCTCCCAAAGCGCTCCACCGCCCTATGGCGCCATGATGAATGTTATGTATATGAGTCCTGAGGGGCGCGAATTTCAGCGTGTCCTCAATTCGTCTGCTCAGCAGATAGTGGAAGAGTGGTTTGAGAGTGAGCAGGTGCGTGTCACGTTCACCCGTTGGTGTACCGAGATGATGATCGACCCACGCGCCATTGGCACGGCCACGCTATTGTACTTCACCGGACGCGTGCATAAGCCCACCTATGCGCCGCCGTTCCCGAAGGGCGGAAGCCAAGCTTTTGTTCATGCGCTCGAGAGTTGTTGCAAGGACAACGGTGCAGACGTGTTTACTAACGCGTGGATTGACAACATTATCGTCGAAGGTGGCGAAGTGAAAGGCGTGCGCACCAAAGCGGGCGAGGAGTATCTGGCCAATAATGCCGTAGTGAGCACCATCAACATTAAAGACGTTTACGACATGCTAGGCGATGATGCTCCTGCCGAAGAGGCCCGTTATGTCCATCGCTTGAAGCAAGCCGATTTCGCGGCACTCAATCAATCGTTTGCCCTGAGCAAGATCCCCGAGTTCAAAGCTGGCCCCGAGGTCCTTGATGCCTACTGTATTGAGTTTGCGCCCGAGGAGAAAGAGTACCTCGAGACGTTCAGTAACTACCGGCTTGGTGAGTTCAATCCGCGGCTGCCTCTGGTCACTATTCCGTCGCTTTGGGATCCGACGCGTTGCCCTGAGGGACACAGCGTTGTCAACCTATACAGCTATGCCCCCTATCGCCTGTGGGGCGACGAAAAGAACTGGGAAACGCACGGCGATGAGCTTAAGCAGCAAGTGTGGGAGTTCTTCAAGTCTCAAACCACGAACATCACCGATGACGACATCGTAGGACACTGGGGACTCACGCCGCTGGAGTACGAGCAATGGAACCCTGCCATGAAAGAGGGTGACCTGGGCATGATTGGCTTGCAGCCTAGTCAAATGTATGACATGCGTCCCTTCCCGGGTAAAGGTCATACCTATCATGGCGAGATTGAGAACCTGTATTTTGTTGGTTGCTGTGGACATCCGGGTGGCGGCATAGCCGCTGGTGCGCGACCGGGCGCTCTCAAAATCCTTGAGGATTATGGCGTCGATTTCCGGTCAGTAGTTAAGTAAGTACGGAAAACACGCGAAAAGGAGCGACGTATGGTTCGAAAAGCAGTTAAACGGCCTTCCATCATAGCGAAAACAGAAGACGGTTCGCCCATGGTGGAGGTGTTCTCTATGAGGACCGAGGGTGACCGACTCATCATGGATTGCAAGGCTCTCGACAGCATGCGCATGGATGTGGTTGTCACAACAGAGGATATCGCAAAAGGCATGCCGGTTGTCAAGGAAAGCAAAGCGGCCATTATCGCGTTTGCGAAGCAAATCCCCGCAGCTATCCGCAGACAGAAGAAAGCGGAGAAGGGGGCGCGAGAAGATCGCTCCTGAATGCCCTGTCGGGAGAGCCGGCGCTTGAGGGGTTAGTGCTGGCTTCCTCCTTTACGAGGCGTCAACTACAACGTAAGGGGACGTTATGAAGAACTTCTCTTCGAAGAATTTGATTATTGTCGTGTTGGCGATAGTTATTGGCGCCATCATCGGACAGCTGGCCCCTCCTGAGGGACTAACTGAAGTCGCTATGGCGTACCTGGGGATTTTTGTGGGAATGCTCATTCTCCTTATCACGGGTGCATTGCCGTCTTGGGCGGCTTGTCTCGGCGCGCTTGCGCTCATGGTTGTATTCAAAGTGGGTACCATCCCCGAAATATTCAGCGCATTTGCCGGTAGCATTGTGTGGCTGATGATAGCCGTGTTCGCTTTTTCGGCGGCGGTTATCAAAAGTGGACTTATGACGCGTATGGCGCTGAAACTGCTGACTGTGTTTCCGAAGAACTATCGTGGTCAGGTACTTTCTCTCATGACGGTTGGTACGGTTATCAGCCCACTTATTCCCAGTTCGAACGCTAAAGTTAACCTACTTATTCCCATGGCAACGGAGATGACGAAAGAGGTAGGTTACGAGAAGAAAAGCAAGCCCGCCTTGGGATTGTTCACTGCTTGCTTCATGCCGCCCTATGTTGGTTCGCACGCGTTTCTTACGGGCAACGCGAATGTGCCTTTCATGATTGGCATCATGGGTCTTTCGTTTTCGTGGATTGGTTGGTTCCAACTCACGTGGCTGTGGCTCATCGTTGTGCTCATAGGAACGTATATTTTTTGCATGACCTACTGCAAGCCGAAGGAGAAACTCAACCTGCCTGACGAGTACTTCAGCGACAAGCTGAAAGAATTAGGCAAGATGTCGTTCAATGAAAAAGTGGCAGCCATTGTGGTAGTCATCTGTTTGGTTTTGTGGATTGCCCAGCCGTTGCATGGTGTGGATGCGGGCATCATTTGCTTGATTGGCGCAATTGTACTTGCCCTGTTCGGCGTTTTGGAGACGAAGGATTTCCGGACGCAGGTGCCGTGGGATCTCATCATGTTCATCGGCGCACTGATTGGCGGCGCGGGTCTCATGAGTACCGTCGGCGTGAGCACATGGCTGGCAGGTATTATGGGTCCGGTGCTATCACCGTTGGTGAACAACATCTGGTTGTTTGTCCCGGCGCTTTGCATTATCACTTGGATCATGCGAGCCGTTATCCCTGCGAACGGTGTGGTGCTGGTTATTTTGTTCGCCATCTTCTCGCCACTGCTTGAGTCGGCAGGTATTTCGCCATTCGTACTGTGCTTTGTTGTGTACGTGGTAAGCAATATTTGGTTCAACTCGTTCCAAAACCCCTTTGTCATTGGCATTTTGGGAGTTGCTGGCAACGAGTACGTCACCATCAAAGAGTTCAAGAAATCGGCTTATGCCTACATGCTCATATCGCTGGTGGCCATGATGGGGAGCATTCCTCTGTGGAGCCTCATGGGATTCTGCTAGCACCTCACTAACAGATACGTGATCGAGGGGTTCGGACTAGTTCCGAACCCCTTTCGAAAGGGTGAACTAACATGAGCCTACCCTTTATCATGCTTGTTGCCTATATCGTTGTCACCGTTCTTATTGGTATCGCAGTTGCCGTGCGTGGTGCGCGTCGAGAAAAAGCCTCTTCGGCGCAATTCCTCACGGCGCAAGGTAACCTTGCCTGGTTTATGGTCATCCCGCTGCTGTTCGCCGAGATGATGGCTGGTGCAGCAACTATCGGCAAGGCGGCCACGGGATACACTACTGGTTTATCTGCGGTGTGGGTGAACTGGGGCATGTCCATTGGCATGATTGTTTTCATCGTGTTTGCGGCGCGCTTTTATCGTGCCATGAACAGGAAATATGGCATTCTTTCGGTGCCTGAGGCATTCAAATTCATGTTTGATCAAAGATGTCGCACCATCATGTTGATAATCATTGTGGTGGTGTATTGCTTCCTGTATTCGTCGCAGCCCATTAGTGCGGCGGCCCTTATAGCACCTATGATAGGTCTGGATGTGACCCTTGTTGCGTGGGTTGTGTCGGCGCTGTTTATTGTTGTTACCCTGCTGGGTGGAATGAAGGGCCTTGCCCTTATGAATATCGTCCACATGGTGGTCATGTATGCGGGGCTTATCGCGGCAACATCGGGGGGCCTTGATATGGTGGGAGGTCTTGGCGCTCTGTATGAGCAGTTGCCAGCGAGTTATTTTGATCTGCTTCAGCCTGATATCTGGTCGACGCTTGCTAACGCTTTGGGTATTGGTATCAGCTTTCTGGCGGCAGCCACCATGGTGACAGCCACCATTTCTGCACGGTCGCCGCGCGATATGGCTATCGGTGCGTGGGGTGCTGCTGCCATTGTCATACCGTTTGCCACACTGCCAGCTATTATTGGTATGTGCGCGGCAATTGCCTTACCTGGCATTGATCCCAATACGGCGTTGTTTGCTATGTCAAATGCCCAAGGACCTGCGATATCGGGTGTGGTGTCGATGGCTATTGCGGCGGCAATCTGGTCATCGGCTCCGGCAGCGTTGCTGTTTATCTCGAATACGTTGACGCAAGATCTTTATGCAGTTGTTCGACCACAGAGCACCGATTGCCAGCGTCTTGTGTTTTCGCGGCTCATGGTGGTGCTGCTGGGTATTGTGGCCACCTGGCTTGGTTTGAATGCGTCATCCATTCTGGGGCAATTGTATGCAGCGTTCCAGATACGCTCGGTCGTGGGTATTGTGTTGCTAGTTGCTATGGTGTGGCCACGCGTGACAAGTGGGGCGGCGTTCTGGTCGATGCTGGGCGGCGGGCTAGTTGCCGCGGTTTGGCATTTCGCCGCAAACCCGTTTGGTGTTGAGCCGCTGTGGCCCGCCTGTGCTGTAACCATTGTTGTGTTGGTGGGTATTACACTTGCCAGCAAGGAGAAAGTGTCCGAAGGATATAAGCGCTATCGAGTTGCGCGTGACGAACTCGCTGCGAGCGAGGGACGGAGCGTTAAAAAGACGGCCTAAGCTGTGCGCTCTATGTTTTCGTTAAGGCCAGGAGGAGCGCTTACCAGGCGCTCCTCTGGTGGATGAGGCCGAGTAGGTAGACGGTGTCTTCGTCCTCGTGATATTCGTACACTATCAGAAATGGCGATACCACCAGTTTTCGTACGGTGTCGCCGTACTGCTCAACAAGGGAGCGAGGTAAGTTCGGCGACCCGAGTTCGGGAAATCCTGAAAGCAGGTCTACGCGACGCTTTATTTCGTTGCGCTTACTTTCGAAACGAATTTGCGCGACATCCGCAACGAAACCTTCGGTATAAATAAGTTCAGGCATGGCTTGCGGCTCGCTTCTCTATTTCAGCAAAGGCGCTTTCGGTGCCACGGTAAAGCCGCCCTGCTTCTATGTCGTGACGTCCGCGCTCGATAACAGTTGCTATCCGTGCCTCGTAGGCTGCGTCTTCGGCTACTTGGCGGAGTTTTTGTTCGAATACTTCGTCGGAGCAGAATACGAAGGCGCCGCGGCCGTTTTCGGTGATGCGGACGATGCCTTCACGTGCAGCTTTCTTGACTTCGCCCTGCTGCTTTTGCAGTGCCGTGACGGGAAAAATAGCTTCCATGGTGACTCCTTTCGATGTACGTGAAGCATAGCAGGAAAGGAGTGGGAAGTATATATAATGATATATAAAATAAGGCGACAGAAGGATGTCCTTTCTGTCGCCTTGTGAAGTCTGGGTTAGCCGGAATTCCCTTCGGCTTTACTCCTTGATGACCGCCTCGGGGTGATCGCGGTCGATGATGGTGTGTTGGGTGATGGTGGCGTTGAAGTAGCGTTGCACGAGAGTGGCGAACTCATCCAGCGCGGCGCGGAGGTCGTCTGTGCGGGCGGGGTCGACGTTCTCTATGATGAGGAATGCGTTCGCCGAATCGTCAGTGAGTGCGGTGCGCTTGCCGTCGCGCCAGTTCCAGCAGCGGCAGACGGCACCCACGTTGTCGCAGTAGCAAAGCTCACCGGGCAGGGTGGGGTCTTCGTCCTCTTCGCCGAGGGGCAGAAACGCGTCGCCGCCTTCGGTGATGCCCAGCCTGAGGTCGCCGTCAAGCGCATCCAGGTCCTCGCCGCCCACGGGGAAGGCGTACTTGAGCGAAATGGCGTTGTACACGTCCACCGACGGCGTGATGGAGCCCACAGGGTTGCCCTTCAGTACGCGCTTGAGCAGGTTCTCCACTGAGCTGCGCGCACCCTTCTTCGTCTTGAACTGCTGGTAGGCCTCGCGCCAGGCGCGCACGGGCTCGTTTTCGGAGATGGTGTTGCTGGTGAGATAGCTGTTCGCGTGCTCGTTCGCCTCGTGCAAAAGCTTTGCGATGGCGGCCGCGTCGTCGGGCGGTATCGCGCTCGCTGGCTTCATGCCGCGCGCCACCATGATGCCAATTGAGGCGTGGGGGAATAGCTCCCAAAATGAATCGTCCGCAATGAATTTCTGCATGGTGTCCTCCTTACAAAAAAGCATGCGACCTCCCTCGTCTTCTCAGGCCTAACGATGAGGGTGCGCATGCTTTGCGTCTCGATCTACCCGGCGGCAGATAATTCTCTGAGATTTGTTCGGCAGGGTACTACGCTTGGCGGCGCTGGTCAAGGTGGTATTTGCTGGTGGCGACCCGGCCCCGTGGAGGCTTTGCGTCATATATCACCAGATCAGGCACCGTATTTTCTCGCTGAAACTCCATGGTCTGTTCGCTTGCGCAGCCGGTTATTCTGTGCGAACATGTGTTCCCTATGAAGGAATGCGGCGTGCGGAAGAAGGCGGGGCGTATGGCGACGGCGACAGCAACAGCAACAGCGACAGTGGCGGATGCAGGTGCAATCTATGAGACGTTCGGCGGGTGCGTGATTGGCTCGCCGGGAGGCATTGACATGCACCGCGTGATTCTCCATTCGGACATGAACGCGTTTTATGCGAGCGTTGAACAGGCCGAACGCCCGGAGTTGCGCGGGGTGCCGCTGGTGGTGGGCGGGCATGAGGAAACGCGCCACGGCATTGTGCTGGCGAAGAGCGCCCAGGCCAAGGCCGCCGGCGTGAAAACGGGCGAGGCGCTGTGGGAGGCGCGCGCGAAGTGCCCGGGGCTGGTGGTGGTGCCACCGCGCTACGACGTGTACCAGCGCTATTCGGCTCTGGCGCGGCGCATCTACTACCAGTACACCGACCTCGTGGAGCCGTTTGGCCTCGACGAATGTTGGATCGACCTCACCGGTGCGCTCGCCCTGTCCACCCGCGCGCCGCTCGATGTGGCGCGCGAGATCAGCCAACGCATGAAAGACGAGTTGGGTTGCACCGTGTCCGTTGGGGTGTCGTGGAACAAGGTGTTCGCGAAATTCGGCAGCGACCTGCGCAAACCCGACGCCGTTACCGCTATCACGCCGGAGAATTACCAGCAGCTGGTGTGGAAGGCACCGGTGGGGGAGCTTCTCTACGTGGGGCGGGCGACGCGCGCCAAGCTGCATTCGTCGGGCGTCGACACCGTGGGGGACTTGGCGTGCGCCTCGCCCGAACTGTTGCGTCGTCGGTTGGGGAAGGTGGGCCTCGTGCTGCGCGCCTTTGCACGCGGCGAGGATGCGACGCCGGTGAAGCCTTTCGACCCCACGCGCAACGAGGTGGATCGCACGGTGAAAAGCTTCGGCAACGGACTCACCTGCCCGCACGACATCGTGTGCGCCGCCGACGCGAAGGCGCTCATCTATTTGCTGGCGGAATCGGTGGCGCAGCGGCTGCGTGAGGCGCGCTTTCGGGCATCCACCGTGTCCATTGGCGTGCGCGACGCCCACGACTTAACCAGCTATGGCCGCCAGACCACGCTGCCGCGCGCCACAAACACGACGGGCCAGATAGCGCGTATGGCCTGGGAGCTGCTGTCGGCCAATGAACCGCTCGACGAGGAACATCCCCTGCGCGGCCTGCATGTGCGCGCGTCCAACCTGGAGCCCATGGACGCGCCACAACAGCTTGACCTGGGTTTTGACGCGCGTCGTCGCGTCTTGGAGGACCTGGACGAAACCATTGATGACCTGCGCCGTCGCTTCGGCAACACCTGCATCCAGCGCGGCGTGGAGCTGATGGACGAAAGCCTGCTGGATTTGGACGTGAAGCGCGACAACGTGGTGCACCCGGTGGGCTACTTCTAGTTCTCGCCGTCACCTGCGGAAAGGGCGAAGGGGGAGTGAGCGAACATGGTGCAAGGCATCGCGGGTAGGCGCAAGCGGTATGTGGAAGTGGAAGCCGAGTTTTTGAGCGACGGAGTTATTGTTCCCCGTGCTGTGATGTGGCACGACGGACGGCGGTTTCCGGTGCGCGCGGTGCTGGGCATGCGGCGCTGCGCCTCGCTTAAGGTGGGCGGCGAGGGCGTGCGCTACGACGTGCTGGTGGGTCACGCGCGCACGTTCCTCTTCCACGAGGGCCCGCGCTGGTTCGTGGAAGAGATCGTGCCGGAAGGGGAGGGGCCGGGCGCTGGGCCGGATGCGGCTGCGGGACAGGAGTGCTCCGCAGCACGCGAGTGCTACAGCGGGCACTCGTAGAGGGCAGTGGCCAATGTCGGGTCGATGTGCAGGTAGAAGCGCGGGTACTCGCCCACGCACACAAAGCCGCAGGATTCGTAGAGCCCGCGCCCGCGCGCGTTCGTGGTGAACGTGTCCAGGCGCACGGCCTTCTTTCCCGCCGCCCGGGCTGCGTCAATGCTGGCGCTCACCAGCTGGCGCGCGAACCCGCGACCATGGAAGGCTGAAAGCGTGCCCACCACGTGCAGCACGGCCACTTCGTCGGGGGCTGCGTCCACCTGCCACGCACCCCGCTCGTAGCCTTCGTCCGCCTCGCTGTTCATGATGAGCGCGCACGCAAGCCGCGAGGCACCTTCGGCGCGGGCGGCATCCGGGTCGTCCGCGTCCAGCACGCCAACGTAGGTTTCACCTGCGGCAACCGACGCGCGCAAAAATGCTGGCGAAGGGTGCACGTCGTGCTCCCATAGCACGTCGAAGTCCGCCCCGCGCATCTCGTCAATCATGCGCGTGTAGAGCGCCACCACTTGTTCGGCTTCGTCGTTTCGCGCCTTCCGCACCGTCAGCATGCACGCACCATCCTTACTCGTTTCGTCAGTGAAAGTGAAAATGATACCGCATTTGGGGCGCTTGGTGAGGCGTTGTGCGGGTTCGCCATTCTCGCGGTTTGCTGACGGCAGCGTCACCCCGTGCGTCTTACGCGCGGGTGGGGCGTATACTGCGCCTTGAAACGAACGGACGCGGCAAGGAGGCGCCATGGCGCAGACGGGTATCGCCGCTCAAAGCGGTTCTCTCATCGGCGGACACGTCGCGCTGGTGGCGTGCACGATTTTCTACCTGGCGTGGTGGCTCATCTTCTTCAACCCGCGCGCGCCGAAGGCGACGGGTGTGCTGTACGGCATCGGCGTCGGGTGCATTGTGGTGGCGGCCGTGGTTGGCATAGCGGGCGTGGTGCTGGCGGTGCGGGGAATTGGCGGCCTGGCCCCGTCTATGACGCGGGGCGTGCCCGTGTTGGCCATCGCGGCGGGAGGCGTGCTGGCGTATATCGCGCTCGTGTTCGTGACAACGCGCTTCTTCCACCGTCCGGTCACGACGGAGCTCATCCTGTTCACCGCGTGGCTCACGCTTGAACTGGCGGTACTCGACGCGCTCTACGGTGCAGGAGCCCTGGGCGCGTTGGAGGCGGCGCTGCTCGCAGTGCTGGTGGCAGTAGTGATGGTAGGCTGCCTCGTCTGCTACATCTTCTACTTCAACCTCGCCCCCTTCCCCTCCTTCATAGCCGGCACCATCCCCCTCGCCGCCGTAGGAGTAACCGCCGCCATCCTGGCCACCGCTATTGCGCTAGCGTGAGGCGACGCGAAGCGTAAACGCGTTCGAGGTGCTCCTGAACAGGCATGACAACCACTGGTTGGCAGAAGAGATGCGAGAAAAGCATCCGGAGGTTGGTTGCGGCGGCCGCACTTTGCGTGCATGCTGTGAGTGAAAGCTAAAGCAGCGGGCGAACGAGAGGGGCGCGATCATGGGATTCCGAGAGAACCTTCAATATTTGCGTGGAACGCGCGACATGAGTCAAACGGAGTTGGCGCAGCTACTTGGCGTGAGCCGTCAGTCGGTGGCGAAGTGGGAAGCCGAGAAGAGCTATCCCGAAATGGATAAGCTTATTGCCATCTGCGATCTCTTCGAGTGCACGCTGGACGAGTTAGTGCGCAGGGATTTAACGGGGAGCAAAAGCGAACTTGTTGTGCGTGAAGCTGGGGCGAAAGTCAACGCTGAAGTTGCGCGCGAAGACGAAACCGAGGACGAAACTGCGCCTGAGGTTGAGCCAACCGCCAACGTCACGTCTACTGATACCTGGGGCTATGACGAACACATGCGCCGCCGCGCGTGGGATTATGCTGTTGGTTTGGCGGCGGTTGTGTTGTCGATAGGGGTGGGGCTGTTCGTTTCGCACTCTGACCTGGTCACAGGGCTGGTGCCGTTCTTTATTGCTATGGGTGCGGGTGTTGGTGTGGCACTTCTTCTCATGGTGCCGGGCTATACAGGGCATCAACTATTTATGCGTGAGCACCCGCGCATCGAGGACTTCTACACGGCCGAGCAGAAATCCGAAGCACGTCGGAGGAAAGCATTTGGTATCGCAGGTGGGGTTGTGCTGGCGATTGCAGGTTTGAACATGCCGGGGTTGTTCAGTGTGTTCCATATGCAGACATTCTCATCGCTGGGGTTGTTTCTGTGTCTGGCGGCGGCTGCGGGATTACTGGCGTACGCCATCATGATGGATCATCGCATCGACGTGACCCGCTACAACGCCGCCGCTCCCACGATGACCGCCGAGGACCACTAGGCAGGGAGTAGTGGAGAGCAGCCACCCGCGCGAAAAAGTGTGACGCGCTTCGCGCTACCGATTACGCCAAGGGACATTCGGCTTCCTAGCATTATGACGAGGGCATTCGCTCAGGATGACAGAGAGGCGCTAGCTTCGTGTCGCGACTCCGAGTGCTCAGGATAGCAAGGTTACGAACGCGCTGATTCTTGTTCCCGGAGTATGCAGGCGGTGAGATACGCGGCGTCCCTGATGCAGTCGTTGCAGGTGCAGAGGAGGTGGGTTGTGGTGGTGCCTTTGAGTTCGGGGCAGAGGGTGGAGCCGTTCTTTTCGCGGAAAGCGGTAACCAGCTGGCGCACCAGGTGGTAGGTGGCCGCTTTGCTCGTGCGCTCGGCAATGCCGCTGCTGTTGGCCAGCCCCAGAATGAGCGCGCCGCCCGTGAGTGCGCCACAGGTTTCGGTGAGGCCGCCCAGACCAGCCCCGAGCGCCTCGGCTGCGCGGAAGCAAGTATCCTCATCAGCCCCAACGAGCGGCGCGAGTGTGCAGGCAACACACTGTGCACAGTTGCATTTTGCGGCATGCATCTCGACGGCCTGCGCGGCGAGCGCTTCGGGATCGATCGGTTCCATGGACTCCCCTTCTTAATAGGTATAGCCATCATAGCAAACTGCAAGGCTCCGGTTGGCGGATAGCGGGGCTATAATGGCGGCATGTTTTGGAGAAAGGGAAATGTTCATGATTGTGCTTGCTGTTGTTCTTGCGCTGATCGCGGTGCTGGTAGTGGTGTTGGTGGTGAATGCGGTGCGCCTGAAGCCCACGCCGGTGGGCGACCCGCTGCCGCCCTCTGACGTGCGTGGCGATGACGCGGCGGTTGCGCGCTTCCAGGAAATGCTGCGTTGCCCTACGGTGTGGGACTTGCGCAACCCCAACGCCGACCGCTCCGCGTTCGACGAGTTCGTGCCGCTCTTGCGTCGCCTGTACCCGCGCGTGTTCGACGCGCTTGAACTGGAACTTGTCGACGGCTACGGCATCGCGCTTCTGTGGAAGGGCGCCGACCGCGACCTTGCGCCTGTGGTGCTGATGGCGCACCACGACGTGGTAAGCGCGAACGCGGACGAGTGGACGCACGACCCCTTCGCGGCTGAGATCGCCGACAACGCCATCTATGCGCGCGGCGCGGTGGACACGAAATGCATCTGGGCGGGCCTGCTGGAAGCGACCGAGAAACTGCTGGCCGAGGGCTATGTGCCGCCGCGCGATGTGTATCTGTTCTCGTCGAATACCGAAGAGGACGGCGGCGACACCACGCCGCACTTCGTGCAACTGCTGCAAGAGCGCGGGCGCGTGCCGTATATGGTGCTTGACGAGGGTGGTGCGGTCATCGACAATCCGCCGCTTGGCATACAGGGCCAGTTCGCCGTCGTGGGCGTGGCCGAAAAAGGCATCTTCAACACACATATTACTACGAGCGCAGAAGGTGGCCACGCAGCTACGCCGTCGCTCAAGGATGCCACGGCGAAGCTTATCTCCGGTCTTGACGGGCTGCAAAAGAACCCGCCCACCTCGAAGCTGTCCGCCCCGGTGGCGGCCATGCTCCGCGAGTTGGCCGCGCGCGGCGGCTTCGGGTTGCGTCTTGTGTTCGGCAACCTGTGGCTCTTCCGGCCGCTTGTCATTCGCATCATGCAGGGCAACTCCGAGACGGCCGCCATGGTGCGCACCACCTACGCGCTCACGCAGCTTGAGGGCAGCCCGGCGCACAATATTATTCCGAAGCGGGCGCGCGCCACGGTGAACGTGCGCGTTGACCCTGGTGAGACGGTGGACATAGCCACCCAGCGCATCAAGGATCGCTTCGACGATCGCACCACCTACGAGTTGTTCGAGGTCAGTGAGCCGTCACCCATCGCGCCCTTCGACGGCGACCCGGCGTTTGACTACCTGCGCCGCGTCATCGCGAGCGTGTACCCCACGGCCGGCATCGCGCCCTACGTACAATCCAGCTGCTCCGACGCGCGCCACTTCCACCGCGTGTGCTCGCGCACGTACCGCTTTGCGGGCATCTTGTTCGCGGGCGATTCGCGCTCGCGCATCCATGGGCAGGACGAACGCTTGGATGTGGACGCGTACCTGCGCGGCATCGGCTTCTACACGGAATTCATTCGTCACCTCAACCTGCTGGGAAAGTGAGACACCATGGCTGACACGAAAGCACCCGCCACTGCGAGTGCAAGCACCGGCGCGACCGCGGGCGCAAACACAGGCGCGCCGCACGGCAAGTTCTTCTTCGGCTGGTGGATAGTGGCAGGCGGCCTGCTCATCATGGCCACCTGCTACACGGTGTTTGTGAACTGCATTCCGCTCTTCCAGACGCACATCGTGCGCGACCTGGGGCTTACGGTGGGGCAGTTCAACACGGGCGTGTCCATCACCACGGTGGTGGCGGTGTTCGCATCGCTCGTCATCGGGCGGCTTACCGACAAATGCTCGGCGCGCGTGCTGGGCACGGTGACGGTGCTCACCAGCTCAATTGTGCTGGTGGGGCTCTCGTTTATCACGGCCGTGTGGCAGCTGTATCTGCTGTGCGTGGTGGCCGGCATGGTGGTGGTGGCCGGCACGCGCCTTTTGGTGTCGGTGGTCATTTCGAACTGGTTCACGCTCAAGCGCGGGCTGGCGGTATCCATTGCGCTGTCGGGTTCGGGCATTGGCGGCGTGCTGCTTTCGCCCGCCACCAGCGCCATGATTGAAGCGTCCGGCTGGCGCGCGGCGTTTCTGCTGCTGGCAGTGGTGTGCCTCGTGGCGGCGCTTCCGCTGGTGCTGGCCACGTTCAGCACGCGCCCGAGCGACCGCGGGCTTCTGCCTTACGGCGCAGGCCAAGAGGAGTAGACGAAGGCCGATCGTTCGCCCGACAAGCCCGTCACCGTATCGGTGGGGTGGAAAACCCTGCGCAAAAGCGTCGCGTTTTGGCTGCTCGTTGTGGGGTTTGTGGCCATGGGCATCACGAACGGCTGCATCATCACGAACTCTATTGCCAACATGACCAGTGTCACCGTGGGTGGCACCGAGGTGGTCACGGGTGGACACTCCACCCTCTGGGCCGGCAGCGTGTGGTCGTTCTACCTGGCCGTGGTCATCGTGGCGAAGGTGGCGCTCGGGGCTATCTATGACCGTTGGGGTATGCGCACGGGCACCATCCTTGGCACTATCACGTCGGCGCTGGCTGGCGTCATGTTGCTGTTCCCGACCACCGACTGGGGCCCCATTCTGGCCTGCCTTTTCTTCGGATTCGCCACGTGCATGGGCACGGTGGCGCCGCCCATCATGGTGGTGAAGGAGTACGGGAAGAAAGACCTCGGCACCATGACGGGTATCGTGACAGCGTTTGAACTGCTGGGAGCCGCGGTGGGCGCGGTGCTGTCGGGCGTGATGTTCGACGCATTTCTGTCGTTCGCGCCGGTGTGGATCATGGTGATTGTGGCCAGCGTGGTCATGGGTGTGGCGCTGCTTGCGTCCATCCCCGCCGCGCGTCGCCTGGTGGAGCGCCGCCGCGCCGAGGGCGCGCCGGAACTGGACGCGGAAGGGTTCGAAATCGCGGCATAACGCGTGCGCCCCGGGCGTGTGGGCGTGCCGTGCACCCCGCGCCGCACGCCCGCGGGGCGCTGTCGCCGCGCGCCCACACCCCGCGCCGCAACCTCCTTTCGAAAACCATCATTTGTTCGAACAACGCTGCCGCGGTTGCTGGTATGATGGCAACGACACAAGCGAGCGCATCTACAACTGATTCGAGGCACAAGATATGGCATTCGTCCATTTGCATAACCATACCGAATATTCCCTGCTCGACGGGGCAACGCACGTCAAAGACATGGTGCGACGCGCGGCTGACCTGGGCATGCCAGCGGTCGCCATCTCTGACCACGGCGTGATGTCGGGCGTGCCGGAGCTTTGCGACGCGTGCGACGCCGTGGAGAAGGAAACGGGCAAGCGCGTGAAGCCCATCTACGGCTGCGAGGTGTACTTCACCACCGACGAGGAACTCAAGCGCGATGGCAAGCCGAAGCTCTATCACCTGCTGCTGCTGGCGAAAACCAACGAGGGGTATCACAACCTGTTGCGCCTCGTCAGCGAGTCGCACGTCGACAACTTCTACTACAAGCCGCGCACGACGTTCTCCATGCTGGAAAAGTATGGCAAGGGCATCATTGGCTCGTCGGCCTGTATCGCGGGCATCATCCCGAAGCTGCTGGATAACCGCCAGTTTGACGACGCCGTGGCCTGGGCAAAAAAGTTCGCCAGCTGCTTTGAGCCGGGCGACTTCTACATCGAGCTGCAAAACCAGGGCATCCGTACCGACGGCGGCCTCACGCAAAACGAACTCAACCACCAGCTGACCGACGTTGCGCGTGCGGCGGGCCTCAAGACCATCGCCACGAACGACTTCCACTACCTCACGCGCGAGGACGCACGCGCCCAGGACATCATGCTGTGCATCGGCACGGGCTCGGCTATGAACGATGCCAACCGCATGCGCTTTGAGAACGACCAGTTCTACATGAAGACCGAAGAGGAAATGCGCGAGGCTATGCGCGACTTCCCGGAGGCGTGCGACACCACGGTGGAAGTGGCCGAAAAGGTGAACGTGGTGCTGGAGCGCGACTCCATCTTGCCGCGTTTCCCCTTGCCCGAGGGCGAAACCGAGGAGAGCTACTTCCGCAAGCGCGTACAGGAAGGCCTGGTCAAGCGCTATGGCGACCCAGTGCCGCAGGACGCGCAAGAGCGCGCCGAATACGAGATGAGCGTCATCATCCAGCAGGGCTTCCCGGCCTACTTCCTCATCGTGCAGGAATACATCGAATGGGCGCGTAGCCAGGGCATTGGTGTTGGCCCGGGCCGTGGTTCGGCCGCAGGCGCTATCGTGGCGTACGCCATGGGCATTACCGACCTTGACCCGCTGTCCAACGGCCTGCTGTTCGAGCGCTTCCTGTCGCCCGAGCGCGTGGAGATGCCCGATATCGACGTCGACTTCGAGGATGAACGCCGCCAAGAAGTTATCGAACACATTAAAGAAGTGTACGGCGAAGACCACGTATCAGGCGTTATCACCTTCGGCAAGCTCCAGGCGAAAAACGCCGTGCGCGACGCCGCGCGTGTGCTGGACTACCCCTACAGCACGGGTGACAAAATTACGAAGATGATTGGTGATGAGTTGGGCATCACCATTGACAAGGCGCTCGACACGAACCCCGACCTCAAGAAGGCTTACGAAACCGAAGAGGACGTGAAGGCTGTCATCGACGCCGCGAAGTCCATCGAAGGTCACGTGCGCGGCGAGGGCGTGCACGCATGCGCCACCATCATCTGCCGCGACCCCATGAGCGACCACGTGCCCATGAAGCGCGACACCAAGGGCGGCGGCATCATCACGCAGTACGATGGCCACTACACGCCGGAGTTGGGCCTGCTGAAAATGGACTTCCTCGGTCTACGTACGCTGGGTGTGCTGTCGCGCGCGTGTCGCAACATTGAGGCGCGCTACGGCACGAAGGTTATCCCCGAGGAAATTCCCATCGACGACGAGGGTGCCTTCGAACTCATGCGCTCCGGCAACATGGACGGCCTGTTCCAGGTGGAGGGCGCGCTGTACGTGAGCCTGTTCGCCCGCCTTCCCCCGCGCCGCTTCTCCGACATCGTGGCTTCCATCGCGCTGAACCGCCCGGGCCCCCTGGAGTCCGGCATGGTGGACGACTACGTAAAAGTGGCCAGCGGCAAAACCTCCATCCACTACTACGACGAGCGCCTTCGCCCCATCTTGGAGGAAACGTACGGCACCATGGTCTACCAAGAGCAGATCATGCAGATATCTATGGCCATGAGCGGTTTCTCGGCGGGCAAGGCCGACAAGCTGCGCAAGGCCATGGGTAAGAAAAAACTCGACGTCATGCGTGGGTTGCAGGAAGACTGGAACACGGGCGCGGTGGAGAACGGCTATTCGCTGGAAATTGCAAAGCAGATCTGGGACGACGCTGAGAAGTTCGCTAAGTACGCGTTCAACAAATCGCACTCGGCCGCGTACGCCATTCTGGTTATGCGTACGGCGTATTTGAAGGCGCACTATCCGAACGACTTCATGGCCGCTGTGCTGTCCAGCTACATGGGCAACACCGACCGCCTCATTCGCTACATTGCCAGCTGCAACCACAACGGCACGCCGGTGCTGCCGCCGGACATCAACTCGTCGAATGCGGAATTCACGCCGGTTGACGAGGGCATTCGCTTCGGCCTGGTGGGTGTGCGCGGCGTGGGTAAAAACGTTGCGGATGAAATTATTGCCGAGCGCGAGGCGAACGGCCCGTTCACGTCGCTGCACGACTTTGTGAGCCGTCTCGATTCGAAGTGCTACAACCGCAAGACGCTTGAAGCGCTCATCAAGGGCGGGGCGTTCGACTCAACCGGCTACACGCGCAAGCAGCTTATGTACTTCGTGGACGAAACGCTGCTGCTGGAAAGCGCATCGAAGCGCCAAAAGGACCGCGACCGCGGGCAGGTGTCCATGTTCGACCTGTTCGGCGATGACCCGGATTCCGGCTTCGACGAGGAAGTGCCCGAGCCCGACGGCGTGGAATGGCCCAAGCGCCAGCTGTTGTCTTACGAGAAGGAGATCATGAAGATCTACGTCTCGGACCACCCGCTGCGCCCGTATGAGGGCACCATCTCGCGCATGACGAAATACCAGCTGGGCGACTTGGCCGAGCGCACCAAGGAGATCAAATCCGCCGTGTTTGTGGGTATGATTTCCGGCGTGGTGACGAAGCTCACGAAGCGCGGCACCAAGATGGCCACGTTCACCCTGGAGGACACCACCGGACACGTCGAGTGCATCTGCTTCAAGTATGACGAGAATGCCGAGGCCATCCAAGAGGATGCCATCGTAAAGGTGAAGGGCAAGTTCGAGCACAACGACCGCGGCAACCAGATTATGGCGTTCGAGGTGGAGGCCATCGAACTCTCCGAGGCCGATGCGCGCCCCTCACACCTGGAGCTGAAGGTGTCGTCGGCCGACTTCAACCAGAACACCTCGCAGCGCCTCAACCGCATTTTGCGCTCCTATCCGGGACGCGACGGCGTGGTGCTGTTCGTGAGCCAGAGCGACGGTCGCAAGTTCCGCGCTGAACTGCCTGTTTCCGTGGACGCGCGCAGCGCGGTGATGTTGGCCGAGATTCAAGATTTGTTCGGCGCTCCCATCTGGAAGGCGTCGTAGGGCAGCCCTACTCGCACGGGGCGGTTTTGCAAGTAAACAATTTGGCAAGCGCATGAGGGCCCGGCCTTGCGGTCGGGCCCGGTTCGTTTATGATGGCGGCTATGAATACAGAAACCATTTCACATACCCCCGCCGCTTCGGCGGAAGGTCAGCGCAACCACACGCTTGCGCTGACGGTCTCGTACAACGGCGCTCCGTTCAGCGGTTTTGCGCGCCAACCGGGCCAACTTACCGTGCAGGGCGATTTGGAAGACGCCCTGCGCCTGCTGTTCAAGCGCGACGTGGAAACCACGTGCGCCGGCCGCACCGACGCCGGCGTGCACGCGCTCGGCCAGGTGGTGAGCTTCGACGTGGACGACGTCGATATTGCCGGTCGGTCGCTGCCCAGCCTGCGGCGCTCCCTCAACGCGCTCACGCACGACGGCATTACCGTGCGCGAGGTGGAGCCAAAAAAGCTCGGCTTCTCGGCGCGCTTCGACGCTCAGGCGCGTGAGTACCACTACCACCTGTGTGTGGACAGCACGAGTCCCATCTTCATGAAGGACTTCTCCTGGTTCATCCCCGGCGGTCTGGACGTGACGGCCATGGAAGAGGCCTCGCGCCACCTGCTGGGCGAGCATGATTTCAAAAGTTTTTGTATGGCGGCCTCTGCGGAAGGTAAGCCCACGAATCGCAACGTGCGTGAGATATCATTTCACCCCGAGACGGTGATGGGCGAAAATATCATGGCCATCAAGGTGGTGGGCAATGCGTTTTTGCACTCCATGGTGCGCACGATGGTGGGCACGCTCGTCATGGTGGGGAAGGGCCAGCGCAAGCCGGGCTGGGTGGCTGAGGTGCTTGAGGCCCGCGACCGCCAGGCGGCAGGAGAAAACGCACCCGCCCAGGGACTGGTGTTTTGGCGCGTAATCTACTGATGGGCCTGGTATACTGGGGTGTCGCATTTTAGATACCCGCAGCAGAGGGAGAGGCTTCATGGTGTTCGGAAACAGCCCGGAGAAGCGCATCGCGCGCGAGGCTGATAAGGTGGCATCGCTCAAAGAGGACCTGGATGCCCTCTCGTGGTCGCGCGTACTTGACATTGGGAAGCTTCTGCAAACGGGCCGCGGCGACGCGTCCGACTTGGGCACGGAGCTGGTTTCCATCGCGCAGTCGAACATCTCGCTGGCGAATCGCCTGGGTGTTGCCCCTGCGTCAGAGAACCTGGTGATGGCCTCGGGTATTGAGGTGCTTGAAGGCGGCTTGGCTGAAGCGGCTGCTGAAAACCCCACGCCCACCGAGGTGGCGGCCAGTGGGTCTGTTGCGTATGTGGTTGCTGCGCCGGTGGAGACTGCTGCGCCGGCGAACGCGCCTGTGACGGCGAACGTACCTGCGCCGCGCGAGGTGAGCGCGGATGTTGAGGAAGAGACGTTCGACCCGCAAGGGCCTACTGCGGGAGTGGTGTTGCGCTCGATGACTGACCTGCCGTGCGTGCTGCCGCCGCTACCCAACTTGCAGGAGAAGCCTGCGGAAGCGACGATGGGGGAGTTGGCTGAGCCGGAAGTGGTGGCTGCTGAGGTGGCTGTGGTTGCTTCGGAGCAAGAGACAGTGCCAGTTACAGAGCCTGTGGCCGAGCCGGAGATGGTGGTTGTGCCGGAGCCTGCGACAGCATCCGAACCTGCTCCTGAACCTGAGCCGACACCCGTGTCGACGCCGCCCATGATAGATCCTGATGATACAGCACCCCTGCCTGTGGTGGTAGCTTCTCCCGCTGCTGACCCAGCCATAAACGAGGTTGTTCCCGCCGAAACCCCTGTTTCTGAGCCTGTTGCGCCAGTTCCTGAGCAGCAGGAGGTTCCCTGCGCTGCGCCGGAGCCTGAACAGCCCACCGATGTTCCGTCCGTACCTGAGCGATTCTCGCGCTTCCGCAACCTCTACGAAAGTCGCGACGGTAGCCTCTGCGTTTTCGAAGACGAGCACGGCCACCTCGTTGCCGTGGATGCCTCAAAACTCGCCTAGCGGAATTCCCTTCACAGGTACCCCGTAGGGCAAGGGTTCTACCCTTGCCGCACTCCCGCTCCACAAAAGTGTGACGCGCTTCGCGCTAACTAATACGCCACAAGTTTTCCCCATTCCGTACTTTACGACGCGGGCTGACTGACTTGTAGTATTGGCTCTTGGCGATTATTGGATATAATCCTATAAAAAGATTTTGCACGAGAAGGGACGTGTTTTCATGTCGTCATGCGCTGTGCCCGGGCAGGTGCGCCGGGTGTTCAAAGATGCGGGTCGTGTGTGTCCGGTGGACTACCGCCTGGCTCCCGACGCGTTCGCGAGCGCACCAACCGAAGCGTGCGACGTGCTCTACGTGGTGGGCGGACTCTACGGCAACCCATTCGCGCTTGACGCTGTGGATGCCCTGGCGGCGAGCGAGCAGGGGAACGTGCGCGTTGTGCTGAATGGCGACGTGCACTGGTTCGACAAGACGGCCGAGAATTTCGCGAACATCGAGCGCCGCATTGCGCGCTACATGCCGCTTGTGGGAAACGTGGAGGCTGAGTTGCGCCGTCAGGTGGATGTGGGCGTGGGCTGCGGCTGTGCGTATCCGGAGTGCACGGGTGACGACGCGGTCAGTCGCTCGAACCGCATCCACAAGAAGCTGTCCGAGGCGGTGGACGCACATCCCGAACTCAAGGAGCCGCTGGTCGACCGCCCCTCCACGGCGACGGTGACGGTGGCAGGCAAGAAGGTCGCCATCACGCACGGCGACGAGCAGCTGCTCGGCGGCTGGGCCTGCTCGCGCGAATCGCTGCAGGATGTCCTGCGTCAGGATGAACTTGACCGCTGGATGACCGAGAACGACGTTGACGTGTTTACCACTACGCACACATGCGCGCCGGCCGCACTCGCGCTCGCGCGCGGGCTTGTGATAAACAACGGTGCCGCGGGTCTGCCGAACTTCACGGGGCAGCAGTTCGGTCTTGCCGTGCGCATAGCCGCAACACCTCATCCCGATGCGTTATTCGGTGCTGAGCGCGACGGGCTCTACGTGGAAGCCGTCCCGGTGCGCTACGACCACGACGCATTCCTGAACTGGTTCGATACCCTGTGGCCAGCCGCGAGTCCCGCGGCGGTGTCCTATCGCGCGCGCATTGCAGAAGGCCCCGATGACCATCTGGAAGATTCGCTCCTGGGCGGCTTCCGCCGCGGTCCGTCGGCGCGCACCGAGGTCTCGCCCCGGCGCGCGTACGCTACCAAGGAGGATGTAAACCTTGCGCTCGCGCAGCTCGTGTATTTCGAGGACATGGTGGATGACTCCGCGTGCTTGCGCACCGTGGAAGAGCCCTCTACCATCCAAGTGAATGTCACTGCCCGCTGCAATTTGGCCTGCGCTCACTGCCACGTGGAGGCGGGGCCGCGTCGCACCGAGGCGATGGATCGCTCTGTGCTTGAGGCGGTGCTGGCTGTGGCAGCGCGTCCGCATATCGAAACCGTGGACGTCACGGGTGGCGCACCCGAGATGCACCCTGACTTCGCCTGGTTCATTGAGCAGGCCTCGCGCGTTGCTCATGTGATGGTGCGAACCAATCTCGTGATCCTGCGCGACCCAGTCTACGCGCCCCTCATTGATCACTACGCTGAGTTGGGTGTGGAAGTGGTGGCTTCGCTTCCGAACGTGCACGCGGCGCAGGCTGAACAGCAGCGCGGGTCTGCGACGTTTGACCCCTCGCTTGAGATGCTCCGTGAGCTCAACGAGCGCGGCTACGGGTGCGACGGCGTGCACGTGCTCGACCTCGTGTTCAATCCGCAAAACCCCGTGTTGCCGCCCGACCAGGATGCCCTCGAAGAGTTGTACCATCGCCGTCTCGCCGACTTGGGCGTGTTATTCGACCACCTGTTTGCGGTGGCGAACAACCCCATCGGCCGCTACGGCGCGCACCTGCTGGACACGGGGGAGTTCGACGCGTATCTGAACCTGTTGGTAGACAGCTTCAACCAGGAGGCGTGCCCGAATATGATGTGCCGGCGCCAGCTGTCGGTGGGTTGGGATGGTCGTGTGTACGACTGTGACTTCAACCAGGCGCTGGGCCTGGCCGTACGCCGCGCCGACGGCGGCGACCGCACCATCTTCGACTACGCGGCCGACCCCGCGCTCTCGCTGGCGCGTCCCATCCGCTTCCGGAATCACTGCTACGCCTGCACCGCCGGCAGCGGCTCCAGCTGCGGCGGCACCCTCGTGCAGGGGTAATGCTGTCAGGTTGGCTGTAGGGGGCTGTAACGAAGTCCCCGGCGTCACACTTTTCCTCAAAAATGGGGTATTGGAATCTTCCGACTATTAGATATAATCCTATAGTGGTAATCATCCAGTAACCAAGGGGAAGGGGAATGCAGGTGGACGCGACAACCGGGATATTCTTCTGGGGGTTCCTCATTGTATACGGCGTGGTGATGTTCCTGCTGTCGCCGAAAACCGTCAGCCTGGGCGGGTTCTTCAAAGGTGAGGACAAGCACGGCCGCGCTGCCAACCCGTGGATGATTACGGCCTCCATCTTCATTGCCTGGATTTTCGCGAAGTCGGTCACGAACGCCGCGAACATGGGCGCCGAGTTCGGCATTGTGGGTGGCATCGGCTACGCGGTGTACTGGCTGTGTATTCCGCTGACCGGCTGGGCGCTCTACCGCCTGCGCCGTAAGTTCCGCGCCACCAGCATGGTGAGTTTTCTCACGGAACACTACGGCGTGGCTGCGGCGTTCTGCTTCTCGGCCGCCATCCTGGTACGCCTGTTCAACGAGGTGTGGTCGAACACCTCGGTCGTGGGAGCGTACTACGGTGCGTCGGGATCGACGCCGTTCATTATTGCGGCACTGCTGTTCACGGCCATTACGGTGGGGTATTGCTGCTGGGGCGGCATGCGCGGCTCCATTATCACCGACGTGGCGCAGGCCATCCTGTTTGCGGTGCTGCTTATTGCGGTGCTCATCTGGGTGGTTCCGCAGGACAGCCTGGGCGCGTTCGCCACGTCGGGCTCGTGGACGCTTGAGGGCGGCGTGGACTTCATCATCGGCGCTGGCCTGCAATGTTTGAGCTACGGCTTCCACGACGCGGTGCTCACCGACCGCGGGTTCATCTGCGAAGAGAAGAAAATGCTTCGCAGCTTTACGGTGGCGGGCCTGCTGGGGTTTGTGGCCATCGTGTTGTTCTCGCTCATCGGCGTGCACGCGTACCTGAATGACATGAGCATCGCCGGCTCCAGCGCGCCGGTGGTGGTGGCGCAGAGCCTCGGGCTGGTGGCGTTCTTCGTGATGGCAGTCATCATGATTGCTACGGCGGGCTCCACGTTGGACTCCACGTTCAGTTCGCTGGCGAAGCTGACAGCGCGCGATCTGCCCGGCATTCTGGGACACACGCCCAAAATGAACCCGCGCATCATTGGCATCATCTTCATGATTGTGTTTGGCATTGTGGGCAACCTGCCCATGGTCATGGGCGCGTCCATCATCACGGCCACCACCATCTCGGGCACCATGATTATGGGCATCGGCCCCGTGTTTTTGCTCCACGGCGTGGTGAAGCCGACGAAAGTGGGCTTTCAACTCGCGTTTTGGATTGGCATGGCGCTGGGCATCGCCGACACGGTAGCGCCGAGCGCGCTTGCCTTCATGAACATTGGCGGCGGCACCTACGCGAACTTCCTCGGCGTCAACCTCTGGGGTGCCGTGATCTGCTGGGCGGCGTATATCATCCCCGGCCTGGTAGCCCAAGCAGCCGAAAAGCGCGCCGGCATCAAACCCACTTGGAAAGGCCTCACAAAAGAAGAACTCGCCCGCCTCGACGCCGACGCACGCCGCCGCGAACTGGGCGAAGGCGCCCCAGACCCCGAAGACCTCGCCCCTACGCGCGCATAGCGCCAGATACACTCAGTTCTTCGCGCCCACCCCGCTTGCATGTAACGTGGGGTGGGCGCGAGTGCTTATGCGGCAGGCTTCTCCGGCGTTTTCTGGTCGATGAAGTAGATTTGGTACCACAGGAGGAACATGGAGATGATCCAGATTTTGCGGCTGCGGTCGGCGCCGGCTTTGTGCTCGTCGAGGAGGCGCACCAGCTCGTCAACGTTGAAGAACTGGGCCGCCAGGTTGCTTGTGAACTGCTCTTTTATCTGGTTGTAGTAGCGCTCTTGGCGCAGCCAATTCACTACCGGCACGGGGAAGCCCAGCTTCTCCTTCTGTGCCCAGTCCTTCGGAATGGCGCGCTCGGCAGCCTCACGCAGGGTGAGTTTCGTTTGCTCGCCGTTGGCCTTGAGGCGCGTGGGGATGGTGGCCGACACCTCGAACACCTGCTTATCCAAAAACGGCACGCGGCTTTCCAGCGAATGGGCCATCGACATCTTGTCGGTTTTCAACAGGATGTCGCCCACCAGCCAGAAGAATAGGTCAACATACTGCATGCGCGTGGTGTCATCAAGCCCTGCGACCTCGGCATACGCGGGCGCGATAAGCTCCTGCGGCGCAGCCGGCCGCGCCACGCCCTCGGCGCGCTTGCCGGCGCGCAGCCGCTCGCGTTCCTCAGGGCTGAACGCCACGCCGTTCGCGTTCGTGTAGTACCAGTCCTCAGGCGTCTCACTCGCGCGCTCCAGGTAGTTTGCCCCACGCACGCCCAGCGCTCGGGCCGCCTTCGACGCGCCGCGCAACAGGCCCTTCGGCGCCCAGGCCAACTTCTGGTTCGCAAATGGTGTCTGGTAGATACGATACCCGCCGAAGAATTCGTCGGCGCCCTCGCCGGAGAGTACCGCCTTCACCTTCTTTGCGGCCTCTTGGTCAACAAAGTACAGTGCCACGGCGGACGGGTCGGCCGACGGCTCGTCCATGTGCCACTGCACGCGCGGCAAACTCGCCCAGTATTCCTCTTCGGAAATATGCTTGGAGTTGTTCTCTATGCCCAGTTCATCGGCCAGTTCGCGCGCCCAAGAAATCTCGTCGCGCTCGCCTTCGTACTCGGCGAAACCCACGGTGAACGTCTTGATGTCCGGGTTCTCCTTCGCCAGGCACGCGGCCATGTAGCTGGAGTCGATGCCGCTCGACAGAAACGAGCCCACCTCCACGTCGGCCACGTTGTGGTAGCGCACGCTCTCGCGCATGGCGGCGTCGATGGCCTCCACCGTGTCCTCGCGGCTGCGGCCCTCGTCGAAGTGGTACGTGGGGCGCCAGTAGCGGCGCATGGTGGTGGAGCCGTCGGCGCGCACGGTCAGGCAGTGCGCGGGCGGCAGCTTGAAAATGCCCTTGAAGAACGTCTCGTCAAGCGCCGAGAACTGGAAGCAGAGGTATTGCTCAAGCGCGTCCTCGTTAAGTTCGCGCTGGTAGGCGGGGTGCTCAAGGATGCACTTGATCTCGGAGGCGAAGATGAACTGCGGGCCCGCCGCGCCATCAGCCACCGTGTAGTAGAACGGCTTGATGCCAAAGAAGTCGCGCGCGCAGAACAGTTCGCGCGTGCTGCGGTTCCAAATGGCGAACGCGAACATGCCGCGCAGGCGGTCGAGCACGCCTTCGCCCCAAGCCAGATAGCCCACAAGTAGCACCTCGGTGTCGGAGTTCGTCTCGAAGGCCCACCCGTCGGCTTCAAGCTCGGCGCGCAAATCGCGGTAGTTGTAAATCTCACCGTTGAACACGATGGCGAAATCGCCGCGCGCCGTGCCGCGCGCTTCGCCCTGCACGTAGCCGCCCGCCGCGTCGAGCGCGGGGGAGGTAACGGCCGAAGCGTGTTCGCCCGTGGCGCGCACGAGCGGCTGGTTGCCGCCCTCAAGGTCGATGAGCGAAAGGCGACGATGCCCCAGCGCAATCCCGCTGTCGAGGTACTGGCCCTCGCCATCGGGCCCGCGGTGCGCCATAACGTCGCACATAGCTTTCAAAAGAGGCAGGTCAGCGTCAGTAGCGCCAGTAAATCCGCAGATGCCGCACATGGTTGGGTAAGCTCCTTGCGTCCTTCTTTCCGCCGGGGCGGAAAGCCTGTCGAAGTTGGTTTGTTCCATGATAGAGTAAGCGGCGCGCACTCCCAAGCCTCAGCCGCTCATCTCGCCAAAATCCCAGATTTGAGCAGGGGAGAATCTTCCGACCAGCGCTTCACACACGCACCCACGTACAGCACACCCCAGCCACCCCAAGCCCCCGTGCCCCTGTTTGGGCATTCTTCTGCGAAAACGTGGAGCGAATAGCCCGGTTTGCCGCTATAATGATGCATTTAGATTGTGGCGCAGGGGGAAACTCGCTGAAGGCGCCCGTATCCAGCTCGGCGTGGACGAACGCGCCGGTGCTTTCCGCACGATGACACAATGGAGGTTTTCGATGGCTTCTACGAACGCGCCCGCGCGCTCGTCCTGGTCGGGTAAATGGGCGTTTATCCTGGCCGCGGCGGCGTCCGCCGTGGGCCTGGGAAACATGTGGCGCTTCCCGTACCTGGCCGCCAAGTACGGCGGCGGCACCTTCCTCATTACGTATCTGGTGCTGGTGTTCACGTTCGGCGTGTCGCTGCTGTTGCTGGAAACAGCGCTTGGCCGCACGACGGGTCAATCGGCCATCGGCGCGTTTAAGCAGTTCGGTAAAAAATATGCGATCATTGGTATTCTTGCGTCAGCTGTGCCGTTCATCATTACGCCTTACTACTGCATCATTGGTGGCTGGGTAACGAAGTACGCGGCCTCGTACCTTATTAACGGCCCCGAAGCGCTTGCGGATGGTGGCAATTTCTTTACTGGTTTCATCACCAGCGATGTCGAGAGTTTTTTGTGGATGCTTCTGTTCATGGCCATCGTATTTGTGGTGGTTTCGCTGGGCGTGAAGGGCGGCATCGAGAAGGCTAACCTTGTTATGATGCCGGCGCTCATCATTATGGCCGTGGTCATTGCGGCCTACACGCTGACGCAGCCGGGCGCGGCCGAAGGGGCGCTGTACTACCTGGTACCCGATTTCAGTAAATTCTCGCCTGAACTGGTTATTGGTGCGCTCGGGCAAATGTTCTACAGCTTGTCGCTGGCCATGGGTATCATGATTACGTACGGTTCGTACCTCGACCGCAAGTCCAGCCTCACGCAGAGCGTCGTGCGTATCGGCGGGTTCGACGTGGGTGTGTCGTGCCTCGCTGGCCTCATGATTGTGCCGGCTGCGTTTGTGGCCATGGGCTCAGGCGATGCGGTGGCGAGCGCGGCTGGCCCGTCGCTCATGTTCATTACGCTGCCGGGGGTGTTTGCTGGCATGGGGGATGCGGCCGTGGTCGTGGGCTTTGTGTTCTTCCTGCTGGTGTTGTTTGCGGCGTTGACCAGCGCTATTTCGCTCACGGAAACGTGCGTGTCCATCATTCAGGACGGCGCGGGCTGGTCGCGCAAGAAGGCGCTTGCCACCGTGATTGGTGTGGTGGTTGTGGCGGGCATCTTTGTGAATCTGGGCTACAACGGCCTGTCGTTTATTGAGCCTTTGGGCGCGGGCACCACATTGCTCGACTTCTTCGACTTCTTCTCGAATTCGGTGCTTATGCCTATTGTTGCACTTCTCACCTGCATCTTTATCGGTTGGATAGTGAAGCCCAGCCTCATTGTGAAAGAGGTGAAAACCTCCAGCCCCTTCAAGGCCGAAAAGGCGTGGGTCATCATGATTAAGTATGTGGCGCCGGTGTTGGTGGTGGTCATTCTGGTGGCGTACGTAGCGGCTCAGTTTGGGCTGTTCAGCATGTAGACGCACCCACCCTCTGTTGTGGTTCGAAGGCGCCTCCGGCAACGGGGGCGCCTTTTGTTTCGGGGAACTAACGGGCGGAACACGGGCGGGCAAGCGATGCGCGGTGCGCGTGGCGTCCGCCGCGTGCGAGGCTTACGATGGCTGCGGCGCGTTGACGCCCGGCTTTCATCCTCCGCCGGGCGTCGTACGCGACAGCGGCCTGCGGGCCGCTTTTTTGCCCCTACTCACAACGAGGAAAGAGGTTCCTTATGATGGAAGATACCATTGACGAGTTGAAAGACACGCTGACCGGCCAAGATTCCGGCGAGAAGTACGGCAAGGGCGAAGGCTACGGCGAAGGCAAGCGCGAGGGCTACGGCTCTGGTGAAGGCTATGGTGAAGGCAAGCGGGAAGGCTATGGCGCAGGCGAAGGCCGCGGCGAGCAGTACGGCTCCGGCGAGAAGCGTGGCGAAGGCTACGGCGCAGGTGAGCAGTACGCGCAGGGCCGCGAACGCGGCGAAGGCTACGGCTCCGGCGAAAAGTACGGCGAAGGCGAGAAGTACGGGCAGGGCGCTGCCGAAAACGAGCAGTAATCCCGCGATGCAATCCGTACCCGCGTGCAACGTGGCCGATACGGCTGCGGCGGCCCGCTCGCACGGCATGACGCTTGACCAGATGGTTGAGCGCACCATGCTGGCGGCGGGCCGCCGCTCGGTCGAGCGCCTGTATATCGGCTCCAACTTCTGTAGTCAGTACTTCCTCAGCCAGCCCAAACGCGTGTGGCGCGAAGCGTTCTCGCTCTGCCGCCGCGAGCGCATCCCAGCCACACTGGTGGTGCCCCTGTTCTCGCAGAAAGACCTGGTCGAGGCGCACTGCCGCATCGACGAGGTGGTGGCTGGCTCGCGCGATATCATCGACGAGATCACGGTGAACGATCCCGGCATGGTGGCGCAGTGCGTCGACCGCTACGGGCTGCCGCTCAACGCCGGGCGCCTGTTTTCGAAGGTGCCGCGCGACCCGCGCTACGCCGAGCTGTTCGAGGTCCAGCACGCGGTAGGCGTGCCGCCGCTGATCACCGAGTTGTTTCGCCAAGGCGAGCTTGCGGGCATCGAGCTTGACCCCACGCATGCGGCGCTTGACTTGTCTGAGCTGCGGGGATTCATGTCGCATTTAGAAGTGGGCGTGCACATGCCCTACTGCTATATGTCAACGGGCGCGCTGTGTGAACTCGCAAGCATCGGCCGGCCTGCGCGCGAGAAGTTCCGCCCGAACGCGTCGTGTGCGCTGGAATGCACGCGCTGCGCCATCGGCTACGAGCTGCCCTACGGCGCGCGCCTGCTGAAGTTCGGGCGCACGGTGTATTTCCCGAACCACGATTGCACGGTGTGCGAAGGGGAGGATTTCCGCATGATTGTGTCGCCCTTCGACGTGCTGGTGCCCCGGCGCGATTCCCGGGTGGAGAACGGCCCAACTCCGGCGCGCTTCCAACCCGCCGCCGCCCGCCCAGCCCTGGTGGAAGAAGGTGCGCGATGAATCCGCTGGTGCCGGTGAACGACCGGGCGTACCTTGAGCGCTACGCGCAGGCAGGCGGCGAGGAATTCTACGTGGGCTTTCACGACGCCGCGTGGCACGAGCGCTTCGGCGATGTGGCCGACCTCAACCGCATGACCGGCTTTCAGCGCCAGGCGAATCCCTACTCGTTCGAAGAGGTGCTGGATATCGTTGACGAGGTGCGCCACCTGGGAAAAAAGCTGTACGTCACGTTCAACGCGAACCTGTACAGCCAAGAGCAGCTGGACTTTCTGTTCGGCTATTTTGAGCGGCTGCATGCGGCGGGGGCGACGGGTGTTATTGTGTCGGTGCCCGAGGCGGTGCAGGCGGCGGCCGACTGCGAACTGGATGTGGTGGCCTCCACCATGTGCGGCGTGTACAACGCCGACATTGCACGGTTCTATTACGACCTGGGATGCAGCCGCGTCATCGTGCCCCGCGACGTAGGGCTTGCGGAAATTGAGGCCATCGCAAAAGCCGTGCCCGACGTGGAGTTGGAAGTGTTTCTCATGCGTAACGGCTGTATCTTTGCCGACGGGTTTTGTCTCGGGCGGCATTTCCAGGGGCGCAATGCGCTTTGCTGGGACGTGCGCCACACGCGCCGCGAGTTCTACACGGTAGGGCGCGGGAGGGGCTTGTCGCAGGCGGCGCGCGAGAACAACGAGGTGTACGGACGCTTCCACCGCACCGCGTGCGGGCTGTGCGCCATCTACCGGCTTGAGCAAGCGGGCGTGGCGGCCGCGAAAATCGTGGGTCGCTCAGACGACTCGGCCTACGTGCTGCGCGATATTGAGGCCATCGTGCACAACGTAGAGATAGCCCACGCCTGCGCCAGTGAGCAGGAGTTTTTGGAGCACATGCACATACCCCCCGAACGCGCCACCGACTGCGCCGACAGCCTATCATGCTACTACCCCGAAGTCCGCTTCGCCAAAATGTGACGCGCTTCGCGCTACTGATTACGCCAAAAGGTTTCTCGTTTTCCTAACATTATGACGAGGCCATTCGCAAACGTTGTCATCCTAGCGACGGCGCCAATGCCTAGATTTCTGCCATATGGTGGGCCAAAGGGGTGGTCGCACGGAACTCCTCACGCACTCCGCGAAAGTTCGTCGTCCCGCACGACCACCCCTTTGGCCCTTCCACTGGTTGATTCCCTCCGTTGATCCTCCCCATTGATTTCCTCAAACCAGCCTTCACATGCACAACGTCGCGGTCCGCGCGGGGGCGTGGCTTTTGCTATCATGGGGCGATACGTTTATTGCACCTCTTGAGAAGGAAGTTTCATGTCGCTATCTATCGGTATTGTTGGGCTGCCGAACGTTGGCAAGTCAACGCTGTTCACCGCGCTTACGAACAAAGGCGGCCTCGCGGCCAACTACCCGTTTGCCACCATTGAGCCCAACGTGGGTGTGGTGCCCGTGCCCGATGCGCGCCTCGATGCGCTGGCGGAGATTGACCACCCGGCGCGCATTGTGCCGGCCACGGTGGAGTTTGTGGACATTGCGGGCCTGGTGGCGGGTGCGTCGCAGGGGGAGGGGCTTGGCAACCAGTTCCTCGCGAACATCCGCGAGACGGACGCCATCTGCGAGGTCGTGCGCTTCTTCGGCGACCCGGATGTCGTGCACGTGGCGGGTCGCGTCGACCCGCAGTCGGACGTGGAAACCATCAAGACCGAGCTGATTTTGGCCGACATTGCCACGCTGGATAAGGCGCTGCCGCGTTTGGAGAAGGAAGCGAAGCGCGACAAGGCGGGCGCGGCGAAAGCGGCTGCCGCGCAGAAGGTGCTGGCGGGCTTGAACGAGGGTCATCGTGCGCGCACGCTTGATTTGACCGACGACGAGCGCGAGGCGCTATACGACCTACACCTGCTCACGATGAAGCCGATGCTGTATATTGCGAATGTTGATGAGGATCAGCTTGACGCCGACCTGCCTGAGATCGACGGCTGTGCGCCCGTGCCTATTTCCGCGAAAGTGGAGGCTGACCTCGCCGAACTCGACCCGGCCGAGGCGCGCGAGTACCTGGAGGCCATGGGCCTGGAAGAGAGCGGCCTTGCCCGTCTGGTGCGCGAAGCGTACCGCCTGCTGGGCCTGCAAAGCTACTTCACCAGCGGCGAGACCGAGACGCGCGCCTGGACCATACCTATCGGCGCGAAGGCCCCCCAGGCCGCCGGCGTCATCCACACCGACTTTGAGCGTGGCTTCATCAAGGCCGAGACGGCCGCCTACGAAGACTACGTGAGCTTGGGCGGCGAAAAAGGCTGCCGAGACGCCGGCAAACTCCGCCAAGAAGGCAAAGAATACATCGTCCAGGATGGCGACATCATGCACTTCAAGTTCAACGTGTAGCGCGCCCTTCGGCATCGTGATAAGCCGCATACCCCCATCGAACAGGGGGTATGCGGCTTTTTCATTGTTCGAGTTTGCGCTGGTCACCTTGGTTTCAGGCTGTTTTGTTGTAAAACCGCCCCAATTTGTTGTAAAAATGTTGTACGGAATCTTCCGGAAGCTCGACGCTTTCTCCCATCAGTTTCAGCATTTCGGAAGTGGTCAAACTCCCTTGCACCGCAGTATAGATATTCGCCGTCATGTTGATATCCTCGTGTCCCAAGAGGTATTGGGCTACCTTTAACGAGACTCCCGCTTCGCATAAGCGGGTGGCGAACGTCCTCCGAAGTCAATGGCAGGACAAGGGCGGTAGGCGCAAAGCCTCGTTTTTCGCAGCTTGCTCCTTGTTGAACGCATCGACCGACCGCTTCAGCGCGTTGTTGACCCCGGCAGGGGTGAGCGGCCATCCCTTGCGCGTGAGGAAAACGAAATCGTCGAAACCGTCTATAGATTCAGCGAAGCGGATGCCGTTGCGCGTCATCCATGCGCGATATTCGGCGATGGCATCGGCGGCTGGCTCCAGCAGGGGAATGATGCGTTTTCCGGCTATCGACTTCGGATGCTGCATCACCCTTTGCATCTTGCCGCGTCCGTTTTCGCCCAACGAAAAATAGGCGAACGAATGACGCACCGTGATGAACTGCTTGGAAACGTCGGGTTTCTGCAAGCCGGACAATTCTCCAATGCGCATACCCGAGTAAAGAAAGGTTTCGACTATCCATTTCAGCGGCAGGCGAGCTGGATTGTTGCCGAGCCAGTGGAGAAAAGAAACTTGCTGTTCTGCGGTGAGCGCTTTGACTCGTGTTTCTTGGCCGTCTTGGCTCTTCTTGGCGGCTATTGCGACCGCCTTTAAGGCTCCGCGCGTCGGGCTGCGCCGTATCCAGTTCTCTTCTTCGGCGATGGCGAGGGTTTGGTTGATGGGCTTGGCAATATTGGTTATTTGAGATATTCCCAGGCCGTCTGCCATTTTGCGCTTGTAGAACGCCGCAAGCTTGGGTTTGGTGATGTCTTTGATTTTCAAGTTGCCGAGCGAATCTCTGACGTGGTTCTTGTAAGTGCAGAGGTATTGACTGAGCGTGGTGGGCTTGATCGCGCCTATCGTCACATCGTCCTCGCGGATTTTTATCCAATACTCAAGCGCCTCGTTAAGCGTCAGGTTCGCGCCGTCTTGCTTGATGCCCGTGAGAACGTCGTAGGCGACGGTCTTTTCCTTCTCTCGAAGCTCTACGAGAGTCGTGGCATAAATGAAACGGCGTTCTCCCAGTTCGTCAGACCATTCGTAGAAATAACGCCCGTACTTCCGCTGACCTTCTCCTTTCTCTAGAACGATCCCGTTTTTGTCTTTCCTTCTAATAAGTTTCGCCATGAAGATGCCTCTCCGGCAAAACTAGATGCTGGATTGCATGATACCGATCTTTAGTTGTGATGTCTTAGAAGTGCTTAAGTAAGCAGAACCGCTTCTAGCTTCTTGATGATTTCTTCAGATGACAAGCCGAGAGCCGCCGAGTAATCAAATAGCTCGTACACCTGGAGACTGCGTTCGCCCATCTCGATTTTAGATACATACGACTGGGGCTTACCCATCTTTTTCGAAAGCTGAATCTGCGTCAGCCCGCCATCGATTCGCAGCCGTTGGAGGCATTTGCCTATAGTCTTGTTGGCTTCGATGTTCATTTTGCAAACGATAGGTGATAGGATGAAATATCCCAATTTGGGATATTATGTTGTAGGGAAATGGGAGCGAAGACGAAAAGGCGGGGATGACAGGGGGATAGTGCTATAGGGCGGCTCGCCCGTCTTTCTCACTACTCCAATACTTTTAGATCTAAATGCACGCTAGAAACAAGCCGTGGCGGATACCTTCCTCATCACCCATCGCAGGGGGCTTCTTCCACGGTTCAACAATAGAAAACCGCTGGAAGGGGAACCATGATGGATGATCGAAGCAAATCCGAACAGCTTTCTCAGCCGATACTAAAACTGTTTGTTATCCTTGCCACCGTTGCTATCTGCCTTGTCGCCGTAATATCTTGCAGCCAATCCGGCAACGCAAAGAGCGGCAATTCCAGCAGCTCCGTCATAAGCGAGCCTAGCAGCGGCTCTTCAACTAGCTCAAGCAGCTCAAGCATCAAGTCAGCCGATTCCGGCAGCTCATCGTCAAGCAAAAGCCATTCTTCCGGCTCGTCGTCCTCCAGCAGCAAAAACCCGGACGCAGGGGTCTATTCGGACGATGATGCCGTTTACATGAGCGATGGAAAGGGAAACACCTACGCGGAGGATTCTGACGGGAACAGCTATTTCTTCTCGGAGGATGGCGGCTCCGTCGCAACCGACAACAAGGGCAACGCCATTGCCGACACCGACGGCGACGGGAAAGGCGATAAGAAATCGACTGACGGCGGGAAGACCTGGAAGGATGTTGACTAGCGACGATGGCAGTTAGGACAACGTGGAGATAAAGAGAGACCGGACGGGGTGGAGGCAAAACCGACCAATGCTGCAATGAGGCTATGCCATGCGGTCGGATTATCAACCGGAATCCATCTTTTGTCGCATTGCAATGGCTGATCAAGGGTTGTCGAGGGAGTGTTGCTGTATGAACTACGTGACGGCAGGGGCTTTTGTTGGCGAGTATGTTTGGAAGAACAAGAAGAAGGGGCTGCACCTCTCGAATTACGTGCGCCTAAACAAAAGCACTGTCAAAGGCTACGCCCTTCTTTCAAGAAGCAAGGGCGAATACACCGTGGTGCTTCTTTTCGCGGGTGGGGAGAAGAGCAAGATGGTCGTAGACCGATCGATATATGAGGCGATAGCGAACGCCTTTCCTGAATCGAGTCCATCCGAAATGACAGAACCGACGAACAGGGCATCATCCGCTTTGTCTATCGGCATAGCGGCCGTTGTGTTTGTCCTAGTCCTCGTTTTTGTCGCTCCCGACTTCGACTTGATCGACCTCTTCACGATTTACAGGAACGCTGTGCCCGGAGCGATCATCATTTCGTTCGTGCCTGCGGTCATCGTCTTTTTCCTTGCCAGGAAAGTGGTTCGCGAGTACCAATCGGAAACGTTAGAAGCCAAATACATGACCGATGAGCAAATAGAGCAGAGGGAGGCATTGCTAGAGCAAAAAAGGCGAACCCATGAGAATTCGAAAAACCGAAAGACAGCCGAGCCGAATGCAAATGCTAGTACGGGAGGAGGGGCTATGGGAAAGGCTCCGAGCAAATGCCCGATGTGCGGAGAGTCCGTTCAATGGAAGTTGGTGGATACGAGCAACAAGGGGTTCAGCGTCGGAAAAGCGGCGGCGGGAGCCGTCCTGCTAGGGCCGGTAGGCTTAGTAGGCGGCGCTCTTGGCAAGAAGAAGCAAGCCTACTACTGCGGCAAATGCGGGTTCAACCACGAATACTGATCCCAGGTCGATTCCGGGGGAAGCCAAGTGAGGAGTGAGGCAGACTGATTTATGCTGCCTCCGGCAAGCTTCTGATGCTCGCGATTCGATATGGCGGTGTTCCATGGATGCGCGCGAAAATGCTCGATTAGATAAGTGAGGAATTAGTCGGGGCGAAAGGTAAGGGTTTCGGAAACGGCAAGCTAAAACTTACTGATGCGCCAATCTCGTACTGAATTTTCAAGTGATCCTTTGGCTCTTGAAAACGCAACATCCCATACCGAGTTGGAGAGTAGCAGCCTAGCGTTATAGCTTCTAGCTTCTGCAATTGTTGCTTTACGGAGCGTCGCTGCCCCCTGTTCGCGTGCAAAAACTGCTGCATATCGACTAGATAGTGGCAAATAGGCGGCATCGAACTCGAATCCGCTTGCCTGATTGCCAATAAAATAAAGTGGGAGCGATGCGGAAACGAACTCGACCCCAACAGGCGCTTCTACGACAATAAGTCTTTTTCTGCATAGTGCGCTATAGATACGCTTCTGCGCAACCTCTCTATCCGTAGTAGAGAATGCCGCTTGCATTGCAAAATGCTCAGCAAGGCTTTCAAGCTCACCCTCCATGCCGTGCGATTTGAGCCGTTCCGCCTCTTTCTTCGTTAGTTTTCCGGCATCAAGATAGTCACGTGCTATTTTCGCTGCCGAAGTCCGCCTGTCTTCAATTGCGTACGGATGACGTTCCGTTATGCTTGCGAGAAGATAGCATACCGAAAGTCTGCCGTCTTCGAAATCCTCATCCTCCAGTTCGCCGCGCTCGCAACATTGGATGAGCCTCGAATAGGGTAATGCAAGAAGATGCTCTGCTTTTGATAGCTGGTTCTCTATTGCGTTCGGTTGGAGAAAACGATCCAGGCTCTCGCACGCTGCGTGAATGCGCGGCACCTCGTAAAGATAGTTTTTCTCGCAAATGTTACGCGTGTTTGTTGAATAGAATTTGTCTATTTTTGAATTATAGGCGTGAAGCTCACCGCGTTCGTTCGCGAAGTATTTCAAATAGAATTGAGGAATCCAGTGTTGTTTCTTCGTGCTCTTGCTTTTCTCGGCCATTAAAAACCTGCATTCATATATCGGTGCTTTATGTCTCCGTACAACGGTTTAGCTCGTTCTTCGATATTTGTAGCCGCTCTCTAGCGATGCAAAGCAAAGCTCCGCGCCAGATTGCACAAACGCGGAGCGGGTGCCGACGATTAGATGGTGCGTTTACCTAGTTTCAAGTTTTCGCAACAACTCAAATAAGGCATCGTGAACTTCTTGCGGTTCGCTCGGGAAAAGATTGAGCCTAAGATACGTTTCGCCTTTATGAAAGGAGACATCCATGACAACCACTTCTCCCTCTTCGGTATAGCCGGGTACGGATAGATGGTCACCGCGGGACGAATTGTACGTGTATCCTTTGTTCCCGCTGTCGTGGGCCTGGAAGTGCTCTGTCAAAGCAAATACGGGATGAAAGTTTGACCCAAATTGAAGATCGTCACAGAGTGCTGCTTGGTCAGTAATGCCAAGTTCGGTTGGTTTTCCTAATGCAGAAAAAAGTGCGTGAATTGCATCGAGTGTTTCTTTGGGGCATGTTGAGAATGAAGGCATAGTCGTGCTCCGATCTATTGCGGTGGTTGTCGCCATAGGGTTTCACGTGCTCGGCTAGTCCCCTATGGACTTGTGTCTTTGTTATTATAAGTCTCTAGTCACTTCGTGATCACGTATTGCTATAAATCCCGAAAGATAAGAAAAGAAGCCCTTTCCCTTGTTTCGCTGTTGATCGAACAAAGAAAACATTCGGGGTAAGTCATGTGCATCTATACGATGCACAGATGCTCGCTCTAAAACAAAGCCAGCAGTTGATGCAGGCGCATTAAACGCCAGATTGGGCATTGATCGCAGGTGGTTACGTATGAAATCGCAGCCGATACAACCTAGCTCCAAAGCCGAACGTCCTCCATTCGATAGCCACGAAGACGGTGAAACTCTCACGATGCCAACAGGCAAATCAACTTTTGGAGTGGCTTTTGACTGAGATGGAAGAAACCTACCCATGACAGCCCATGCGCGGATAGGGCGATCCAAATGCTTTTGAGGTGTTCTGGGACGCTGTGAGGCGAGGTTGCAGCCCGAACGTGCAAATACCCCATATCGAGATGAATTCAGAATCCAGGCGATTATTCGTGTATTCAAGCAAAGGATATGGAGGGAGGGTTTTGGGACGGTCATGCATGCCGGGATATCGATTAGGCGGAAAACGCTCGCCCTATGGCCTCCACTTCTGAACTGTGGTCGGGGAAATGCCAAGAGCTTCAGCCGCCTTGCGTGAACTCGAATCAGGATGTTCGGCGAAGTAATCCTTAACGGCGTATTCTTTACTCCCGCTTCCCTTTGGTCTGCCCGTGATACGTCCTTCCTCGCGCGCCTTTCTTAATGATTCCTCGCGATTCTTCTTGCAAGGGTTCTCTACCGTCTCCCCGTCTATCTCCCAATGGTCGGCCTGGAGATGCGTATACCTATCTTGATGGTTTCGCTTGTTTTCCGGTATCGGAATGCCCGTCAGCGCCTCCAGGCTTACGCGTGGGAACGTGATGTAACGCTCGTCGAAGCAGTCTAAAGCCGATTCGACATCGGATTCCAGGAACGGGTCTTCGGGGTGCAGATCGTTGAGCATCTTCACGAAAGAGAATGCGTCTTTTCGCAGCTCCTCTTCCTTTATGTCACACTTTATCGCGAAGATCGCCAAAGCCATAAGGCAATAGTATCGATGTCCGTACACCGCACTATCGAATATCTGCGTCTTCCACCACTCGTAGACCCTTCGGGGGGCTTTCCATGTTCCCGGAGGCTCTTTATTGACAATACGGCGCTCGTACCATTGAGGCCACTTCTCCCTAGCCTCGGCAAGGCTCGTCTTGCTGTCCCTGTACAGCTTCGAGGTGTCGATCTTGCTTTTCTCGTCGACGAATTCATTTAGGTAATCGAGCGTGATCGGGTGCGAATCGACCTCGAAAGCGCGCACTGCAACTCCTTCTATTTTGGTCTTGCCTCCGACGATTCGATATCCTTGATTGATCCCCTGGCACTGCACGTTCTTGTCCGTGGACGTTCTCTCGTTCCAGATGACGCGGGTGAGTGCGTACTTGAGCTGCTTCAGTTGGGTCTTTATGTTCGGGTATAATGAGATCGGCTGCTCGAACACGTAGTAAAGATGCACCCCGTGTCCTGAAAGGGTGATGAAGTTCGGTTGCGGGTAATAGCCTGCGGATACGCCATCCATGAAGCTGCCGAGGGTTTTCTCAGTGACCCCATCCAGGTCGAAGATCATTGCGCACATCTTCGATTGGCTTGCTGCAAGGTTGTTTCTGCCCCAATAGGTAACGCCGTTCAGGATCGCCCATTCGTATTCTTGGAATTGGGAAAGCAAGGACTCGAATTCATCTTCGAACATAACGCGCTTTATGGGAAAGGAGCCGTTATTGCCCACGATTATGGGATTTGTTTTATAGAGTCCGCTTGGTTCGCCTTTCTTCTGGATCAATCCGTCTCCGAGCCTGAATATGTTCGCGTATAAACTCATGGGGGTCGCCTCGTTGCATCCCTAGGTTTCAAGCGCTCCTTGCAAGTTTTCCATTTTTCCTCTATTCTTCTGTGTATTCCGCAGATGCCTATAGGTATGCGTCTCTCCGTTCCTTATACCTATAGGGCACGTTATATTATCAATAGACTTTATTGGTACGATTTTAACAGCGTTGCTTACAAAAGATTACTTCATAGAGCATAAATTCTAGGTTGTCCGAAATCATCGCCGTTCATGATGAAATCGCCTCATCGCTTTCCCAATGATTTCAGAGCCTTTTGACCTATAATTCGGTCATGGAAAAGACAGACCCGAAAAAGCTGCGTAAAGCCGTTGCCCTCTATCAAGGCGGTTATTCCGTTAGCGAGATTGTCAAAATATCGGGTATTGGAAAATCGACCATATACAGAGAGCTGGACAAGCAGGGGATTCCTCGGAACAAGGACTCGACAAAAAATGAGCTTTGACGCTTTTTCTAAAGACGATCAATCGCTTAGCCAGACACAACGACCAACAGCAGACGTAACCAAGTTCTAGGTTTTGCAGGAGACGATAGACGTGGGTGACATAGAGCTTTCTGCGCTTGACCCGATATCATTCTGCGCTTTCATAGTGCTCACTATCGTTGCTAATGCCGCATCTGGAACGCTCGCTCAGTTCGGATGGAGGAATGCGGCAAAAAAGGATATTGAACTCTACAAAGGTCTTGTTAGCATTTCCGAGGAAGGCGATATGGACGATCTTGCTTGCAAGATGAAAGAGTCGATCCGAAAGAAATTATGTGCAGCATTATCAAGGCAATCAAGCACGAGCAGTTACCTAAGTGCTTTCAAAAGTAGAATTCCGGAACTCGTCTCATCAACAATTGTATGCTGGGCAGTAGCAGTATTCGTTTTTTTGGTTAGTCCTGAGCTACTCCCCTTGGATTTTTTGCAGCTTTACCTGCTAGCGTCGCTTCTTGCCGGTATAGCAATACAAGGGTTGTCGGCAGCGGCAATCGTATCAAAAAAGCGAAGCCGCTAGATTCAGATCGGCAACCTCTTCACGTAATTCTTCCTTAATCGCATCTCTCTGAATAGATGAACCACGTGCGGCGTTGCCCGGTTAAACAAACGGCTTTGCAAGTTTTTAACTACTCGCTATACCTTCTGGGCTTAGAGCATTGTATACATGATTATCGGGACGAAAGAAATCATAATCGCGTGTTGTGCACAATGCGCATGTATTCAAGATCGCAAATCAAAAAGAAGCATCCCTTTCGATTGGGCATGTAAAGCGGAGCTATGTTTGCACTTATTTCGCGAGATGAGTGCAGGCTTTCAAAAATGAACAAAATGTTCGTTGAGTATTCATGATCGGTAGCTAATAATTTGAATGCGTGATCGAGCGACCGAGTCCGGAGGTACCTTATGAACGATATGAAGAACGAATTCGCAAACTACTTCTCCATAGACTGGGAGAAAACGAGCGACAATTTGCGAAACTTCCTATACCTAAAATTTGATTGTGATACCTATGGTTACGTAGAAGCGGCTTCCTTCGCGCTTAATAAGAGCAAAAGAGCTCTTCAGTACTGGCTTGATCAGACTGATAAGCGGAACCCCTCGATTGCGGACTTGGTGCTATTCGCCAAATTTTTTGACGTCTCTCTTGATGACCTTATCGAGATCAAAGGCAATCCCGATGAGTCTTTCGCTGGCTCGCTTCTGGAAGAGCATTTTGATGCGCTGTCTCAATCGCAGGATGAGAAGGAGGAGATAGAGCTGGAGTTTGCTTCGACGGTTCTCCTAAACGAGGTCAAGGACAAGGAGCATCCGATCAAGAGTCTATACGATTTGATTCTCTATTTGCCGCTTATCCCCAAGGAAGTACTAAACGATTCCCTAAGCAGAATACAGGGCGACGTTTATCATGGAAGAGATTATGTACTTGAGCAAATGAGCTACTGTTACCGTGAAATCGATGATGAAGAAGCAAAGGCGTATGCAGACAGTAAAAGAAAGTACCTATCGCCAAGGCCTAGCGTGTACGAAATGACGGTAGAGACTAGAGACAAGGGAAGAATCGAGGCGTATAAAGAATGGGAAGATAGCCTCTTAAACGAAATGAAAGCCTTTCGGCAGTTTTGGGGAGATTCCCCATGTGATAACGAAGCATTGGTGCCACCGTTAGCGTATCTTATGGCTTTGTCGAAATATACGTCAACCACGCTATTCGGTGCAGAGACATCCAAAAAAGCTGAACAAATTCTAGAGAAATGGCGCTCTGAACGGCATTCAGACTAAACAGATCGGACATTGCTATGGGGAACTTGCTTGTAGCTTTAGCAGGAGCGAGCTTTACCGCAGCCACAGGTTTTGTGGGGTCAATCACCGGCGGGTTGCAACTTACCGACATTGAGCCCCTATGCTAAAACCGTCGTCATGCTTGATGCGGGTCATTTCTGGATAGTCTTTTTGGAAGCATCCAAGCTCCCCAATTCTCTAGTTAGTGCGATTTAGTTTGGAAATGATTCAAGTTGCAAATTCTATAGACGAAGGATGCAGATTGAGAAAAACAGCCATAGCGTTCATTCTGCTCGTGTCAACGACAACGGTATTGGACTATGCGAACATCCCCTCCCTTTTGGGTCTGCATGTGTCGAACATGAATTGGAGCTTTTACACAGGCTTCCTCAACGCCGTCGCCGTCCTTGCTGTGTTCGCGATAACCTACAAGGTGCTGACCGGGAGGGAGGTGGAGATTCGCGAGAAGGAGTTGCGGCGGGAAGAGAACAAGCAAAAGGTGTCGTTGCTGCTCCTGAACGACTGCTATGAGGATTGCAAAAGATACATCGACCTCCTGAACGAAGAGAACGTCAACAACTACATCGTTCCGAAAATCGACTTCGACAGCACCGATCTGGGAATAGCCGTCAATTTCAGCACGGCCCCCTTCGTCAACCAGGACGCTATAGCTGATTTCGCCAAGGACGGGCAGATACCGGAAGACCGGATCGCGCGATACTATGCCATCAAGCGCAAATTCGAAGAATACGTCAACATGCGAATCACCTTGTTCGACGCTCCGCATTTCTACGTGCCGCTTAGAGGCGGGCTGCTTCGGCTGCTGAACGATGAAATCGCTTGCATCGACAGGTTGAAAGCGGGGCGGTAGCGTGAGGGCGTTCTGGACTGCGTGGGCTTTGGAGCAGATGAACCACGGTTCGCGTTAGGGCTGAACGGTTTTCGCTTTCGAAGTTTTAACTACCCGCTATACCTTCCTGGCTTCGAGCGCCAGAAGCATATCCTTTTCGGGCGTTCAGGAAGATTCTAAGGGGCGGACGTGCTGCGGTGGAGGAATTCTCCTTTGGATGGGTTGTTGCCGCTTAGAGTGGAAGAAAAGGCTCGTTTAGCCCTTGGATTTGGGTATCGGCGAATCGTTGCCGTGCTCTCTATTGACCGCTTTAGTTCTTTGAAGCCCTGCTTACTCCCTGCGCTTCTGCTGCACGGTAAAGGGTGCTTCTTCCTATTCCGGTCTTGGAACAGATTTCCGACACGGACTTATCCGGGTCGAATTGGAACATGTGCAGAGCCAGGCCCAGCGCGTCTTGGTCTACTTTGGGTCGGCCTATCGGCTTTCCCTGCTCCCTCGCGGCGGCTCTCCCTTCCGCTGCGTTCTCTAGGATTATCTGCCTTTGGAACTCCGCGACGCTCGCGAAGATATTGAACACGAGCTTGCCTGCTGGCGTTGTGGTGTCTATGGCCTCCTTCTTGCTGACGAGCTGCACGCCCGTTCTCTCGAACTCGTCCATGAGGTCTAGGAGGTCGCGGGTGTTCCTCCCGAGCCTCGAAAGCTCGGTGATGTAGACCTCGTCGCCTTCCCTGAGCCGGGAAAGCATGTCCTGCAAGGCGGGACGGTCTGCGTTCTTGCCGCTCGCCTTGTCGATGAACACGCAAGAATCTTCAATGCCGAGTTCCTTGGCGCATGCGACCTGCCGGGCCTCGTTCTGGTCTTTCGTGGAGCATCGCGCGTAGAAGAACCTCATATCGTCACCTCGAAACGTAACGTCCCAATAATCCTATTTGCATTATATACCGGGACGGTCAGTTTTGGAATGATATTTGGGACGAAAGATGAGTGATTTCTGACTTTGATTCGAGGTGTTTTGCTCGCGTCCCAAAAGTATGATTATTGGGATAAGCTTAAGCGAGGTTTTATCACTGTAGACGATAGGAATCATTAACGAGGTAATTAGGTGATCAGCATAGAATACATAGAGTCTTTTGATGAAGAAGATCGGCATGGTTCGGTCGGGTTGTCCTCAACAAAAGAAATTGGATCCTCATTTGCGGATTTGACTCTTGCGACCCCATTCGCGGTATCCTGGCCTTGCCTGCATCGCAAGCGCATGAGAATAGCACTAGCGAAATAAAGGTGAAAGACATTAACAGTTCTATATACTTATGAGATACAGACTGTCGTCGATGTCTCTCGGATACTGTTGAGAGAGCTGTGAGAATATGAGCAAATCGGTTGTCCGAGGAGGCATTGTGAATAAACAGAAGGCTATGAGCTGGATTCAAAAAGGTATACCCTCGTTACTGTTTTTTGTAGCATTCGTGATTCATACCTTTTTCTCTAAAGAGTATATCGACACTATCTCGATAATTTTATTGGTGTTGGTATGTTTCCCATGGTTCTTGCACCATCTAAAGATGATCGAATTGACCGGATTGGGGAAAATTGAGCTACTTGACAACGAAGATAAAGACCGAATAGCTAAAGAGGCGGATTCCCTAGTCGAGGAAGTGGCGGGGGAAGAACCTTTTGAAAAAAACAGCGGGAACGATTTTCTGTTTGAAGTGTTCCGTAATGACATGCAGTTAGGTTTGGCTGGCATTCGAATAGAGTTAGAAAAAATTGTGAACCAGCTAAAGACCCAATACAATGTTGCGCCAAAACCTGGGCCAATAGGGTTGGGTTCAGGGATCCGCGATCTTGAAAAGGTCGGCGCGATATCGTTAGGAGAGTCTTCTTTGCTTCGCGAAGTCACCTCAATTTTAAATAGAGCCGTTCATGGTGCCTCGGAGCTTTCAAATGAGGATGCAAACTGGGCTTATGATGTTGGTAGTCAAATGGTTTCTGTTCTGAAGAGCAAACTGAAGCAACAGGAAATCGCCAATGATGGACGAAACACTGTTGACTAATTAGCTGCATCTAGTTTTGCCTCTTTGTTGTAATTTTGTTGTAAACGAGTATGGAAATGCTGATCGACGTAAGCTCTTTGTGCAGCATAAAGGTGAAAAGCGTTAGCTGAAATACCTACGTTAACCTGCGGAAATAAGCGACGCAGGCAAGCTGCGCCAGGAGGGCAAGGAGTACGTCGTGCAGGACGGCGACGTGATGCACTTCAAGTTTAACGTGTAGCAGCTGGGCGGCCGGGGAAGGGGTTGTGCGTGAACGACTTTGTTGAGGCGTTGGTGAGCGACGGCAAAAGCCCAAATCTGCCGGATGAGTACAATTACTTTGGAAAACTCATTGGCAGTTGGAAGCTGGATTATATTGACCACAACCTGTCGAGTTCGGTCAAAGGCGAGTGGATTTTCTCGTGGGTGCTTGAGGGCATGGGCATTCAGGACGTGATCATTCTGCCCGCGCGTGACGCGCGAACCGATGTCGTGCACCCTCTCACTGAGTACGGCACGTCCCTTCGCGTCTATAACCCCACCACGCACGCATGGGATGTTGCGTATGGATTCACGGGCAAGATTTTCCGACTTGAGGCAAAGAAGCAGGGCGACATGATTGTTCTGACGAACCTCGAAGACGAGAATCACAAGTGGGTGTTCGCCACCATCGAGGACGACCGTTTCCATTGGCAAAACGTCACCGTGCAAGCCAACGGTGACTGGCACATAAACGCCGACATCTACGCCAAGCGCGCGTAGGGGGCTAGCGTGAGCGGCACGCATGACATAGATTTGCCCTATACGGATCGCCTGGTCAACCTTAATGGTTTGCTCTGGGAGCTGGGTCAAGCGTACGGTAAGCCCGTGTTCGAGGATACCTACGTACTTTCCGGGCTGCTCAGTAAGTTCAGGCTTGCCTTCGACTTGTCATGGAAGCTTATGAAGGACATTCTTATTCAGCGCTACGGGATTGTGGACTGGGCTAAAGGGAGTCCGCGCGAGGCTATCGAACTGGCGGCCTACAATGGCATAATTGAGGACGGTGCGCGCTGGAACGAAATGCGCCTCATGCGCAACGAACTTTCGCACAACTACAATGCCGAATTCGCAATCGACTGTTCCCGCAAAGTACTCGACGAATGGATCCCCTTCCTGCAAGCATTCGGTGAGGACATCAACGTGAAGATCAAAGCTTGGGAAGCGAAAGATTCGACAGTTTAGGTAACTATTGTCTACTCAAAATCTACTAGGTCTTTTAAGCTGACGTCGAGGGCGCGGGAGATGCGGTAGAGTTGATCGGTGCTGCAGCTGAGTTTTCCTAATTCAAGGCGCGAAATATACGAGCCGTCGCTGTTGCCGCCGAGCATTTCGGCAAGCTTCGCTTGGGAAAGGTTTTCTGCTTTCCGATACTCGCGGATTTTGTTGCCCAAGGCCTTTCGAAATTCTTTTATATCCATAGTACGAAGGCTATGCGTTACAATAATAAAGTAGTGGACTGATCAGTCCAGAAAAGCAACGAAAGGTTGATTGAAGAATTGCTATAAGCACTGGGGGATACATGTTTGAAGGTGCAAACAACCTGTTCTGATTAGCTTACGTAATTAACCCTCTTGCCTGAAAGGAAGCTAAGCAAAATGCGTGTTGTTTGGCGTGTATGGAAGGCCATGGAAGATCATGGAGTTGCTGCCGAAAAAGTGTGCAGCGACACTGGCTTAAAAGAAGACCAACTGGAAAGGTTGAAAACCTCTGAAGGTAGAGTGAATGCTGTGCGACTGACAACCCTCGCTGCACTTGTCGATTCGATAGGATGTGACGTCGGGGAACTTTTCGAAGTGGTTGATGATTGCGTTGAAGAATCAAGGATCAGTAGTTCGATGTGAATGATAGCTGGCATGTTGGGCGTTGTAGCAAAAGTTCCTGTCCGCCGGAAAAAAGTGTGACGCGCTATCGCGCTGGCTATTATGCCACGAGTTTTCACGCATCCCTTGTATTATGACGCGGGCTGACTGGCTTGTAGGCATTGACTTGCAAGAGGCATAACCCCGTAGCGGCGTTCGCCAGAGCGCCGTTCGCGCGAAGCGGAAAAACGCAGTTCATAGTTGCGTTCTTCGTCTGTGATAGAGCGGATGTATCCCTAAAGGGGCTATGTGCTTCGCGCTGTCGCTGTTTGCATCCCGATGAGGATAGCCAGACAAGCATGTTACCTAGAGAAGAGCAGGCCCTTGTCATAGTGATGGGGAGGCTCATAACATCCTGGCGTAATCAGTAGCGCGAAGCGCGTCACATTTTGCGTTAACCAGGAAAAGAACTTGAATTACGGTCTTTTGTGGTTCGCTGGAAGTAAGAAAAGGCCCTGTGTTTACTCTCACTGACCTGCGCTTTCAATTAGAGCGTCGGCGAAGGTGGCTGGGTTGGGGCCGGTTATTTCGAGGACGGGTTTTCCGGTTGTGGCGCCTTCTTCGAAGAGGTCGACGATGCTATAAAGGGCCTCCATGCTGGCGTCCATGTTTTCGGCACCTACTTTGAAGAGGTACTTCTGTAGCTCCTTGTACACAATTTGGTAGTCACGGGGGAGCGCTTTGACGCGGGCTTGGAGGACGCGCCATTCGCGCTTTTCTTCAATCATGTTGCGGAAGTCCATGCGGCTACTCTCCTTGCTGGTTGAGCTTGCGGGCAATAGAGGCATTCAGTTGGTCGCGCCAGCGGTCGCGCAAGGATTGTGCTCCTTCAGCGCTTGCGAGCTCGGCGCAGAAGTCAGCCACGTTGGTGCCAAGTACCGTTTCCACGGGGCGATTATCAGCGGCCGCTTCCTCAAGTAACCCCAGTACGCCATCGAAAATGGGCATGAGGTTGCGCCCCGTGAAGTCCGCATGGTTCCACAGGCGCTCGGTGATTTCTTTCCACGCGGCTTGGTAGGCGGGCGGCAGTTCGGCGGCGCGTGCGGCGAAGCCTGCGAGGTCGCGATCCATGTCGTTGCCGGTTACGCGATCCCAGAAGTTCATCGGGCACCTTCTTTCAGTTCGTCAAGTTTCGCGGTTATGAAGTCCCAGCGCTCCCAGAATGCGCGCAGTTCCGCGCGCCCTGCGTCGTTGAGGGAATAGAACTTGCGCGGCGGCCCCATTTCGGAAGGCTTCCGCTCGCAGACGACGAGCCCTCGCCGCTCCAGCCGCACGAGAATCGTATACACGGTTCCCTCTACGACGTCAGAGAACCCCAGTTCATTCAACTGTCGCGTAATCTGATACCCGTACGTTTCCCCGCGCCCAATAATTTCCAACACACATCCCTCAAGCACACCCTTGAGCATTTCAGTGAGGTTTTCCACCGCTGTCCTTTGATCTCGTTCTGCAACAATAGGTAATCCGTATTGCTTAGTACCACACTATAGTGTCACAGAGTAGTTATGCGTGTCAACTCCCGATTTCAAAATGGGGTGGTGTCTCCTCGTAGTATCATGCTCATGATGAATTTTTTCGAAGCGGGTAGGACGAGAGAGGTCGTGCTATGACATATACCGGTGGGGAAATTCCCAAGTTGGGGTTTGGGTTTATGCGGTTGCCGGAGGTTGAGGGGTCGGACGGGGAGAAGGTTATTGACCTCGACACGCTTTGCGGCATGGTGGATACGTTTATGGATGCCGGGTTCACGTACTTCGATACGGCGCGCGGCTACCATGGCGGGCGGTCGGAGGCGGCGCTCAAGGCGGCGCTGGTGGACCGCTATCCGCGCGAGTCGTTCACGGTGGCTACGAAGTTGCCGGCGTGGATGGCGAAGGACGCCGATGACGCGCGCAGCATGTTTGAGACCTCGCTTGAACAGACGGGCGCTGGCTACTTCGACTTCTTCCTGCTGCACAACCTGGGCGAGGATCGCACGCACCTGTTTGACGACTGGGGGCTGTGGGATTTCTTGGCCGAGAAAAAGGCCGCGGGCCTGATTCGCAACCTGGGCTTTTCCATTCACGACAAGGCGGCGGAACTTGAGCGCATCCTTGCGGCGCACCCCGAGATGGACTTCGTGCAGCTGCAAATCAACTACGCCGACTGGGAAAGCGAAACGGTTGAATCGCGCAAGTGCTACGAGGTGGCGCGCGCTCATGGGCTGCCCATCGTGGTGATGGAGCCCATCAAGGGCGGCTCGCTGGTGAAGCTGCCGGACGCGGCTGCCGACGTGCTGCGCGCGGCGAACCCGGACGAGCCGCTGCCGTCGTGGGCGCTGCGCTTTGCCGCGTCGCTGTCGGGCGTGCTCACCGTGCTTTCAGGCATGTCGATGCCCGAGCAGGTGCAGGAAAACGTGGGCATTATGCGCGACTTTAAGCCGCTTGCGCCCGCCGAGCTGGACGCGCTGGCCCAGGTGCGCGCCATTTTGGACGGCATCCCCACGGTGCCGTGTACCGATTGCCGCTACTGCGTGAAGTCGTGCCCCGAAGGCGTGCGCATTCCTGCGGCGCTGGCCTCGCTGAACATTCTCGCGCTCTATCGCGATGAGTATCGCGCGCAGGAGAACTACGACTGGAATGCGTCGGCGGGCCCTGCGTCGTCGTGCATCGGATGCGGCACGTGCGAGAGTGTGTGCCCGCAGCACATTGGCATTGTGAAGGAGCTTGCGCGAGCGGCGGAACTGTTCGAGTAGGAAGCGCCGCGCGTTCGCTCGCGGCCGCGCGACGCCATTGTGCGGTTGAGTTTGTGACCAAAAATTACCCCTTGACTTGGAGCGCACTCCAAGAAGTAAGCTAGCGCTCGTTCATAACGGAAGAAGGGTTCCATGTCTGACAACGTAGCGGCCGCCCATTCATATGTGGGTGGCGAAGGCCAGCGCACGAATATTGAATCGCTTGACGCATTCTTCGCGCGCACGCCGCGCGTGGCGGTGGCGTTCTCGGGCGGATGCGACTCGTCGTATCTCGTGGCGGTAGCCCGCGCGGCGGGCGCGGACGTGCGTGCGTATCTGGTGCGCACGGCGTTCCAGCCGCCTTGTGAGATTGCTGACGGCGAGCGGTTGGCGGCAGAGTTGGGTGTGCCGCTGGCGATGGTCGATGCCGATGTGTTGTCCGAGGCTGCCATCTGCGAAAACGGGCCTGACCGCTGCTACTTGTGCAAGCGCTTCATCTTCTCCACCATTCTTAAGCACATGGAGGCTGATGGGTGGGGAGACGCGGTGCTTGCCGACGGCACGAACGCCACGGATGATCCGACGCACCGGCCGGGCTTTCGCGCGCTGGCTGAGTTGGGCGTGGTCTCGCCGCTGCGTCGGGCGGGCCTCAGCAAGGACGACGTGCGCGCCGCCTCGCGCAAGCTGGGGTTGTTCACGGCGAATAAGCCAAGTTTTTCCTGCCTGGCCGTGCACGTGCCGGAGCGCGAACGCATCACGGCGGAGGCGCTGCTTACGGCCGCGCGCTCGCCTGAGGTGACGGTGCGGCTGGTGGCGCGCAATGCCGCCATAGGGGCCGACCTGGACACGACGTGTTCTGCCGACGGCGTGGTAGACCATCTCACGGCTGCGCACGGTGCGACGGAGGCAACGGACATAGCGAACGCAACCAACGAGGAAGAGGAGCGCTGATGGAAGAGCGCGAGATGAGAGCGCTGTTGGCCGCGGTGGCCGACGGTTCGCTTGACCCAGACGAGGCGGCGTTGCGCCTGAAGACGGCACCGTTTTCAGACTTGGGTTACGCGAAGGTTGATCATCAACGCGGGATGCGTCAGGGTGTGGCCGAGGTGATCTACGGCGCGGGGAAGACGCCTGCGCAGATGGCCGGCATTGCGGCATCAATGCGTGCGGCAGGGCAGGAACGTGTGCTGATTACGCGCCTGTCGGCTGAAGCCGCTGATGAGGTGCGTACGCTGCTGGCTGATGCCGACCCGGCTGCCGCGCAGGCGTTTGTCTATCACGAGCTTCCGCGCCTTGGCCTCGTGGGTGGTTTGCCTGAACCTGACGGCAACGGCACCGTGGTGGTGGCTGCCGCCGGTACGAGTGACCTGCCCGTGGCCGAGGAAGCGGCGCTCACGGCCGAGGTGCTGGGCAACGAGGTGGTACGCCTCTACGACGTGGGCGTGGCGGGCATCCATCGTTTGCTTGCGCATGCTGACGACATTGCGGCTGCGCAGGTGGTGGTGGCCGTGGCTGGCATGGAGGGCGCGCTTGCCTCCGTGGTGGGCGGCCTTGCGTCGTGCCCGGTCATCGCCGTGCCGACGAGCGTGGGCTACGGGGCGTCGTTCGGCGGTGTGGCGGCGCTGCTTGCCATGCTGAACTCGTGCGCCTCAGGCGTATCCGTGGTGAACATCGATAACGGCTTTGGCGCTGGCTACCAGGCGTCATCCATCAATCATCTGAAAGCGAAGTGATTTTCCCATGACCGAACTTCATCTTGACCTCACGTGCGACGCCACGCGCCGCTCGATTCTCGCCGACCTGCGCGGCCGTCTTGACGCCGACGCGCAAACCGCGCTTGATGCCGCCGTGGAAGCGGCTGGCGTGCCCGAGCGGCACCACCACGACCTGGGCGAGGTGCTGGACACCATCGACGCGCTGGCCGTGAGCGACCGCGTGAAGGACGACATGCGCGCCATTTACCACATTCTCGCCGAGGCCGAGGCCGCAGCTCACGGCTGTGCGGTGGAAGAAACCCACTTCCACGAGGTGGGTAACGGCGAAGCCGTGCGCAACGTGGCCGCCGTGTGCCTCGCAGTGGAAATGCTCGCGCCCGAGCGCATTACCGCCACACCCGTGCAAACCGGCAGCGGCACCGTGGTGTGCGCGCACGGTGAACTGCCCATCCCCGCACCCGCCACGGCCGCCATCCTGGCCAAGGGTATCCCCACCTGCGAAACCCTCCAAGAAGGCGAACGCTGCACCCCCACCAGCGCCGCCCTCATCAAACACTTCGTCGAGGAATTCCATGTCTAGAACAACGCCGCCGCTCGCCACTTGTGCGGCCGGCGTCCCGCAAACTTGTCCCGCTCGCCCCATCCTTAAGACCGAGCGCCTTGTCCTGCGCGAAATGACGCAGGATGACTTTCCGGCGCTCTGCGCCATGCTGCAGGACCCCGATGTCATGTACGCTTACGAGGGTCCGTTTTCGGACGCAGAAGCGCAGGCGTGGCTTGACCGCCAGCGCGCTCGCTATCGCGCGGACGGCAGAGGTCTTTGGGCGGTCGTGCTGAAAGAAACCAGCGCCATGATTGGTCAGTGCGGCCTCACCTGGCAGGACTGCGACGGCCGGCAGGTGCTTGAAGTGGGCTATCTCTTCCAGCGCGCGTTCTGGCACCAAGGCTATGCCACGGAGGCCGCCCGCGCGTGCTGCGACTACGCATTCGACACGTTGGGCGCGTGCGAGGTATTCTCAATCATTCGCGACACCAACACCGCCTCCCAAAACGTCGCCCGCCGCAACGGCATGACACCGCGTCTCACCTTCACAAAACACTACCGCGGCGTGGCCATGCCTCACATTGCCTTCTCTCTTACTCGCGAGGAGAGGGACGCTCACTCAGCTCAATAAGCACGCGCCCCTTGCGTTATTTCAATAATCATTTCGTGTTTTCGGGGAAAATCGGCCTAAAACATTTCGTGTTTTCGTAGTTTTCGCTGGTGAGTGCATGTGATCGGGCGGAGGCGTATACTGGCCTCATTACACCTGCGGCGCGTTCGGGAATGGGGGCGCGTGGCGAAGCGAAAGGGGGGCTTGTGGCTGCGTTTGTGTTTACTCATGCGACGGTGCTTGATGGCACGGAGGGTATGGAGCCGCAGTCGAATATGACTGTGGTGGTAAACGATGGCCGCATTGAGGCGGTGGGGACGGCGGCTACGACGGTGTGTCCTGCGGGTGCGCGCGAGGTGGACTTGGGTGGCGCGTATCTCATGCCGGGCCTGATCAACGCGCATGTGCACCTGTGCGGCACCGGCAAGCCGATGAGTGCGGGCGGTGCGGGCGACCTCATTGACAAGGTGACGGGCAACCCTCTTGGCATGTGGTATCTGCGTCGCATGCTGCGAAAGAGCGCGCAGCAGCAGTTGGTGAGCGGCGTGACTACCGTGCGCTCGGTGGGCGACCCGGCGTTTGCCGACGTGGACGTGCGCGACGCCATCAACGCGGGCAAGTATCCGGGGCCGCGGTTGGTTACCTCGGGCACGGGCGTCACGGTGCCGGGCGGCCACGGTGCGGGCCTGTTCGCGAAGGTGGTCTCCACGCCGGAAGAGGCTCGCGAGGCCGTGCGCGCCTGCTTCGCGCGCAAGTGCGACCTGGTGAAGCTGTTCATCACGGGCGGCGTGTTTGACGCCGAGGTGGAAGGTGAACCTGGCGTGTTGCGTATGTCGCCCGAGATAGCGCGCGCCACCTGCGAAGAGGCGCACAAGCTGGGCATGTCCACAGCCGCTCACATCGAAAGTACCGAAGGCGTGCGTGTGGGGCTTGAAGCCGGCGTGGACACTATCGAGCACGGTGGGCCCCTCGACGACGAGATCATCGCGCTCTTCAAGAAGAATGGTGCTGGACGCACCTCGTCGCTCACCTGCACCATCTCGCCTGCGTTGCCGTTCGTGGAACTGCCGCCCGAAAAGACGAAGTCCACGCACGTGCAGCAGGTGAACGGCCGCATCGTGTTCGAGGGCATCGTGGACGCGGCGAAGCAGGCGCTCGCGGCGGGCATTTCCGTGGGCCTCGGCACCGACTCGTCGTGCCCCTACATCACGCAGTACGACATGTGGCGCGAAGTGGTGTATTTCGAGCGCCTCGTGCGCGTGTCGCCCGCGTTTGCCCTGCACACGGCCACGTTGGGGAACGCGCGCATCCTGGGACTCGGCGACGAGACAGGTTCCATTGAGCCGGGCAAAGCCGCCGACCTTATAGTGATGGATGCAAACCCGCTAGAGAACCTGGAAGCACTGCGTCAGGTACGCCTCGTGATGGCGCGCGGGCAACTGAACGACCACCCGCAAGTCAAACACCTATCCGAACTGGACGCCGAACTCGATGGCTTCCTTCCGAAGGCGAAGGTTTCGTAAGACGTCACTATCCTAGCAGGATGCGTTTCCACCAGTCGTAGTGTTCGGGGTTGGTTTTCCTGATGAACTCAAGCATCTCTTGCTTGGTTGACACGGGGAGGTTCCGGCACTGCTCGCGCAGGGCGGACTCGGCGCGAGCAGGATTTTTCAACAGGTCGCTCAAGGCACCTTCAAGCCCGGGAATGCCAAGACCTGCGGGTATTGCCGTGGGTGCGGCGGCGCGCACTTGTTGCGGCGTGTTGAAATCTGCAAGAAACGCCGCCTCGTCCAGGTGGCGAAAGCCCGGAAGCCCCAGCCCCTTCATGGTGGCCAGCAAATCGGGGAACGAATCGGGATAGGCGGTACCGCCTTGCACCAGGCCATCGGCATTGGCAAAAGCTATCGTGAGCGTCCATGATCCCGCACCCTCAACCCGTTCGCTCGACGCGCCTTTGTCGTAGAACCCGAGTGCGCGAATCCACTTGTCAAGGGCGTGCGCGTCCTCAAGCGTATAGGGTCGCACCTCATCTGCGGTAGCCGTACCGTTCTCGATACGCTTCAGGCGCAACTCATAGGCATCAGGCGCAACAAGCGCAGCCACCAGAGAACTGGTTCCCCAGCTCGGTTTCGACACGGCGAAGGTAAGGCATTCGAACGGTGCAGACATGACGGTCATAGTGGCTCCTTCGAGGAGAGTATTGTTCGGCTCATTATCGCACAGTGCGCACGTGACGCGTTTTTTGAACTGTGCGTGTTTCCGCTCGGGTAGCCACTTGATTCTTGTCAGATATGCGTGCGAACCGCACACCTTATGCCGCAGTTCCATCGCGGATACGGCGCGGTTTCGCCGTGTATTCGCCGTATCTTCTACCGAAACCTTGCCAGAATCTAACAGAAACCTAACGCCTGATCAGACGCATAATTTGTACTAGCTTGGCAGAATGTTGAGTGCTAGAATGCCCCCTGTCGGCGGTGTTCGCGCCCGGGTGGGTGACGCCTCGAGAGAGAGGGGGATCCCCATGGATAGTTTCAACCTGATTGCGGGGCTTTGCTCCATACTGTCGTTTCTTATGGCAGTACATGATGCGTTGCGGCGAAGGCGAAAGGCGAGGCATAAGGCGAAAAGAGCACAAAAAAGGCGGTAGGGCTGGCACCCGAACCGCCTAGCACATGTCCTGCGTCACCCGCCCAACTCTAACCAAACGGGCATCGCCGACACCCCGCATTATACACGCCGCGCTCCGCCTTGCAACCCCTCAATTCAGGATGGCGGTCCGCCGCTAAAGGGGCGAATACGCTATGATGGGGCCTAACGAACGAGGGTTGGGCGGTGGGCCGCCGGAGAGGACGATTCATGGTTGATGGGGCGGCGGCGCGGGCGGCGTTGCGGGAGCATTTTGGCTACGAAGCCTTTCGGCCGGGGCAGGAGGGCGTGGTCGAGGCCATCCTTGCCGGGCGCGATGCGTTGGCGGTTATGCCGACGGGCGCGGGCAAATCGGTGTGCTACCAGGTGCCGGGCATTGTGTTCGAAGGTCTGACCCTGGTGGTGAGTCCGCTCGTGTCCCTCATGGGCGACCAGGTGCGCGCGCTTTTGGACGCGGGCGTGCGCGGTGCCTATCTCAATTCCTCCCTGACGCCTGGTCAGCAGGCCACCGTGCTGCGTCGCGCGCTCGCGGGTGCGTACCAGATCATGTACGTGGCGCCCGAACGCCTCGCCGACCAGCGCTTTCTCGACTTTGCCCGCGAGGCGACCATTTCGCTGGTGGCGGTGGATGAAGCGCACTGTGTGTCCCAGTGGGGCCAGGACTTCCGCCCATCGTATCTCACCATTGGTGACTTCATCGCGCAACTTCCCACGCGTCCCGTTGTGGCGGCGTTCACAGCCACGGCTACCGAACGTGTGCGTCGCGACATTGTGCGCCTGCTCGATTTGCGCGAACCCTACGAGGTGGTCACGGGGTTTGACCGGCCAAACCTCTACTTCGGCGTGGAGCGCAAAGACCCGAAACGCAAACTCGCGTGGATTGCCGCGTGGGTGCTTGAGCACCCGGCCGACTCGGGCATTGTGTACTGCTCCACGCGTAAGGACACCGACAAGGTGCACGCCGCGCTTATTGAGGCGGGTGTGCGCGCTACGCGCTACCACGCCGGCATGCCCACCGCTCAGCGCATCGAGAGCCAGCGCGCCTTCATTGCCGATGACGCCCCTGTCATGGTGGCGACGAACGCTTTCGGCATGGGCATTGACAAGTCGAACGTGCGCTACGTGATTCACCACAACATGCCGGGCTCGCTTGAAGCGTACTATCAGGAGGCAGGCCGCGCGGGCCGCGATGGTGAACCCTCCACCTGCATGCTGCTGTGGAGCGACGGCGACGTGTCCACCTGCCGTTTCTTCATTGAGCAAGAGTCGGGCAACGAAGAACTCACGCCCGAAGAAGCCGAGGCTGTTCGCGCCTCGCGCCGCCGCCTGCTTGCCGCCATGACCGGTTACTGCAACACCACCACGTGCCTGAGACGCTACATCTTGGATTATTTTGGTCAAGGATTAGGGAGCGTTCGTAGCGTCAGCGAAGAGGGTTCTGGTGCTGAAGATTGCGGTGAAAGCCTGACGAAGCGGCCCTTTGGCCGTGAGGAAGGCTTGGAGCCGCAAGATTCGGTACCAGAACCCTCCGCAGCGTCGAGTAGTTCCGACTGCCGACAGGCAGTCGGAACTTGTTGTTCTAATTGCAGTGGCGACTTTGAAGCCGTGGACGTTACCGCTGATGCGCGGGCGATTATGCGGTGTGTGCAGGAGTTGCGTGGGCGTTTCGGCAAGGGGCTTGTGGTGGATGTGCTGCGCGGGTCGAAGAGCGCGAAAGTGCTGGAAATGCACCTGGATGAAACGGCCACCTATGGCGCTTCACGTGCATCAACTGCCCAGATAAAAGAGATCATCGAGTTGCTTGTCGCCGGCGACTTCCTGAGTATTACCGAAGGTTCCTATCCCACCGTAGGTCTGGGTCCCCGTGCTCGCGAGGTGGCGGAAGAAGGGTTTGTGCTCACCATGAAAAAGGTGGTGCATAAGGCCGATCGCACGCGCGCCGCAGCGGGAGTGAAGGGAGGACGCGCGTTTGGTGCTTCGGGCACGGCTGCTGGCGGGGCAGATGCAGACGAGGAGTTGTTCGAACGCCTTCGTACGTTGCGCAAGCGTCTGGCCGACGAGGCAGGTGTACCTCCCTACATCGTGTTTTCGGACGCCACGCTGCGTGATATGTGTGCGAAGCTCCCCGCTTCCGAAGACGAATTCCTTGACGTATCCGGCGTGGGCGCCACCAAGCTCGCGCGTTACGGCGAGGCCTTCCTCGCCGAACTCGCCGTGTATGCGCAGGAGGAAAGAGGCTGATCAACAGCCCAACAGGCGCGAATACAACAGGCCGACCAAGAACGAAGGGGAGGGATCCCTCGTCCAGGTCGGCCTGCTGAAACACAGTGCCTAATGCAACCTATTTAAGCTGTTGGCGCTGAGGGCGCTTTGGGTGCTTCAGGTGCTGTCGGAGGAACTGGCGCTGAGGGCACCCCCGTGCCGTTTCCGCCACCCGGGGCTTGCTCATCCCGCAACGCGGAGGGCGATTCGCTCAAGTACAGGTCGATGTTGCCAATGGTGGTGCGAACCACGATGCGCTTCGTCGCACTCGGCGACCCCTGCGGCGCGTGGACGTTGCCGGATGCCGATGAGGCATCGATGGCGTAGTCTTCGGCCGACCCTGTGAACGAGAGGCTCACCTCACCCGTATCAGCTTGGATCGAGGCGCCATCGCGGGCGACCAGTGCAGTACCGTCAATGCTGCCCTGCATACTCTGTGCGGTCAGGCGACCAGTCGTCACGTCGTTGAGGTGCTGGTTGCCGGTCTGACTGCGGGTTTCCACCGTATCTGCGTCGATGCCGCGCAGCTCAATACTACCGCTTTCCGCAAAGACGCTCAGGGTGGCAGCACGCAGGTCATTCACGGAAATGGTGCCATTGCCGCCCTGCGCCGTTACCGCGCCAGCCGCCTCAATGAAAGCCATCTGTACGCTGCCGTTGCGGGTGAAAGCCTCCACACTGTTCGCCGTAACATCGCTGATATCAACCACGCCGTTTTCAGTCCTCAACTCCACGGAATCCGCTGTGGAGCGGCCGATATGCGCGTGGCCATTGTTGGTGGTCACGCTCACGGCGCTGAGCGACGGCATGTCGTCGATGGTGGTACTGCCCTCGTGGGAGCGTACCGTCACGGAGCCGGCGAACGACGCAGGCACCTTCACCACGGTGGAGCGGTCGGTGAAGTCGAAGTCCATGATCATGACGCCGATGCGAGGCTTGGACGTGCACGTAATGTGCAGTTCGCCGTTCGTGTCGGTAATCTCGGTATTCCGCAGCTCACCCTTCCAATAGGTGACCTCAATGGCATCGGAAGAGGAAGCCTCGAAGCGGACATCACCCGCTTCGCTGTCAACAATGATGGCGTTGTGTGCCGCAACACTCTCGGCATCAAGCGTCTCGGTGACTTCGGTCCAATCGCGCGGCATGTTCGACAAGTTCTCCAGGCGGAAGTCGGCGGCCGCGAACGCTCCGAAGGAGATCGCACACCCGCCGATAACAAGGGCGGTGGCGATGATAAGAACAACTTTACGCGCGGTGGTCATGGCTCGGCGCTCCTTCCGAGTTCGGCTGCCCGGCCAGCGGCGCAGTGGGCAGGGGAGAGGTGGGCGGATAGGGGTAGGGGGAGGGTGGAGGGCAGGTGGCAAAACCTGCTGGTGCCCCGTTGTATCCAGTTGGTGTAGGGGGTGCGGGCGGCGCAGGCGGATAGCCGCCGGGGAAAGCACCGGGCATTCCTGTCACACCAGCCTCTTCGCCCTTGGTGCGCCGTTTCACGAACAAACTCTTAATCCAGCAGGCGAACGTGTGCGTGAGCTGCACTAGTCCCTTGCTGGCAGCCAGCACGCCGAACCAGGCAAACAGTCCCAGCCCCGCGCCGGCCAACCCGCAGCCCAAAAGCCACAGGCCCGTCAGCGGAAAGCCGGTGGAGAGGCTATACACCAAGCCCCAGATGCCAATGGGTGCACACAGAAGCAGCATGACCACGACAGTCCACAGTGCCACCACCACCATCCAAATGGACAGATACACGGCAAACACCGCCATAGCCAACGCCAGTACGATAGGCACCCAAAGAGGAGAGAACACCGCCAGAAGCACAATGTTTAAAGTGCGGCTGCCAGTGTTCGCCTTTGCGATGGCCTTCGGGATGGGCGGCGTCTCGGCGATGATCTGCGCTGCAATAGTATCGACGGGCCCCAGCGCGGCCACGGCTTCCGCTTCGGTCATGCCGTCTTCCATGCGGTCGTCAATCATTTCGGCATAAAACGAAATCGATTGCTCAACTTCATACGACGGCAACTTGCCGAGTGCGCGTCGCAGCGCTTCAGTAAACTCGGTCTTGTTCATCGGTTTGCACCTCGTTTCACGTATTCGTAGATGGAGACGATGTCGTCCTGCTCGCGCAGAAACTCATCGATGTGGCGCACGCCCGCGTCGGTGATGCGGTAGTACTTGCGCAAACGCCCGTTGTGCTCCACCGCGTACGTGGTGAGCAGCCCTGCTGATTCCAAGCGCTTGAGCAGGGGATACAGCGTCGACTCAGTCAAATTCAGAATGGAAGGCACGTCTTTGACTATCTGGTAGCCATACGAATCCTGCCGATTGATTGAGGCGAGCACGCAGACTTCCAAAAAGCCGCGCTTCATTTGAGCGTCCATCGTATACCTCCTTTCGCCCGATACTATACGTTGCATAGTATCGGGCGTCAAGAGGTATAAATAACTTTTATGAGAGTGGATCAATGACTGCAAGAAAAGTTCCCAAAGGAAAACTTTCCGCACACGAAAAAACGAGTATCAAAAAAGCGAAAACAACAGCACGCAAAAACGAAAAAACGAGCGACATGAAAATGAATGACACGAACGAAAGGAAGAACAGCACGTAAAACTACCAACACAAAAAACGAGTGACACGAAAAAACGAATGGCATTGTTTCACGTGAAACATCTGCTCACCCTTTTTGGATCAAAAAGGGAATAAAAAACGAGGCATGAAAAATTGAGGCATGAAAAAAGGAATATTGATTTAAAGACTACTGAATTAAAGAATGAAAAAACGAAGCGCCGGGGGACGGGGATGCATGCCGACGCTTCGCTAGGGGTATTTTCATCAGGTATTTATTATTGTGAAAATCATACTTATAACTTAGAAGTTCCTCTTTTGCTTCTCAACCTGAGACGCATTCGAAACACCTGAAGGCGCACCTTTCTCTTACGCAAACCCAAACACTGCGCACAGGGCTGGCAGTAACGTGGCGGTGAGTGCGATAAGCACCACGGTGGGGATCCAGCCGATGCGCGCCATGTCAGACATACGATAATAGCCCGTGGAGTATGTGAGAATGGGTACGCAGTCGAGCGGCAGAATGTAGGCGAGCGAAGCCTGCCAGGCAACTACCATCAGCATGCAGTACATACTAATGCCGAAGTCGCCCGCTATCACGCCGAACGGGTAGGCGAGGATGCCTGCCACAGCGGGCCCAACCGGCACAACGTTATGTACGACCGCGCCGATAGTTGACAGCACCACCAACACGGCGAACGGTGTCTTCCAACTTTCGGGGAGCGCTCCCATCACGGTGGTCACCATCCAGTCACCGGCACCCGTGGTCACCACGAAGTGTGAGACGGACAGAATGCACATGATCATGATGAGTACGCCCCAGTTCATGCGCGACACGAGCGTCTTAAACTCCAGCGTTGAGCAGCCGGGCACCGACAGCAGTACCACGGCGAACACGGCAATCATAGCGGTGTTCAAAAAGCTAAACCACGAACTGAGAATCCAGAACACCATAGCCAGCGCAATAATAACCATCGTGAGAATCTCAGGGCGGGTGAGGCGGCCCATGTTCGACACCTCGGACGCGGTGGCATCAATGGATGCCTGCGAGATGGGCTCGGGCTTAAAGCGCCGCGTAATGACAAACCACGAGACCGCAAGCATAATGAGGCAGAAAGGAAAGCCCAGCATCGACCATTCGATGAAGTTCATGTTCACGCCAAACAGCGACGAGAACAGCCCCACCGTCACCACGTTGCAGCCGTTGCCCGTCATGACGGCACAACCGCCAGCATACGACGCCCAGGGAATGGCTATCATGAGCGCCTTGCCCATGGGCGACTTCAACTTCTCAGCTTCGTTCAACTCCAGTAGTCGTTTGCCCACCGAGATAAACACGCCGCACGCGGCGACATCGGACATGAAAAACGACAGAAATGCTGTGGCACACATGAAGCCGAGCAGCATCTTGTTGGTGTTGGTGCCCGACCACTTCAGCACGCGCGCGGCAATGCGGGTGGGGATGGACGTGGCGTCAAGTGCCACGGTGAAGGCGAACGTGCCCATGAGGAAAAACACCGTTGAGCCAATGGCGTTGGCGTATGCTTCCTCGAAGGAACAGGCGCCCATGAGGGGCATCATTACCAGCACCAAGAGCGCCGTGGCGGGAAGTGGCAGCGACTCGGTCACCCACAGGAGGATGCCTGCGCCGAGAATACCCAGCACCATGCGTCCCTCGTACGAGAGGCCGGGTGTGGATGGGGCAAGTGCGGTTGCGGCCACGAGGGCGGCGGCAATAAGGATGCAGATTATAGCGCGCGGTCGCAATGAGGATTGCAAAACGGCTCCAGACACGATGTATCCCCCCGAGATTACAGTAACGTCCCCTTATAGACAAGCCCCTTCCCGCCCTCCCGCAGAAAGGGGCTCACGCTCATGTAGAACCATGCAGAAGCGCTTATGCGGCGCCCAAAAGTGGTGGAACTATCAGCAGAAACGCGCTGAAGAACACCATGGTGGCAAGCGTGACGGGAAGGCCACCCTTCCACATCTCATTAAACTTGTAATACCCGCCGGCATACGACACCAATAGTACGGAGTCCAGCGGCACGAGGAAGCAGAGGGCGCACCACAGAGCCAGCATAAGAATGGTGGCGGTAAAGTTGCCACCCACGGCAGCCACCAGACCCAGCACCGGAGCGGTGACGAGGGCAGCCAGACCCGGGCCCGAGGGGAAGAAGTTGTGCACGATAGCCAGCACCACGCTAATAACCAAAAACAGCATCACGAAGCTCATGCCAGAGGTCACGCCCAGAAGCAGGTTCACAATCCAGGCGACGGAACCGGCGGCCGACATAGCGGCCACAATGCCATTGATGGAGGCCATCATAAGCAGGATGTCCCAAGGGCTCTCGGAGCGGTACTGCTTCGTGGTAATCATGGAGGTGCCGGGCAGGAACAGAAGACCCAGGGCCACCAGCGCTACAAACGTGGTGTTGAGCGCCGGAATCCAGGAGCTGGCAATCCAGCACACGAGCGCCACCAGAAGCACGCCGATGTTGAACTTCTCCTTGAAATCCATCGGGGGTAGCGAGGATACCTCGTTCAGGAACTTATCTACGGTTTCCTGGCTCAGCGGTTCGGGCTTGTACACCTTGATGAGAATGATCCAGCAGGCCAGAAGGCTCAGCGTCACCGGGATAATGGTGTAGCCGAACCACTCGGCGAAGCTGATGGTCACACCGCACGCCGTTTCGGCCAGACCGAGCACCACCACGTTGATGGGCGTGCCGGAAGGCAGAAGGCAGCCGCCGAACATAACGGCGAACGGAATGGCCAGCGCCAGGCAGCGGCCCAGGTTGGACTTGCCAGGCTCGGCGTCAGCCGCACGCAGAAGCGAAGCGGCGAAGCCCATCATGATGGCAGTCAGTGCGATGTTGGACATGACCACCGAAATGACGCAGCAGATGATCATGAAGCCCAAAATGACAAGGTTGATCTTGCCTTTCACCAGGCGCACCACCATTGCAATGAGGCGTTGAGGGAAGGTGGATACCCCCAAAAACGTCGTGAAGCCAAAGATGCCAATGAACATCCAGAGCGATCCGGTGAACGTGGCGGCCCAAATGTCGTTATAAGGTGCGATGGCCAAAAAGCCACACATGGCCACCATGACAAGCGACGTGATGGGCAAAGGGAGCGCTTCGGTCGCCCACATGACAACGGCGGCCAACAGCACCATGATGGCGGCTTGTCCCTCGCGCGTCAGGTCGGGCGACCACAGCGGGCCAAACTGGCCAATGATAATAAGTAGAGCGGCAACAGCGATCCATATCCACTTGAAGAGAACCTTGTTGCTCTTGGCTGCTTCAGCCATTGTTACCCCTTCCTGTGTTCCTTGTAGAAAACCCCTGCGGCGCTCTCGTTTCCCCAGCGCCGCAGGGGAGAAACCCACTGTGTCCTAGGCGACGGCCTTCAAGAAGATGTCGCCCAACACCACGTCCCCCTCGGACGTGTCGGCGGTCAGTACCACTTCCTCAAAGCCAGCCACTTGTGCGCGCACGGTGTAGGCATTCTCATCCAATTCCTTGAAGCGGAACTCACCAAACTCGTCGGTGTCTACCTCGGCCACCGTGGTGCCCTCGGCGTCCACGAGGCTCACCTTCGTACCGATGATCACCTCGTTGGCACCGCGATCCACCAGCACGCCATACACCCAGCGCTTGGGGATGTTGCGGTAGTACACGTGCGGATGGTTTTCAGCCACGGCTGGCATGGGCACGGCATCGGCGGGCACGTCTGCCTCATCGACGTAGGTGAGGGCGCCCGTCGCGCACACATCGACGCAGCGGGGAACCGACCAACCGTCATCCAGCAAGTGTGCGCAGCCCGTGCACTTCTGGGGAAGTTCCAGCGCTTCGTTCCAGTACACGGCACCAGCGGGGCACGCCTCCACGATGGCCTTCTGACCCTTGGCCTTTACCGGGTCGATAATAATGAGGCCGTCGTCGCGGCGATACACCGCACCGTCAGTTGCAGCGGCCATGCAGGCAGCGTTGTCGCAGTGGCCGCACATGACGGGCGTGTATTGTACCTTCACCTCGGGCACTTTGCCGCGCGTTTCCTGCTCCACCTTGCACCAGAACTGGCCGGTCAAAGGCTGCTCGGCGGCGATGGGGCTCCAGTCGTTGCCGCAATGCTCGTCCTTGCAGGCCATCTGGCACCCGTAGCAGCCGTTGCACAGGCTTGCGTCGAACAGAATAGTCTTCATCTTTTAAGCCTCCTGCAGATAGTCGTAGACGTTGGTGCCCGTCTCAATGGTGTAATGCTCGGTCTCAAACGCCTCGGGGTACTGCTCCATCAGCGCGTTAATGTCGCACTTGCGCACGCCCACCAAGAAGCCGCCGGTCACTTCGCCTGCCGCATTCTTCGAAGAAGTGTTGCTGGGGCAGATGAGGTTGTTGGCGCCGCCGCGGTCGATGCCACCCACACCGCTGACGATGGGGTCGGTTTCCGCGCCGTGGTCCTGCAGCACCGCACCTGGCATGATGCGCTCGGTGACGTATGCGCCGCCCAGTACCGTGCCGCGCTCGTTAAAGAGTTCAACGATGTCGCCGCTCTTAATGCCCAGCTTCTCGGCATCGGTCGGGTGAATCCACACGGGCTCGTAGGCGTAGCCGTCTTCGCCCACCACCTTGCACGTCTCAATTTCACGCGTCCACGGGCAGTCGTCGAAGTTGGCGTGAATGCGCCAACGTGGGTGGTTTGACACCAGCAGGAAGGGGTAATCCTTGGCGCGTTCGCAGCTGATGCGCTCGTGATGCGTCTCGGATTCTTCTATCCACTTAGCCACGGGCTGGCGCTCTTGGTCGTCGGGGAAGAAGTTGGCCAGGCCGGTGGAGTAGAACTCAATCTTGCCCGTCGGCGTTTCCATGGGGTTGTTCTCGGGGTCTTCGTAGAACTCAATCATGCCGGCCGGTTCCTGGTCCCAGCCCTCGCGGGTGGGCAGCATCTGGTAGCCCTGCTTCTTGATAAGTTCCAGGTCCTGTTCCTCTTCGGGCAGGCCAGAGCCCTGATAGCCAACTTCCTGCCACTCCTCCACGGTCATTTCACCCGTGAGGTGCGCGGCGCAGTCTTCATACACACCGCCGTACTTCTCCAGCTTCTTGGCAACCTCAACAACCGCCTCGTAATCGGAGAGCGACTCGTGCTGACGGTCGCACGCATGCTGCTCCCAAATGATGGAGTTGAACTGGCCGGAGTACGTGTCAACACCGAAGTCGTCCAGTTCCAGCGTGGTGGACACCGGCAAAATGAGATCGGCGAACTGAGTGTCATTTTCCATCCAAGGGTGCTGCACCAAGAAGAACTCAAGGCTGGGGCTGAGCAGGGCGTCCTGGAATTCGTTGCCACCGTTCCAGCAGGTAGACCAGCACGGTGAGTCGGACCAGATCATCTTGATGCCATGGTCGCCGTCCTGCGGGAACTGGAACTTCTTGAACTGGTCGGTGCGATGGTGGCGACTTGTGGTGTGGCCGTACCACTCCACCTTCTCGCCTTCCTTCACCGTGATGCACTGCGGCACGAGCGTCTTGGGGATGAAGGACGCGGGCAACTCGCCCAGCACGGAGCCGTGGTAACATGCGCGCACCTCGGGCAGGAAGTGTCCCGGAGGCAGGGGATTGAAGGAGTCCATGCCAATGAGGGCCCACTCGATGAATTTCACCTGGTTGCGGCCCGGCTTGCCCACGGCCTGCATGGCCAGCAGGTACACCTCAAGGCGGGCGGGCTCATGCGAATAGCAGGAGCGAATGTAGGAGCCGCCGTTGCAGTGGCCGATGGACACGTTGTGTGAGGCCCAGTAACGCGCAAGCGCCTTAATGCGGTACGCGGGCACGTGGCACTTCTCTTCGGCCCATTCGGGTGTCTTCGGAATGCCGTCTTCGTTGCCCAGCACGTAGTACTCAAACCAGTCGAAGCCCTCCGTGTGGGTTTCCAGGTACTCTTTGTCGTAGGTGCCCTCGGTCATCCATACGTACGCAATGGCCAGCTGCATGGCGGCGTCGGTGTTCGGAAGTACCGGAATCCACCTATCGGAGTGCACGGCGTTCGCGTAGTTCACGTCGGGCGCAATGTGAATCTGCTCCACACCAATTTCGGTGAACCAGAAGCAGAGGCGGCTTGCCTGCTGCCCCGACCAGCCCCACGGCGTGGTTTCGGGGTCGCAGCCCCAGAACAGCACCGCGTCGGAGTTCTCGGAGATGTCCTTGAACAGGTTGTGTTGGTGGGTGTTTTGGCCGAGCGGCTCGTTGCCCCAGGCGTGCTTGGCGCCCCAGTACCAGCCTTCCCAGCTGTCGGGCTGGCGGGCCTGCATGGTGAGGCCGCCGGTCATATCCAGCAGGTTCGCCATGGTGCCGTGGGGCCCGTGGATGGAGCCCGTTTCGCCGTGGCCATCGCCCTGGCAGAAGATGGAGTTGCGTCCGTACGTCTCGTCGATGCGCACAATCTCGGAGGCGATGATGTCGGTGGCTTCATCCCAGCTGATGCGCTCGTACTTGCTTTTGCCGCGGTTTTGCGGATTGCGCTCGCCCTTGGGATCCCAGTCCACGCGCTTTAGCGGGAAGGGGATGCGGTTCGGCGAATACGTGCGGGTCTTGTAGATAAAGGTGAACGGGGAGTTCAGGGTTTTCATACCCGGCTCGAACGAGTGGCCCTTTGCGTTGATGGTCCAGTAGTTCAAGTCCTCCTTGGTGTAGTGCTCGTCGTAGTGCACGGGGCGCATACGAACGATCTTGCCGTCTTTGGAATCGACCGCGGTGAGGTTTGCGCCGTTGCCGAAAGAACACAGCGACATGTTCTTATAGATCGTTTTGTCGGACGTCTTCATGCTCCTCCTACTTTCTTCGTCTTCTGCTCCGTCCCCGGCGGCGTGCGTGCGGAAAGCGCGTTTGGTGCCGGGGGAGCGATCGAGGGTGTGCGTCCGTGCGCGAGGATGAACACCCGATCCCCCCGCCAAGAAGTGTATGAAGCGCGCGCCGAAACGAAAACAAGCAGCCCGTTGAGCTAGCCCCCGATTCTGAGGGGCTGGCTTTGCTCCCGCGATTCGTTGGGGCTTCGTCCACGTTTCGTTGGGGCGGCATGTTGTGGGTTCGAAGAGAAGCGAATGTGGCGCTTGAACAGGGGCGTTGCTCGGGTGCTTGAGACGAGTGTCCGAAGATCGACCGCGCGGTGTCAAGGAAAGTGCTCTACAATGGAGGGGCTCACACCGAAGGGCAAGGGGGACGCGCAATGAACATCGAGTATCTGCACTATTATCTGGATGTGGCGAAAACCAAATCCATCACCCGGGCGGCGAAGTTGAACTTCATCTCGCCTCAGGGCATGAGTCGCGCGATGAACGAGTTGGAGAAGGAGCTGGGTTGTAAGCTGCTCGTTCGCTACTCCAACAAGCTAGATCTTTCGCCTGTGGGGGAAGAGCTGGTTCCCCGAGCCGCAGCCATCATTGAGAATTATTCAGAGTTGCTGGAATTTGCCGCCTCGCAATCGCAGCCTCAACACAAGGACACGGGTTGCATTAACCTGGAGTGCCAGAATGTGGCGCTACTGGCCTTCCTCACGCAGGATGCGAAGGACTATATTTTTGAGTCGCGCAAAATCCGTTTTCACGAATCGCAAAACCCGCAGATCCGCCAAGTGTTGCTGGCGGGCAGAGCGGGAGAGGGCGCACCAAGTTCGCCCACGATTGGCCTTATGTGTTTCTTCAATCAGGAGCGCAGCTCAGAGCAGGGTGGCATCGACGATTTGGAGGAAAAAGGCTATCAGTATAGGCCTTACCTCAAAGCGTACGACAAGGTGATGGTGTGCTCGTCTTCGCCCCTGGCGGAGAAGGACGTGCTGAGCGACGAGGATATTATCTCCCGGCCACTGGTTACCACGAATACGCATCTCTACGGCTTTTTGTCCCGACGCTTCGGACGCGATGCCATTTCGCTGTCCAGTTCCGAATTCTCCTTGCGCAAGCGTTTGGTGGAACGCGATGCTGCCTTGTCGTTTTTGCCTGCGTTTGCTTCGCTCACTATGCCGGAAGAGCCGGGGTTTGTGCTGCGAAAGATGGAGCGGCCCTATGAAGTGGAGATTGGCTTTGTAGGCATGGAGGCCGATCTGAAGTCCGAGTGTTTTATGGGGCTCATGGACATTCTGGATGAGTTCTATCGTGCGCATTTGGAATCCGGGTTGTATGTGCTGTGCGACTAGAGGAGGGAATCTGCTTGTTCTGAGTGGGATGCAATGAGGGTCGCCTTATGAGGCGGCCCTCCTGCTGCGGTGTCGTTGTTACGCGACGGGAGCCTTGGGCGCGCTTGGGGCTTTGGGGGCTCCCGGAGCCTTGGGGGCGCCAGGCGCTTTGGGAGCACCGGGAGCCTTCGGGGTTCCGGGTGCGGCGCTCGCAGCAAAGCCGCATTCCTCGCACACCTCGGCCGATGCTGGGTTCTCGTGGCCACACATGGGGCAGGCGATGGTGCCGTTACTCACAGCTGCTGGTCTGAAGCACATGGTTTTCTCCTCCATTCGGTTTGCCTTACAACCAAAAGAATAGGGGAGCGCCGAAGACGGTAACAGCAGCCAGGTATTGAGGTTCTTCAACGAAAGCGAGGGTCACTGGTTTTGTTGAAGAACCCCCATCAAGACGCTGCGCTTCTGGGAGCGAGAGCGCTTCGGCAACCGGACTCAGGCGACGCGCGCGGTGCGAACGAGCCAGTCGTTCGTCTTGGCGCGCAAAGCGGTTTCTTCAACCTTGCGCAGGCCGCCCTGTTCTTTCAAGGTGTGAAGCAATTCGTCGGGACGGCCTTCGGACATACTTGCGAGGAATTCCTTAAGCTCGGCAGTGGTGAGTTTCAGGTTCTCGTGGCGCGCGAGGGCGTCAAGCGCCAAGCCCTGACGCAGTTGTTCGCGGGCCTGGCTCATCAGGCGATGCTTCAGTTCATCGGCTTGTAAGCCACGCTCGCGCAGGTAGTCTTCTTCGGTCATTTCCTGTTCGGCGAGCGAAGCGCGGAAGTCTTGCGTGATCTCCGCATAGTGGGCGGCGAATACCGCGTCGGGCACCGGGTTGGTAAGGCGGCTTGCCAAGGCATCGGCGGCGATGAAGCGCTGGTAGGCGCGCGTACGCTCGTCGGCTTCTGCCTGCAAGTCTTCGCGGGCTCGTTGGCGCAGCTGCTCGGGTGTTCCCAACTCCGACAGATTGCGGACAGCGGCCACTTGCGCCAGGAAGGCATCCACTTCCTCTTCGGTCACTTCGTGAGTTTGATGGGGTACCTCAACGGGGTCGTAGGAGGTTAGCTCCATCTGGGGCTTGGGCACTATCGTCAGGTCGAACGCGAACGGCTGGCCCTCTTGTGCGTAGCCGTGGCAGCCGTAGTCTGGCGCTCCCACGGCATCAATGCCCGCTCGATCGAGCACGGCTGGCGTTGCTCGCACGGCTACGGTTTCGCTCGCCGCGCGGCCTACTTCGTCGAGGTTGCACTCGCGTTCCACCAGCTGCTTTGAGGTCAGCCCCGGTTCAGGGTGCAGTCCTGCCTGCTGAGCTGTCATCAGGTAGAAACCCCGCAGGTAGTCAGTCACCTCGGCCGCTTCGAGTTCCACTGCAATGGTTTGGACGTCTCCTGTGCGCGCGCGAACGGTCACGTTCATGCGAGTCCCCTTTCCGAAAACGGTGCGTCTACTGTTTTGCACAGCATAGGCCCTCAGATGGAACCAAAGTGCGGCATGCCCTCCTGCATTTGCTGAAGCGGCTCCCGTTTTCGTTGTCCTGATCCGGACGCTTTTTCGCAGTGAGGCGCTTACTATCACAACCACGTGCAAACCGTTTTGAAGGAGGACAACATGCTTGGACCGCTCGGTGGGGACCGTCTGTGGAACCCGAAAGAACTTGACAAGTGCAAGGCTGCCGCGCAGGAACTTGTGGACGCGCAGGACAAAAGCGCCGATGAGGGTGGCATCATCTACGGCTACATGTACACCATGAACAACAGCAATTACGGCTACAAAGGCGAGGATCTGGAGTTCAAAAGCACCGCCGACATCGCCGCCTTCGACGCCAACGGCCAAGTAAAAGAAACCTACGTTGTCTACAAGCAGGCGTAAACACTTCTTTTGCTTACTCGGTTGTCTTTTCTTGCCGTGGCGGGAGTGAGCAAGAAATTGATGAAACGACCCCCTTTTGAGCGGTACTAATCCGCCTGAAAAGGGGGTCGTTTGCGTTGCGCGCTCATGACAAGAATGTGTTTCGCGGTGTTACCTCATATTGATAACTTCTTCTCTCACCGCTGTGGTTGTTAAGTCTGTGGCCAAAGCGGGTGATGACGCACTGAGAGGGAGATACCTTTGGTATCATGGGCGGCGTTATGTTTTCACCTGCTCCACCTTCGGCTCCTGTTGCGCTCGCGGAGTCGTTGTGTGAAAACGAGAGAAGGGAAGAGCGAATCCTATGACCCAACATGTTACTGAACACGATGTGCGTGATATTGCGGAATACACGCGCATTGGCCTCACGGACGAAGAGGTTGCGCAGATGACGGTTGACTTGAACGCCATCATCGACAGCCTGCGTCCTATCACCGAGTACGACCTGGAGGGCGTTGAGCCCACGTTCCATCCCATCGGCGGCTTGTCGAACGTCATGCGCGATGACGTGGAAGAACCCGGCTTCACGCAGGACGTGGCGCTTGAGAATGCGCCGAAGCAGCAGGACGGTTGCTTTCTCATTCCGTCAATTTTGGGCGAAGGGGGCGACCGCTAATGAGCGCACTTGATCATGCGTTTGCCTGCATGAGCGCGAGCGATATTCGTGCGGGCCTGGCCGCGAAGGAGTTCTCGGCGCGCGAAATTGCCGAGTCTTCGCTTGCTCGCGTGCGTGCGCTTGACGGCGCCACTCACGCGTTTCTTGAGACCACCGAAGCGCTTGCGCTTGAACAGGCCGCGAAGCTAGACGCCGCCGTGGCGTCGGGTGAGGCGGATGGCCTCGGGGCGCTCGCCGGCGTGCCGGTGGCGTTCAAGGACAACATGAATCTGGCTGGCACGCACACTACGTGTTCGTCGGCCATGCTGGCGAACTACGTGTCGCCCTACACGGCCACGTGCGTCGCGCGCGCCATCGAGGCGGGCGGCATTCCGCTGGGCAAGCTGAACATGGACGAGTTCGCGTTCGGCTCTTCCACGGAAACGAGCGCGTTTGGCCCCAGTAAGAACCCGTGGGACCTCGAGCGCGTGCCCGGCGGCTCGTCGGGCGGCAGCGCGGCGGCGGTGGGTGCGGGTTTGGCCACGATGACGCTGGGCTCTGACACGGGCGGCTCCATTCGCCAGCCCGGCAGCTTCTGCGGCGCGGTGGCGGTGAAGCCCACGTATGGCGTGGTCAGCCGCTATGGCGTGGTGGCGTTCGGTAGCTCGCTTGACCAGGTGGGTCCCTTCACCCGCTCGGTTGCGGACGCGGCACTCGCCATGAATGCCATCGCGGGACGCGACCCGCTCGACTGCACGAGCCAGGACATTCGCACCGACTACACGGCAAACCTCGACGCGGGCGTGCGCGGCATGCGCATTGGTATTGTGCCCGCGTTCATGGAGGCGAAGGGCCTCACGGCGGAAGTTAAGGCGAAGGTGGAAGAAGCGGCCGAGCATTTGCGCGAACTGGGTGCTGAGCTGGTAGAAGTTGACCTGCCGAACGCACAGGCTGCCATGAGCGCCTACTACGTGCTGGGCCCATGCGAGGCGTTTTCTAACCTCGCGCGCTTCGACTCGGTGCGCTACGGCTACTGCGACCCCGGGCACAAGGACCTTGGCGGCCAGTACGAGGCCAGCCGCGCCAAGGGTTTTGGCGCTGAGGCGCGCCGCCGCATCATGCTGGGCAGCTATCTGCTGAGCGCCGGCGTGTACGACACCTATTACTATCCCGCGCAGCAGGTGCGCACGCTTATCACGCAGGACTACGCGCGCGCCTACGAGCAGGTGGATTGCATCCTCGCGCCGGTGGCACCGCGCACGTCGTTCAAGTTTGGCGAAGTGAGCGACCCCACCGACATGTACCTGTCCGACATGTTCACCATTTCCATCAACATTGCGGGCAACGGTGGTATGAGCCTGCCGGTGGGTCTTGGTGCCGACACGAATCTTCCCGTGGGTGTGCAGCTTATCTCACCCCAGTTCAAGGACGAGAGCATGCTGCGCGTGGCCGCCGCGCTGGAAACGGTGTACGGTCCGGCTCCCGTCGCCCCGCTCTTCCGTGAGGGTGCGGACTTCAAGGCTCCCGCGACCATTCCCGATGCTGCTGACGCGGTGCCGGGCGTTGACCTGCCCGGACTTGCCACGGAAAGCGACGTTCCTGGCGGCGTTCACCAAGCGAGTTCCGCGACTGAGCGAGAACTATCCGAGCGACTGGGCGCTGCCGAGGTCGTTGCGGCGCAGGTAGAAGGGGAGGCCGAATAATGCGGAAACTCGAAGAAGTCCTGCAAGACTGGGAAGCCGTCATCGGCCTTGAGGTGCACGCCGAGCTCACGACGCTGGAAACCAAGATGTTCTGCGGCTGCAAGCTGGAGTTCGGCGCCGATCCGAACACGCACACGTGTCCTGTGTGCCTGGGCCTTCCGGGCGCGCTGCCCGTGCCGAACAAGGCCGCCATCGAGTCTATTGTGCTGGCCGGCTTGGCCACGAACTGCGACATCGAGAAGCGCTCGATGTTCTACCGCAAGAACTACATGTATCCTGACATGTCGAAGAACTTCCAAACCACGCAGGGCCCCGTGGCCTTCTGCATGCGCGGCCACCTGGACTTGGACGTGGACGGCCCAGCCGCGAAGGAGCGCATCACCGCCGCGAAGCTTGCCGAGGGCGAAGAGGACGGCAACGCTGTGCGCACGGCCGAGGGCTACACTGCGCATGTGGGCATCACGCGCATTCACATGGAGGAAGATGCCGGCAAGATGAATCACGTGGGCGGCTCCGAGGGCCGCATCGCGGGTGCCACGCACTCGCTTGTGGACTACAACCGCTGCGGCACGCCGCTCATCGAGTTGGTGACCGAGCCCGATCTGCGCACGCCGGAAGAGGCGCGCCTCTTCATGCAGAAGTTGCGCCAGATTTATTTGGCGCTGGGCATCTCCGACTGCTCCATGGAAGAGGGAAGCCTGCGTTGCGACGGCAACGTGAGCCTGCGCCGTCGCGGCGACAAGAAGCTGGGCGTAAAAACCGAGCTGAAGAACATGAACAGTTTCAAGAACCTCCACGACGGCTTGGCCTACGAGATCTGCCGCCAGGCGGAGGTGCTCGAAGAAGGCGGGCAGATTTTCCAGGAGACACGTCACTGGGATCCCTCGGCCAAGCGCACCATTGTTATGCGCGTGAAGGAAACGGCTGACGACTATCGCCTGTTTCCGGAGCCGGACTTGGCGCCCTATGACTTGTCCGATGAGTTCATCGAAAGCGTGCGTGCGAAGCTGCCCGAGCTACCCGACCAGAAGGCGGCGCGCTTCGCCAAGGCGTTTGGCCTGTCGGCCTACGATGCGCGTCATCTGGTGGAACACCGCGCCACGGCGAACTTCTTCGAGGCCTGCATGGAGCTGGCGGGTGCCGACGCTGCGAAGCTGGCAAAGCCCGTGGCGAACCTCGCCATTAACGATGTGACCGCGCACATGAACGCGCATGACGACTTCGACCTGGAGGATTCGCCGCTCACGCCCGCGCGCGCCGTGGAGCTGGTGCGCCTCGTGGCGGACGACACCATTTCGTCCAAGCAGGCTAAAGAGGTGTTCGCAGCCGTGCTCGACGAGGATAAGGACCCGGCGGCCATCGTTAAGGAGCGCGGCATGGAGCAGGTGAGCGACACCGGCGCCATTGAAGCCGTGGTCGATGCCGTGCTCGCGGCCAACCCCGACAAAGTAGAACAGTACCGTGGCGGCAAGACGGGCCTCATGGGCTTTTTCGTGGGACAATGCATGAAGGAGATGCGCGGCCAGGGTAACCCGAAACTCATCAATGAGCTGTTGGGCAAGAAGCTCGGTTAGACCAAGCACACTCGTAATTCGCATTCGCCCGTAGTGTCTGTGTGTGGGGAGTCGCTGTCATGCTCTGTCAATTCACCTTCAAAAACGTAACCTCCTATCGGGGTGAAACAACCCTTACCTTCAGTGATGCTGCTCGTGGTGAGTGCTTGTTAAGGGACGGAGCGGAAGTGTCCGAGGTGCCCGGTGCGGTGGTTGCCGTGTGTGGGCCAAGCGGCGCGGGTACGTCGGCGGCGCTTGAGGCGCTGAGTGCTCTCATCTTGTTGGTGGTGAAGCCGCTTCTTGCACTGGATGGAGAAGAACTGCGGCGCAGAGGGTCGCTTCCCGTGCTGCCCATCAGGCCGTTTGCGTTCGACGAACAGTCGAAGCATCAACCGACGGAGTTGGGGCTGGTGCTGCGTTGCGAGGGAATTGAGTATCGCTACGAACTTGCGTGGTCGGACGGAAGTATTGCGCGCGAGGCGCTGTTTCGCGGTGAGTCAGGCGCGGCGGGGAGGCAAACGCTTTTGTTTGAGCGGCGGGGGAATGAAGCGTTGCTGGGCAATATGCCCGCTGACCTGCGTATTCCGGAAGATAGAGTTCTTCCGCGAAGAATTCCCTTGCTCGCCTGCTTAGCGGCGTGGTGCGACAATGCAGAAATAGACGCGCTTGTTCACTGGTTTATGTCGTGCCGGTTTAACCATGTTGGCGTGTGCTTTTATCATTCGTGCGGATTGTCACCGTGCGAGCAAGACGAACTGCTCGGCAGCCCCAAGGAAGCTCAGCGCCTGGTCAGCTACCTTGATGCTGGCATTGAGGGAGTTTGCATTGCGAATGGCAACGTGGTGGTGCGTCGCCGTGTTGGTGCGTCCGTGCATGAACTTTCCCTTGAAGAAGAATCTTCAGGCGTGCGTGCAGCGCTTCGGCTGGTGCCGAGTGTGCTCGCCTCGCTGCGCGCCGGTGGGTTGGTGGTGGCAGATGGCCTCGGCGAGCGCCTTCCTCCCGAACACATGAAGCGCATAGCGGCGCTCTTTCGCGACCCGCGCTGCAATGTTGGCGGTGGTCAGCTGCTGCTATCGGCGCGCGACGAGCGTCATCTGTATGAGGCAGCCTTCCGCCGCGAGGAACTCTGGCGCGCCGAGAAGGATAGTGTAGGCGTCAGCGCGCTCCGCCACTGGGACGGTGCGGGTTGCGAGTGAGCTTTCGCTGTCTTCGATTGCGAAACAACAAGTTGATTGCATTGGGAAACGCGCGGTGGCGTGATAGGATACGCAAGGCATATGACAAGGTTTGGAAAGGGGGGCCGGCATGGCCGACGAAAACAGGCGGCCAGGCGATTGGCAGCGCAAGGACTTGAGGCGCGATGCGAACGACCTGGTGGGGGAGCCCAACCCGAAGAAGTGGTACGATCAGACATTCTGGATTATCTTCTTCCTTGTGGTCATCTGGCCCTTCGGCATTGTGCTGGTGTGGCGCAGTAACTGGCATATCATTGCGAAGGTGGCGGCCTCGGTCTTCGTGGCGCTGGCTGTGTACTTCGCACTTGCCATGTCGCAGGCTGTCTTGCAGATACAGGGCGCCTAGCGCCTCGCGCTCGCACGTTTGTGGCCCGCGGCTCGCGGCCCGCAAAACACCTTATAAGTAGGTATACCTACGTTCGTCGATACGGGGAACAGGGGCAAAGCTGTGGCTGGCTCTGTGGATGCAGTCGCAGTTTTCGGAGTTGAGATACAAGGAGAGAGGGAAGAGGGGTTTTGATGGATTTCAACACATGGCTTATTGGTTTTACCGGGGAGGCAAGCGGGTTTCTGTACACGTATATCCTGCTCATCTTGCTGGTGTTTGTGGGCGTATACTTCACCATTCGTACGAAAGGCGTGCAGCTGCGCTTCATCAAGGATATGTTTACGCAGCTCACCGAGAAGAAGCACGTAAAAGGTGAGCGTTCTATCTCTTCGTTTCAGGCGCTCATGGTGTCCACCGCCAGTCGCGTGGGCACGGGCAACATTGCGGGCGTGGCTACGGCCATTGCCACGGGTGGCCCGGGCGCGGTGTTCTGGATGTGGCTCATGGCTATTGTGGGCGCAGCTTCGGCGTTTGTTGAGTCCACGCTCGCGCAGATTTGGAAGGTGCGCGGCAAGGAAGGCGAATTCCGCGGCGGCCCGGCCTACTATATTGAGCAGGCACTGGGGAAGCGTTGGCTTGGTATTGTGTTCGCCGTGCTGCTTATCCTGTGCTTTGGCTTTGGCTTCAATGGGCTGCAGGCCTTCAACGCTACGTCGGCGCTTGAATATTACATCCCCGACTACGCCACCAATGGCACGGCCATTGCGTGCGGCATCGTGCTTGCGGTGATGACGGCGTTCGTCATCTTCGGCGGTGCGAAGCGCATCAGCGTGATTACTTCCATCATCGTGCCCATTATGGCGCTTGGCTACATTGCCATTGCGGTGTGGACTACGGTGGCGAACATTACCGAGTTGCCCAACGTGTTTGGCATGGTGTTTGCTTCGGCGTTCGACTTCCAGGCCATTTTCGGCGGGTTTGCGGGTTCGGTGGTTATGCTGGGCATCAAGCGCGGCCTGTATTCGAACGAGGCCGGCATGGGTTCCGCGCCGAACGCGGCCGCCACGGCAAGCGTGTCGCATCCGTGCAAGCAGGGCCTCGTGCAGAGCCTGTCCGTGTACATTGACACGCTGCTCATCTGCACGTGCTCGGCCATGATGGTGCTCGTGTTCTACGTGCAGAACCCCGAGGCGGCCGCCGCGCTCAACGGCATGCCGCTTGTGCAGATGGCCGTGAACAACTCGGTGGGCGAGTTCGGCATCCACTTTATCACGTTCGCCATTTTCGCCTTCGCGTTCTCTAGCCTTATTGGTAACTACTTCTACGCCGAGAGCAACCTGCGTTTCATCAAGGGTAACAGCAAGGCGCTGCTGTTCGTGTTCCGCGTGGTGTGCCTGTGCGTGGTGTTCTACGGCGCCGTGAACAGCTTTGACTTGGCGTGGAACCTGGCGGACATCTTCATGGGTCTCATGGCGCTGGTGAACCTCATTGCCCTTTTGTTCCTGGGCAAGTGGGCGCTCGCGGCGCTCGACGATTACACGAAACAGCGCAAAGCGGGCATCGACCCGGTGTTTGTGGCCGATAACATCCCCGGGCTGCCGAAGACCGACTGCTGGCACGTGCCCGAGGTGCAAGACTTCGGCAAACCGCCGGTACAAGAGTATTTGGATGAGGCGCTTGATCCCGAGTTTGTGGGGCTGAACTGACGCTTGGCGCAGCCGACGCGCAGATCATCAGGTTGTTGATGGCTGCGGTTGAAGCTTGGTAATAAACACCCGCTTCTCTCGAACAGGGAAGCGGGTGTTTGTTTTTATATTTCTGCTCAAACTCATTGACATAAAAGAACAAACGTTCTAGTATTGATATCGTCATACTAATAAAGAATAGGCGTTGTGCTCACGCACCTTCTTGCCCGTAGCGCCACCGGAGTAAGGAGGAATATATGAACGAATTACCGTGCAGTAATAATGTGAGCAATGCGATCAATACATTAACGTATAAAGGCTACACTGCGCTTGTATCGTTTGATGCTGAGGGGGAGTATCTGCATGGCTCCGTTTCTGGCATTCGTGATGTGATTTACTTTGAAGCTCACGATGCCAAAGAGGTGTCAACGGCATTTCATGAAGCGGTAGATGATTATTTGGAGTTTTGTGCCGCAAAGGGTAAACAACCTGATAAGCCGTTTAATCTGAATAAAGCCGCTGCCGTTGACAGCACGTTAGGCAACGAGTAGGATTTCTTGTTGCTTTATCACTCTACTGTGATAAAGTGATTCAGCACCCATTGAAGTGAACAAAGTGCCGGATAATCCGGATAGTAAAAAGCGATAAAAAGGAAGAGGCAAGGCATGCAAGTGGTGACGCCGGCGGGATTTAGAGATGTGCTGTCTGACGAAGCGCTGGAGCGCGAGCGCATTGCCCGTGAAGTGCAGTCATGCTTAGCGAGTCGTGGTTATGTGCCTATTGAAACGCCCACGCTTGAGGTTATGGACGTCATGCGTGCAGGTGGTCGTGTGCCGGGTTCGCCCTTCAAGTTCTATGATGCGCGCGGTGACCTTTTAGCTATGCGCCCCGATGTGACGCTACAGGTGGCTCGTATGTGCGCGACACGCTTGACGGGTCAGCCGGGCCCGTTTCGCTTCCGCTATATGCAGCGCGTGTTTCGCGAAGTGGACGGCCGTTTGCAGGCCGAAGCGCGCGAGATGACACAGATTGGTATTGAGTGCATTGGTGAAGCAGGCGCTCAAGCTGATGCTGAGGTGGTGGAACTCTTTGCGGAAGCGCTTGAGTTGGCCGGTGCGCGTGGCTGTAAGCTGGCGCTCGCTACAGTGGGTGTGCTGCGCTCACTTCTCGCGGCATGCGGTGCGTCCGAGGTGTGGAAGGAGCAAGTGCTCGATGCCTTCCACCGCTCAAACTTTGTTGAGCTAGACCGCCTTACCGCAGAAGGTGCCTGCGAGGCTGCTGCTCCGCCCGTGTTTGCCGCCGCCATTCGCGCACTGCCGCGCATACGTGGCGGTCGTGAAGCTATTGATGAAGTGCGTGCGCTCGTGTCGCCGCTGGGGTGCGAGGATGGTCTTGACGTATTCGCGGCCACCTTCGACTCGCTTGTTGAGCGCGGTTTGGCTGACAGGCTTTTGGTGGACTTCTCGGTAATGAGTTCGTTTGACTATTACACGGGTCTTGTGTTTGAGGCCTATGCGCCGGGTCTTGGTTCGCCGCTTGGCAGTGGTGGCCGCTACGACAACATGATTGCCGCCTACGGCGAAAGCCGTCCCGCCGCCGGTTTCGCGTTCTTCCTCGAACAGGCAATGGCTGCTTCTTCGGTTCCGTCGGCTTGTCAGCCGACGGAATACGTTGACGCTGCGGCTTTCTGTGGCACCCAATCTCGCAGCGATGCCGAAGGCTTGCGTACCGAAGTACGCGGCGCCTCCGCCATCCCCACGATCTCGGGCACCACAGAAACCCTCGCTGACTCACTTCGCCAACCGGTAGCATTAGAAAACTCTCGCCCTTTACGCATCGCCATTCCTAAGGGATCGCTCAATGTGGATACGGTGGCTGCGCTTGCGGCAGCGGGGCTTGATGTGACGGGGCTTGCCGATCCGGGGCGGCAACTCATCATTCGCAATCCCGGCGTGGAATACGTCATCGTGCGTCCCACTGATGCACCGGTGTTTGTGGCGTCCGGCGCGGCTGATTGCGGCATCTGCGGCAAGGACTCTTTACTTGAGGCCGAGACCGACGTGGTGGAGTTGGTGGATCTCGGTTTTGGTGCCTGCCGCTTTGTGGTAGCGGAGCCCGCCGGTGCGGCTGGCGCTACGAGTGAGCACCATCGCCGCCTTGGTTCCATTCGTGTGGCCACCAAGTATCCACGCATCACGGCCGCTCACTATGCAAAAGCAGGCGTGCAGGTGGAAATTGTGAAGCTGCATGGCAACATTGAGCTGGCACCGCTCACGGGGATGGCCGAGCGCATTGTGGACATTACCGCTACGGGCACCACACTGCGCGAAAACGATCTGGTAGTGGTCGATGAAGTGCTCTCATCCACCGCCCGCTTCTTCGCGAACACCTGCGCATTTCGCACCAACGCGCGTATCATACAATTGGCTCGGACGCTCGCTCTCACCTCCGATAGCGACGGGTTGTCCGCGAGCACCGAGGAAAGGAAGTAAGTCATGCGCCGCATCACCCTCAAACCTGGCGAGGAATTCTCAAACGCCCACCTCAAGAGGACTGGCGCGTTCAATGCTGCCGCGCTCACGGCAGCTACGGCCATTGTCGAGGATGTGCGCGAACGGGGCGATGAGGCCCTGCGTGACCTCACGGAGAAGTTCGACGGCGTGCGCGTGGAGAACTTTCGCGTGAGCCAAGCGGCCATTGCTGAAGCCGTTGCCAGTGTCGATGACAAAACGGCTGCGGCGCTGCGCAAGGCTGCCGCACAGATTCGCGACTTTCACGAGCGTCAAAAGCAGCAGAGCTGGTTCACCGTGCGCGAAGATGGCGCGCTTGTGGGGAGTAAGATAGAACCGCTTGACTCCGTGGGTATTTACGTGCCGGGCGGCCGTGCGCTCTACCCCTCGTCGGTGCTGATGAACGCGCTTCCTGCTGCCGTTGCAGGCGTGCCGCGCATCGTGTGCGTGACGCCGCCAACGAAAGACGGCTCGCTCGACCCAGCTATCATTGAGGCGTGCCGCATTGCAGGTGTCACTGAAATCTACGCCGTCGGTGGTGCGCAGGCGGTGGCGGCCCTTGCATATGGCACTGAGTCTATCGCCCCCGTTGCAAAGATCACCGGCCCCGGCAATGCTTACGTGGCGGCCGCGAAAAAGATTGTGTCAGGCGACGTGGGCATTGATATGATTGCTGGCCCCTCTGAGGTGTGCGTGGTGGCCGATTCCACGGCTGACCCTGCCCTGGTAGCCATTGACCTTATGGCGCAAGCCGAGCACGACCCCTTGGCTGCGTGTTACTTGGTGACATTCGATGGGGGGTATGCCAATGAGGTGGAACGCATGGTGGAGCGCCACCTACAATCATCCACTCGCGCCGAGATTACGTCCGCCTCACTTGCCGATCAGGGCCTTATCGTGGTGTGCGAAACGCTCGAACAGGCTGTCGAAGCGGTGAACGTCATTGCGCCGGAGCACCTTGAGCTGCACGTCGATCACGCCTTCGACCTGTTGGGCGCCATCCGCAACGCGGGTGCCATCTTCCTAGGCGCCTGGACGCCTGAGGCGGTGGGCGACTACGTGGCTGGGCCCAACCATACCCTGCCTACTGGCGGCACTGCGCGTTTTTCCTCACCGCTGTCTACTGATGAGTTCGTGAAAAAGTCTTCCGTCATCCAGTACAGTTCGGCTGCGCTTGTCAACGACGCGGATGCTGTCATGACCATCGCGCGTCACGAAGGTCTGTGGGCGCACGCGATGAGTGTAGAGATGCGCAAGAACCTCATCGATTGGGGCAACGTGTACGGCATCGAAGGCGGCGACGGAGCGCGCTGCGGAGACGGAGAAATCGATGCGTAACGTTTGTACTGCTGCGCCTCAGTTAGCGGGTCTTGAGCCCTATGACCCGAAGTATCTGCCGGCCGAGGCGTTCCTCTCCGCGAACGAAAACCCCCACGACGTGGAGCAGGACATTCGTGCCGAGATCATGCGCGAAGTGAAGCGCGTGCCTTTGAACCGCTACCCCGATCCACTTGCCAACGACTTGCGCGATATGATTGCCGAGGCAAACGGCCTCGACCGCGACCAGGTGCTTGTGGGCAACGGTGGCGACGAGTTGCTGTTTAACCTCGCGCTTGCCTGGGGTGGTCCAGGGCGCACGTTTTTGAACCTGCCGCCCACGTTTTCGGTCTACGATGCGAACGCACGCCTCACCAACACCACAGTAGTGAACGTGCCGCGCCGCGAAGACTTCTCTATAGACGAAGAGGCGGTGCTTGCGCGCTTGGATGAGGGTGACATTGATTTTCTCATTGTGACCAGTCCGAACAACCCCACCGGTGAACTGGCAAATGAGGAATTCATACTGCGCGTGCTCGATGCCACCGACGCGCTGGTGGTGGTGGATGAGGCGTACTTCGAGTTCTCGCGCCAAACCATGCGTCCGTATTTGGCACAGCACAAAAACCTCGCCATTCTGCGCACCTTCTCGAAGGCGTTTAGCTTGGCGGGCGTGCGGATGGGCTACCTGCTCGCCGACGCCGAGGTGGTGCGCGAGTTTGTGAAAGTTCGCCAGCCGTACTCGGTGGATGCCGTGTCGCAGGCCATCGCGCGTGTCGTGTACCAAAATCGCGCAAAGTTCGAGCCGGGCATTCGTACCATCATCGAAGAGCGCACGCGCGTCATTGAGGGCCTCCGTATGATCCCCGGCGTGAAGCCGTTCCCGTCGGATGCGAACTACGTGCTTTTCCACGTGGAGAACGCCGCCCAGCTCTGGGAGATGCTCTACGGCCGCGGCATCCTCGTCCGCGACTTCTCCCGCGCCCCACATCTGAAGGATTGCCTCCGCGTCAGCATAGGCTCACCCGAAGAAAACGACGCATTCCTCAAAGCCCTGCGCGACGCAGTAATGGGAAAGTGTGACTTAAAGGTTCCGTCGGCCTGACGGCAAGAAAGGTTCGAGCATGGATAGAACTGCAACCATCTCGCGTATGACGAATGAGACGGATATTGAGCTTACCCTCAACCTTGACGGTACGGGTGTGGCGGACGTGGAAACAGGCATTGGTTTCTTTGATCATATGCTTACCGCGTTCGCTCGTCATGGCCTGTTCGACCTCACGGTGCGTGCGGAGGGCGATCTGTACGTGGATGGTCATCACACCGTGGAGGACGCCGGCATTGTGCTTGGTCAAGCGTTTGCGCAGGCGCTCGGTGAGAAGCGGGGCATCCGCCGCTTTGGCTCGGTCGCGCTACCGATGGATGAAGCGCTCGTGTTGGCTGCCTGCGACCTCTCAGGTCGCGGCCAACTGCACTGGGATGTGGCTGTGCCTCCGGTCATGATCGGCGAATTCGACGCGACACTCGCGAAGGAGTTTTTCATCGCGTTCGCCACAAACGCCGGCATCACGCTGCACGTGCGCAGCCTTGCCGGCGAAAATGCCCACCACATCGTGGAAGCCGCCTTCAAAGCCGCTGCCCGTGCCCTCCGCGAAGCCGTCGAGCCCGACCCCCGCCTGGGCAATGTCCTTCCAACAACCAAAGGTTCACTATGATCGCTGTTGTTGACTACCATAAGGGCAACCTGAAAAGCGTTGAACGCGGGTTAACTGCGGCAGGTGGAGATGCGTTCATCACCGATGATGCCGCCGCCATTGCTCGCGCGGATGCCATCGTTTTGCCCGGTGTAGGTGCTTTTGCCGATGCCGCTGCTACGATGCAAGCCCTCGGCCAAACCGACGTCATCCGCCGCCGCATCGCCGCCGGCGTCCCCTTCCTCGGCATCTGCCTGGGAATGCACCTCATGTTCGAAGAAGGCATAGAAGGCGCTCCAGAAGAGGATGACGAAGAATCCACCCACAACGCCCAAGGCCTCGCCATCCTCCCCGGCGTCGTAACAAAGATGCCCCAACAAGACGAACACGGCCACCCTTATAAGGTGCCCCACGTAGGCTGGAACACGATAGAAGAGCCTAAAACGAGCGACGACTTTGGTGCCCTCCACCAAGCGAGTTCCGCACGAGCCGAAACGTCCAGTGGACGCTCCGTGCGAGCAGGACTGTCCGAGCGACTGGAGGATGCCAGAACCGCCGCGGACCAGGTTGAAGAGTTGAGGGGAGGGGCGGTGCCCACCAAGCGAGTTCCGCAGCGAAGCGAGGACTGTTTGAGCGACTGGGTGCCGCCCCTCCCCTCAACGGACCAGGTTGAACACTTAAGTCCCTTGTTCGAAGGTATCCCCTGGGGCACCTATTTCTACTTCACGCATGGCTACATCGCCCCCGAGGGCCCTTTCGTCATTGCCACCACCACGCACAGCGTCACCTTCCCGTGTGCCGTTCAGTACGGCGATGCCGCGTTCGGCGTGCAGTTCCATCCTGAGAAAAGCTCGGATGCGGGCGCGCAGATGATGCGCAATTTTGTCCGCATCGTGAAAGGGGCGTGAGTCATGTATCTGCTACCTGCCATTGACATCCTCGGCGGCAAGGCCGTTCGCCTGGCCAAAGGCGACTACAACCAGGTGACCGTGTATAACGACGACCCTGCCGCGCAAGCGCAGCTGTTCGAAGACGAGGGCGCTACGTGGTTGCACGTCGTCGACCTTGACGGCGCGCGCTCCGGTGAACCTGAGAATATCGCTATCATCGAGCACATTCTCGCAAAGACCAAGCTCAAGGTTGAGGTGGGCGGCGGCATCCGCTCACTCGACACCATCGCGCGCCTGGCCGATGCAGGGGTGTCACGCGTCGTGTTGGGAACCTCACTCGTGGCCGACCCTGCATTCGCCGAGGCGGCTGTCGCCCAGTACGGCCAGCTGCTCACGGCCGGCATCGACGCCAAGGGCGGGGAAGTGGCTGTGGCCGGCTGGCGCGAAGGCGCCGGCGTGGCAGCCGAAGAGTTGGCGCGCCATGTCTCCGAGCTGGGCTTCTGTCACCTCGTATACACTGACATCGCACGCGATGGCATGCAGACGGGCATCGACCCTACGGCGTACGTGCGCATGGCCGAGGCCTTCGGACATCCCGTCATTGCCTCGGGTGGTGTTGCGGGCGTTGCCGACATCGAGCGCTTAGGCCAGGTGGCAGCCAGTATCGAAGGTGTCATCGCAGGCCGCGCCATCTACGAGGGCTCGCTTTCGGTAAAAGAAGGAGTAGATGCCTGCGAAGAAGCAACCCGCCGCGCGGAAGCGGGTGTGGCGGCTTCCGCGGACTGGCCAAGTCCTGCTCCCATCACTCCCTGTTGACCCATGGCTGATGCCGCAGGTGTGGCGTACGATGCGCTAAAAAAAGGCTTCGACAAACTGTTTAAGAATAAGCGTGTGTAGGCGTGGCGAAAGGACGCGGAAGTGCTAGCCAAACGAGTGATCCCGTGCATGGATGTCAAAGATGGGCGCGTGGTGAAGGGTGTGAACTTTGTCAATCTGCGCGACGCGGGCGACCCCATTGAGCTCGCGCAACGCTACGACGAAGAGCGCGCCGACGAGGTCATCTTCCTCGACATTACGGCCACCAGTGATGACCGCGCCACCACGGTGGACCTCGCCAGTCGCGCAAGCGAACAGTTGCACCTGCCGTACTGCGTGGGTGGCGGCTTTCGCAGTGTGGCTGACATTCGCACGATGATTGCCGCAGGTGCCGACAAGGTGTCGGTGAACTCGGCCGCCGTGGCGAACCCTGCGCTCATCACGGAGGCTGCCGCCGCGTTTGGTAGCCAAGCCATCCTCTGCGCCATCGACGCGAAGCAGGTACCCGGCAACCCGAACAAGTGGGAGGTCTACGTGGCGGGAGGTCGCAAAGCTACGGGCATCGACGCAATCGAGTGGGCGCAGGAAGCGGCGCGCCGTGGGGCGGGGGAGATCCTGCTCACCAGCATGGATCGCGACGGCAGCCGCGACGGGTTTGACTGCGCACTCACCCGCACCGTCGCGCGCGCGGTAGACATCCCGGTCATCGCCAGTGGCGGCGTGGGCAAGCTTGAACACTTCGCCCAAGGCATTCTCGAAGGCGAGGCCGATGCCGTGCTGGCCGCCAGTGTTTTCCACTTCGGCGAACTCACCGTCCGCCAGGTAAAAGAGCATATGGCAAGCCAAGGCATCCCGGTCAGGCTCTAATCACGCCGCTTTGCCACCATCAACCCAAGGAGTAGCACCCATGTCTGCCCTCCCCACACTTACCTATAATGCCGACGGCCTCATTCCCTGTATCGTACAGGACGCGGACACATGCGAGGTGCTCATGATGGCCTGGATGAATGCCGAATCGCTCGCGCTCACACTGGAACAAGGCGAAATGGTGTTCTGGAGCCGCAGCCGCCAGGAGCTCTGGCACAAGGGCACCACCTCGGGAAACGTGCAAAAACTGGTCGAGTTGCGCTACGACTGCGACGCCGACACGCTGCTCGCACTCGTGCACCCCGCCGGCCCCGCCTGCCACACCGGCGCGCGCACGTGCTTCTACCGTACTATCGACCAAACGTAGACCCGCCGTAGCCCCACCTTCACCGCAAATACACGAACCTCGAAGCTTTGCGCTTGAACGAAGCGGGAACATGCGATACCATGAATGCAGTTCTTTTACCTTCTAAGGAAGAAAAACCCATCACATTGCATTAAATCTCACCTCTGGAACCCATGCGCGCGTTCACGTGCGCTTCAAATCAAAAGCCACTATATAAGGAGGACTGGGTGAAGTTTTTTCTCGACACCGCTGATCTCGCCGAGATCGAAGAGGCGGCCAGTTGGGGTGTGCTCGCGGGCGTGACCACCAACCCCACGCTGTACGCTCGTACGGGGGGCAAGCTTGCCGACTTTCACAATCACATCAAGCGCATTTGCGAACTCGTCGATGGGCCGGTGTCTGCCGAGAGCGTTGCCATGACGCGTGACGAGATGGTGCGTGACGGCCGCGAACTGGCCGCGCTCGCGCCGAACGTCGTGGTGAAGCTGCCCACCACCATTGAGGGCTTGGCTGCCACCAAGGCGCTTGCCGCCGAAGGCATTCCCGTGAACATGACGCTGTGCTTCAGCGTGCCGCAGGCCATCATGGCTGCGCGCGCCGGCGCTCGCTACATCAGCCCCTTCGTCGGCCGCTTCGACGACATCTCTGAGGACGGCTTGTCCCAGCTCGATGACGTTGTCACGGCTGTGAAGAACTACGACTTCGGCCACGAAGTGGAAATCATTGCCGCGTCCGTGCGCAGCGCGAACCACGTGGCACAGGCAGCCCTCATGGGCGCCGACATCGCAACCGTCCCCTTTGCCGCCCTTAAGAAATGCGTGCAGCACCCGCTGACCGATCGCGGGCTCGACGCCTTCATGAAGGACTGGGAGAAAGTGCAGAACGCATGAGTTCAGAAGCTACCGTAACAGAGAACACCACCACCGCAACCCCTGCTCAGACACGCCGCCGTTCCACGAACGCGAGCAAAGCCGCCGCAGGAAAAGCCGCTGCAGGAAAAGCTGCTGCAGGAAAAGCTGCTGCAAAAAACGAGACAAAAGCTGAGGCCAAGGCAGAGGCGAAAACCACCGAGGCAAAGCCCGCTGCCAAGAAAGAATCTTCGCAGAGCCGCCCGGCCACCCCGCGCAAAAGCGTAAAGGCGAACGCCACCAGCAACAACGCCCGTCAGAACAACGCCGGCAAGCAGAACGGCTACAACGGCGGACAGAACCGCAACAACAATAATGCGGGCAAGCAGGGGAGCAATGGCAGCAATAACACCAACCATCGCCGTCAGCGCCGCCCCTACGACAGCAACCGTTCTCGCGAAGTGCAGCCGAGTGTCTCGCGCGATGAACTGGCTAAGCTCAAAGTAGCTGATCTGCGTGCCAAAGCCGCCGAGCTGGAAGTGGAAGTGGCCGGTCTCAAAAAGGCCGAACTCGTGGAAGCGGTGTTCGAAGCCAGCGTGAAGGCTGAGGGCTTCATCGAGGTGTCAGGCATTCTCGATATTCTCGCCGATGGCTATGGGTTCCTTCGCACGCAGGGCTATCTGCCCAGTGAAACGGACTGCTACGTGGGCCTGTCCACCATCCGTCGCAATGGTCTGCGCAAGGGTGACATGGTCAGTGGCCAGACGCGTCCGGCGCGCGAGAACGAAAAGTACGCCGCCATCCAGAAGGTCACGGCCATCAACGGCACCCCCATCGATCAGTGCACGAGCCGCCTGCGTTTCGGCGATCTCACGCCGGTGTATCCCGACGAGTGCCTCACCATGGAGCACGGCAAGAATACCATTACCGCGCGCGTCATTGATCTGGTGAGCCCCATCGGCAAGGGCCAGCGTGGCCTTATCGTGAGCCCGCCGAAGGCCGGCAAGACCACCATTCTTAAAGATATCGCGGCTGCCATCAGCGCCAATAACCCGGAAGTTCACCTCATGTGCCTGCTGGTGGACGAGCGCCCCGAAGAAGTGACCGACATGGAGCGCTCCATCAAAGGCGAGGTCATTTCCTCCACGTTCGACATGCCCACCGAAAACCACATTGCCGTGGCCGAGTTGGTCATCGAGCGCGCCAAGCGCCTCGTGGAATGCGGCAGGGATGTCGTGGTACTGCTAGACTCGCTTACGCGTCTCGCGCGCGCCTACAACCTGGCGCAACCTGCGTCGGGCCGCATCCTCTCCGGCGGCGTGGACTCCACGGCGCTCTATCCGCCCAAGCGCTTCCTCGGCGCCGCCCGCAACATTGAAGGCGGCGGCAGCCTTACCATCCTCGCGTCGGCGCTCGTTGACACGGGTTCGAAGATGGACGAGGTCATCTTCGAAGAGTTCAAGGGCACGGGCAACATGGAACTCAAGCTCGACCGCAACCTGGCCGATCGCCGTATCTTCCCGGCCATCGATCCGGTGGCGTCGGGTACGCGCAAGGAAGAGCTGCTGCTTGACCCGCAGGAGTCGCCGCTCATCTGGGCCGTTCGCCGCATTCTGTCGAACATGAATAGTACCGAGCGCGCCATGGATATGCTCATCAAGTCGCTCAAGCAAACCGACACCAACCAGGAATTCCTGCTGCGCACGGCCAAAAAAGCCCAGCACAGCAAGGGAGATTCCATCGAGATCTAGCTTCGTAAGCAGCCCCGCCTTCGCCAGAGCGAGCCGGCAGGACCCCGAAGCCTTCATGGAGCCATCGTGGGAACCGCGTCTGAACGGGCGCGGTTCCTTGGCTCATGAGGTAGTATGATCCCAACCTACTCAAGGAGGGAACATGTCCCAAGACACCAACTGGCAACAGCAGGCATGGCAGCAACCCGCCACGCCTCCGTCGCAGCCGCCCGTCTATTACTACGGTGCACCTCAGCCGCAACCGCCGAAAAAGAGCCGTGGTTGGATTGTCGGCCTCGCGGTGGTGCTGTGTCTGTTCGGACTCATCGCTTTGAGCATGTGGTCGTGCACGTCGGTCGTGTCCTCGTCATTCGACTCGATCACGCCTGGGAGTACCTCCGTCGATCTTGGTTCTCTCTCTTCGGATGCGATTGCTGTCATTGACATTGACGGCACCATTCAATACGACGGTACCACCGCCAGCCCCGAGGGCCTGAAAGCCCAGCTCGACCGCGCGGAGAAGAGCTTCTATGTGAAGGCGGTCGTGCTGCGCATCAACTCCGGTGGCGGCACGGCAACGGCGGGCGAGGAAATGGCCGCCTACGTGCGCGAATTCTCCGAGAACTCCGGCAAGCCGGTTGTTGTGTCGAGCGCGTCTATCAACGCGAGTGCCGCCTACGAAATCTCGAGCCAGGCCGACTACATCTTCACGGCGAAAACCACCGCCATCGGCTCCATTGGCACGGCCATGCAGGTCACCGACCTGTCAGGCCTCATGGAAAAGCTGGGCATTTCCGTTGAGAACATCACGTCATCGGACAGCAAAGATTCCAGCTATGGCACGCGTGCGCTCACCGAAGAGGAGCGCGCCTACTACCAGAAGATGGTCGACCAGATTAACGAGACGTTCATCCAGACCGTGGCCGAGGGCCGCGACATGAGCGTCGAAGACGTGCGTAAGCTGGCCACGGGCCTCACCTTCACCGGCATGGAGGCCGTTGAGAACGGCTTAGCCGACGAGATTGGCACGAAGGAAGATGCCGTGGCGAAGGCCGCGGAACTTGCCGGCACCTCCACCACCAAGACGGTTGACCTGCGCCCCTCAACGTCCAACCTGTCCGAACTGTTGAACCTGATGTCGTCGAGCCGCGTGTCCGTCGACGATGTGACCAAAGCCTTAAAGGAGCTGGATAACGATGGCAGCCTCGCTCGATAACGCCCCCACCTTGAGTGCCGCACCCGAGGACGAGCGCGTCGTGTGGCCGAAACGCGTTGTGGTCACAGCCGGCATGCCCTACGGCAACAAGCCGCTGCACTTCGGCCACATCGCCGGCGTGTTTGTGCCCGCCGACGCCTTTGCCCGCTTCTTGCGTGACCGCATCGGTGCGGAAAATGTGCGCTTCATCAGCGGCACCGACTGCTACGGCTCACCCATCGACGAGGGGTATCGCAAGCTCGTGGAAGCCGGCGAGTTTGAGGGCACTATCGAAGAATACGTGCTGAAGAACCACGACGCACAGAAGCGCACGCTGGATGCCTATGACATTAGCCTCAGTATTTACGAGGGTTCGGGTATCGGGCGCTGCGGCGACGTGCACCAACTCGTCACCGAGAAGTTCATCGAGAAGCTGCACGAGAACGGCCACCTTCAGCGCCGCGCCACCTTGCAGTTCTACGACACCGAGGCCGACATGTTCCTGAACGGCCGCCAGGTGGTGGGCCGCTGCCCCGTGCAGGGCTGCAAGTCTGAACACGCCTACGCCGACGAGTGTGACCTCGGCCACAGCTATGCCCCTGAAGACCTCATCGCTCCGAAGTCTTCCGTGACAGGCACCGTGCCCGAGATGCGCCCGGTGGAAAACTGGTACTTTGACCTGCCCGCTTTCGCCGGCTTTTTGCGCGAGCGCGTGGCGGAGCAAGAGGCAGACCCCGACGTGCGCGCAATCGTGCCGCAAACGGTGAAGGAATTCCTCGGCGCCCCGGTTGTCTACATCAAGAACGACGAGCGCGAGGCCTACGAGGCCATCGCCGCCGATCTTCCGCCCCATGAACTGCGCGAACCCGAGAAGGGCAAGCAGAGTTTCGAAATTGAGTTCGCCGACATCGACGCGCGCGATGCCGCCCGCTCGGTGCTGGGCGGGGCGGGCATCCGCTTCCGCACGGGCAAGGCGCTCGTGCCGTTCCGCATTACGGGCAACATCGAGTGGGGGGTGAAAGCCCCGGTCATCGACGGGCTGGAAGGTCTCACGGTGTGGTGCTGGCCCGAAAGTTTGTGGGCGCCCCTGTCGTTCACTATGGCAGCGAACGACAAGATGGGCCTGCCGCGCGGCAGCTGGCGCGACTGGTGGTGCTCGCCGGATGCTGAGGTATACCAGTTCATCGGCCAGGACAACCTGTACTTCTATGGCGTGGCCCAGCCCGCGCTCATCGAGGCTCTGCGCCCGGGCGACATCCTTCTGCCCGGCGAGACGGACACGCCGCTGCGCCAAACGCGTCTGGTGGCAAACCACCACATCCTCTTCGGCAACAAGAAGGCATCCTCGTCGGGCACGGTGAAGCCGCCTACGGCTGACGAGCTGCTGAACCACTACACGGTAGAGCAACTGCGCGCACACTTCCTGGCGCTGGGCCTCAGCCAAAAGTCGGTGGGCTTCAAGCCGAAGCCGTTTTTGGCAACGCCGGAAGAACTCGCAGACACGCGCGTGGCCGACCCGGTACTGAAAGAGGGCACGCTGCTCACCAACGTGTTCAACCGCCTGGCCCGCAGCTGCTTCTATGAGGCGCAGAAGAACTTCGAAGGCTACCTGCCGCTTGGCAAACCCACGGCGGCGGCCGTCGATCGCGCCAACGAGACGCTGGCCGCGTACGACCGCCTCATGAAGAAGGTGGAACTACACTCGGTGATGTCGCTCATGGACGACTTCATCCGCTTCGCCAACAAGCACTGGACCGAGGGCATTCGCGAAGCTGAACTGGCCGAAGATGACGCGCTACGCCGCCAGGTGCTCGTGGACTCGTTCTACCTCTTGCGCGTGGCTACGCTGCTTATGCATCCCATCGTGCCGGCTGGCTGCGAGCGCATTTGCGACTACCTCAGCTTCGAGTTCGACGACTTCTTCAGCTGGAACTACGACTTGGAAGATGTCGACGAACTGTGCAGCGCCGGCGAAATCGACGAAGGCCGGCACCGCATCCGCGAACTGCCACCCCGCTTCGACTTCTTCGAAAAGCACCCGTCTCAGCTGCAAAAATGACGCAGGTAGAAATTTTTACCGACGGAGCGGCCCGGGGCAATCCCGGGCCGGGCGGCTTTGGTACGGTCATGCGCTTCACGGATTCTGCGGGGCGCGTGCACGAAAAGGAACTCTCCCAGGGCTACGAGCGTACCACGAACAACCGCATGGAGCTGATGGCGGTTATCGCCGGCCTTGAGGCGCTCAAGCGCCCGTGCGAAATCACGCTCTACTCGGACTCGCAGTACGTCGTGAACGCATTCAACCAGCACTGGGTGGAGGGCTGGCTCAAGCGCGGCTGGAAAAACGCCAGCAAGCAACCCGTCAAAAACGTTGACTTGTGGAAGCGGCTTCTGGCGGCGAAGGCGCCTCACCAGGTGGAGTTCGTCTGGGTGAAGGGCCACGCGGGCCATGCCGAAAACGAGCGCTGTGACGAGTTGGCCACCGCAGCCGCCGATGGGGAAGGCCGCATCGAAGACGCGGGCTTTGAGGGGTAAGGTGGGCGTTTCTGCCCCGTTACCTGGACATTCTGTGCTGTTCGTGTAGTCAACCAGCCGTGAAGGGGTGTCCCGCGTGCCGCCTTCTGCTACACTGTTGATCAAATGGGCACGAACCAACGAGTGTCAGTGGAAGGTCACCGTATGCAGCACAGCGCACAGCTCGGGCGCGCCAAGAGCGCGCTGGTAGGTCTTTTGGCGGCGGTACTCGCCGCAACTCTGATGGCTCCTTCGCTCGCGTTTGCCGACCCTGCCTCTGCCAGCAAGCAGGCGGAAGCCCAGGCGGCGCTCGCTTCCCTCAACGCGTTGCAGGAAAAACTCGACCGCGCTTCGGCCGACGAGTTCACGGCCGAGCAAGACCAGCAGGCGGCCGAGCAGGCCTGCGACGATGCTGAGGCGCGTATCGCTGAAGCCACCGACCAGATCACCGACTTGCAGGAGCGCTTGAGCATACGAGCGCGCAGCATGTATCGCACCGGCAACTCCACCATGCTTGACCTGCTGTTTGGCGCGACGACGTTCCAGGCGTTCGCCACCAGCTGGGATCTGCTGAACTCCCTCAACGAAAGCGACGCCGACCTCGTGCGCCAGACGAAGGAACTGCGCGCCGAGGTGGAGGAACAGAAAGCCGTGCTCGACGAGCAGCAGCGCATCGCCACCGAGAAGGCGGCCGAGGCAAAACGCATTCGCGAGGAAGCCGAGACAACGGTGGCTTCCATGCAGGCAACCTATTCCAGCCTGAGCGCCGAGGCAGCCGCCCTGCTTGAGCAGGAGCGTGCGGCCCAGGTGGCAGCCCAAGCGGCCGTGGCGAAGGACGTCGTGGCCAACTCGATCAAGCAGGCGGGCGCCAACAACAACACCAACACGGGCAACACGAGTGACAACGGCAACGGCAACGCGACAAGCGGCGACGAAGGTTACACCTCGGGCGGCGGCGAAGACGTATACACGCCTGCGCCCGGCCCCTCGTATAACGCGGTAACTGGCAACGCCATTGTTGACCGCGCGCTTGGTTGCTTGGGTCTCGATTACGATTATGGCTCCTGCGGCCCGAGCTCCTTCGACTGCTCCGGCCTGGTGAGCTACGCCGTGACCGGCAGCTTCTCGCGTTTGGGAAGCACCTATACGTTCATGGGTTACCCGCAGGTGAGCGACCCACAGCCTGGCGACATCTGCGTGAACGAGGGCCACTGCGGCATCTACTACGGCAACAACCAGATGATCCACGCAGCCACCTACGGCGTCGGCGTCGTCATCGGCCCCGTCCAAGGCGGCATGATCATCGTCCGCCCGTAAGACGGGCGCTTCACCCTCAAGCCCTGCTTCCAAAAAAATTACCCGCGGTTTACTTTTTCCCAAAAGTTCGCTATAGTGCGCTATAAGTTAGCCATAGGAAACTATTGCTCAAAGCCACGCGGACAGGAGAAAACGGATGAAGGAAATCGAAGCGGAAGCACCACGTGACGGCAACCGGGTGGCACGCGCGTTGTGGGCTGTGGGCGGGTTTGCCACGTTTGGATTGGGGGCGCTTGGTGCCATGCTGCCCATTGTGCCAACCACGCCGTTTCTCCTGGTAGCAGCCTTTTGCTTCGCGCGTAGTTCCGAGCGCGCACGCGCGTGGTTCCGCGGCACGCGACTGTACCGCACCGTGCTTGAAGGCTATATGTCCAAGCGAGCCATGACGGTGCGCGCAAAGCTTTCCCTGCTGGTGCCCATCACCGCCGTGCTGGCGGTGTCGTTTGCGCTCATGGGATCCGTGCCGGTAGGCCGCGTGGTGGTGGCACTCGTGTGGGTTGCGCATCTCGTGTACTTCGGTTTCGTGGTGAAAACCGTCCAGCCGGAAGCGGCGGCCGAGGTTCGTAGCACGACGCAAGGGATGCCCGAGTCCGCACGCCGCGCTGGCACGCCGCTGGTCACCGATGGGGAAGGGGCGTAAGCGCGCCATGTTCGACAAGCGATTGTTTGCCCTTGTGCCGTCTGCGGCCAAGTTCATTGCGGCCGATGTCGCGCTTCAGTGGGTTGGCCTTCTGGCTCACATACTGCTTTTCCTGCTTATTGGTTCGTTCGTTCAGGATCTCGTTATGGGTGCGGCCAATGCGAGCGCGATAGCACAGCTGGCGGGCGCAGCCGTGCTCGCCACTGCGGTGCGCATGGCGTGTCAGGCGCTCGCGCAGCGCATGGGTCTGGCGGCAAGCGAAGCCGCAAAACGCGCCGTGCGCCGGCAGGTGTACGACAAGCTGGTGCGCCTGGGGCCGTCGTATCGCGAGCGGGTGGCAACGGCCGAGGCGGTGCAGATCAGCGTGGAGGGAGCCGAGCAGTTGGAGAGCTACTTCGGCTCTTACCTGCCGCAACTCTTCTACGCACTCTTGGCTCCCCTGACGCTGTTCGTGTGCATTGCGCCGCTGTCGCTGCCGCCAGCTGCGGCACTGCTCGCCTGCGTTCCTCTCATCCCCGCTTCCATCATGGCTGTTCAGAAGATCGCGAAGCGCACCATGCAGCGCTATTGGGGGTCCTACACCGATTTAGGGAGCCTCTTTCTTGAAGACATCCAGGGACTTTCCACCCTCAAGGTATACCGGGCCGACGAGCACGCTCACGAGCGCATGAACGAACAGGCCGAGGGCTTCCGCCGGGCTACCATGCGCCTATTGCGCATGCAGCTTAACTCCATCACCGTGATGGATATCTGTGCCTTCGGCGGCGCGGCGGTGGGCATTGTGGTAACGCTTGGGCAGTATGCGGAAGGTGCCGTGGCGCTGGGCGCGGCTTTCGCCATCGTGTTTCTCTCGGCCGAGTTTTTCCTGCCTTTGCGCACCCTGGGCTCCTACTTTCACACGGCCATGAGCGGCATGGCGGCAGCCGACAAGATGTTCGCCATTCTTGATACGCCGGAGGACTCCGACGGGACGCGCTGCGTCGACCCCTCCCGTGCCGACATCGTGTGCCGCCAGGTGAGCTACTCGTTTGACGGTGAGCGGAAGGTGCTCGATGAGGTTGATTTCGAAGCTCCGGCCGGCAGTTTTGTGGGTGTGACGGGCGAAAGTGGCTCGGGTAAATCCACCCTGGCGGGCATCATTGCGGGAACAAACGCTGCCTTTGAGGGTACGGTGCGCGTGGGCGGTATCGATCTGCGCGAGGTCTCGCACGCGTCGCTGCGCGAAACGGTGACGGTGGTGTCGTTTGACAGCTACCTCTTTAAGGGCACCGTGCGTTCGAACCTGCTGTTGGCGAAACCCACAGCCACGGATGACGAACTATGGGATGCGCTTTCCCGCTGCCGGCTGGATGCGTTTGTGCGCGAGGCTGGCGGCCTGGAGGCGCCCGTCACCGAGGCGGGGCGGAATCTGTCAGGCGGCCAGCGTCAGCGCCTTGCCATGGCGCGCGCCCTTCTGCACGATGCGCCCGTGTACGTGCTGGATGAAGCCACGTCGAATATCGATGCCGAAAGTGAGAATGCGCTCATCAACCTGGCGCACGAACTGGCGCACACCAAAACGGTCATCATGATTTCGCATCGCCTGTCCGCTCTGCGCGAGGCCGACCGTATTTACGTGTTGGAAGAGGGTCGCGTGGCTGAAAGCGGTGCCCATGACGAACTGGTTGTTGCGGGTGGTCCCTATGCGTGCCTGTGGGCTCAGCAGGTCGAACTGGAGGCTTTTGCGCACGTAACCGCCGATGAATCGTCCGCGGCTGCAAACACCACCGTGGTTGTCTCGTCTGAAGATGCTCGCGCGCCGCATATCCGCGCGGCGGATTCGGGTGAGTCGGATACGCCGGCGAGCGCTACCCCAAGTGCCGGCCCGCGTGTCTCCCCGAGCGCCGCCCCGCGTCGCTCTCACCTGTCGGTCATGGTGCGCCTTGTGGGACTTACACGTCCGCTTCTGCCGGTGATGGCACTTGCCGTGCTGCTGGGTGTTGCGGGTTTCGCGGCGGCCATTTTCCTCACGGTGCTTGGTGCCCTTGCCCTGCTTGACGTAGCGGGACTTGGCTCAGCCGTGCCGTACGCCGTGGTTGTGGCGGGCATTGGCCTGTGCGGGTTCGCGCGCGGCCCGTTGCGCTATGGCGAACAGCTGTGCAACCACTACCTGGCCTTTCGGGTGCTGGCGCTCGTGCGTGACCGCGTGTTTGCGGCGCTGCGCCGGTTGGCGCCTGCGAAGTTGGAGGGCCGTGACAAGGGCGATCTCGTGTCGTTGGTTACCTCTGACGTGGAGCTTCTTGAAGTGTTTTACGCGCATACCCTCTCGCCAGCAGTCATCGCGCTTGTAGTGTCGGTGGGTATGACGGTGTTCATCGGCTTTCAGTCGCCTGTACTGGGGGCGTTGGCGTTGGCCTCATACGTGCTGGTAGGCGTGGTGGTGCCCCTTGTAGCCTCGAAGGCCAGCGGAGATTTGGGACGCGCCGTGCGCGACCGCATTGGCGACATGAATGCGTTTGTGCTGGATAGCCTGCGCGGCTTGGCTGAGACTTTGCAGTACGGCCGTGCCGCCGACCGTGTGCGCGAACTGGATGAGCGCATGGGGCAGCTGGTCGCCGTAGAGCGGCGCCTCAAGGGCCGCACGGCGTTCTTTATGGCGCTGACCGGCACGGTGGTGATGGCGTGTGATGTGGTTATGCTGGTGGTGTCCGCGGCGCTGGTGGGGCAGGGCACTCTTGACGCGGGTGCTGCTGTGGTGGCTACTTCGGCGCTCATGTCGTCATTTGGCCCGGTCATCGCCGTGGCGAACCTGGGCTCTACGCTGCAGCAGACCCTGGCCTCAGGTGAGCGCGTGCTCGATCTGTTGGACGAACGTCCACAGACCGATGAAGTGACCGACGGCGAAGACCTTGCTCAGTTTGAAGGAGCAACCGCGCAGGAGGTGGACTTCTCCTACGGCGGCGTGCGCGTGCTTGAACAGGTGAACGTTGACATTCAGCCGGGAGAAGTTGTGCGCGTAGCGGGTCGCAGCGGCGCGGGTAAATCAACCTTACTGAAGTTGCTCATGCGCTACTGGGATACCGAGCGAGGGGTGGTGAAAATGTCGGGCCGCGACGTGCGAGACGTGAATACGGAGAGTCTGCGCGAACATCAGGGCTTCATGGCCCAGGAAACGCATCTGTTCGAGGGCACTATTCGCGACAATATCATGCTTGCGCGCCCGAATGCCACCGACGCTCAATTAACGGAGGCCTGCGCGAAGGCATCACTTACGAGTTTGGTGGAGCGTCTGCCGCAGGGTCTTGATACGCCGGTGGGCGAGTTGGGTGATTTGCTGTCGGGAGGTGAGCGCCAGCGCATCGGCCTGGCTCGGGTGTTTCTGCACGACGCACCGTTTGTGTTGCTCGATGAGCCCACCAGTAACCTCGACAGCTTGAACGAGGCGGCGGTGCTGCGTGCGCTGGCGAACAATCGCGCCGACAAGACGGTGGTACTCGTGAGCCATCGCGCGTCCGCTGCTGCTATCGCCGACCGCACGTTTTCCGTGGAGTACGGCCGCGTGTCGTAGGGGTGCGAGGCCGTGGTGTTTTACGCCACGGCCTCTTTGATGATGCTGCGCAGTTCATCCATGCCGTCGCCCTTGGCTGATGAGGTGACTACCAACGGGGTGTCTGCGCCCAGTTCCAGTTGGCGTTTAAGGGCTGCCTTCTGCTTGTTCTGCTGCTGGCGCGAAAGCTTGTCAGCCTTGGTGAGCACCACCACAAAGGGTAGGTCGGCCTCGCGCAGGAAGTTCACCATGTTTACGTCCAAGTCCGACGCGGCATGGCGGATGTCGATCAGGGATACTACCAGGGCAAAGGCGCGATCCTGGTTGAAGTAGCCCTCGATGAGTTCGCTCCAGCGCTCCTTTTCGGACTTCGACACCTTGGCGTAGCCGTATCCCGGCAAATCGACGAAGCGCACGCCGTCGCCGTCGAAGAAGTTGATGGTGGCCGTTTTGCCGGGCGTCTGCGACACCTTCGCCAGGCCTTTACGGTTGAAAAGCTTATTCAAGAGCGACGACTTGCCCACGTTCGAGCGCCCTGCAAACGCCACTTCGGGCGCCGTGGAGGGCGGCAGCTGGGCCGACGTGCCAAACGAGCGTTCAAAGCGCACGTTATTGAAGTTCATGCGATAGGTCCTTCCTTAGTATTGTGAGGGTTGTAACAAAGTTCCCTTTGTAGGTTGACCGTAGGGCAAGGGTTCTACCCTTGCCCTACATTGGTAAACTTCCAGGTCAAACGTAGTTGACGGCAAGGGCAGAGCCCTTGCCCTTCGGCAATCTGGCAGTTACAGCCCGTCGTCGCTCCATGGTAGCCGAAGCGGGCTGCCGCAGCGTCCGAAAACCTCCGCCGTCAGCGATTTTCCACGCTGCCAAGCGCCCGGCAACACCCTGCGAAAACAACAAAGGGGGGAGGCGCGTGCCTCCCCCCTGAGCGTCGTGGTGCAAATAAGCGAACGAAAGAATAGAACCTAGTACGCCGTAAACGAGCTCTTCGGTGCCAGGCAGATGGGGCAGGCGGTGAAGTTCTCGCCCTTGTGAATGTAGCCGCAGATGGGGCAGAGGTAGTACTTGTCGTCGCTCGGCTCATCAATGGTGTTGTACGCATCGAGGTAGCGCTCGGCGTGCACGGATTCGGCCAGCTTCGCCCGCGTGAACACCTGGACGGCTTCCTGGTTGCCCTCGTCTTGGGCCACCTTGATGAACGAGGGATACATGTCGGAGGTCTCGTAAATCTCGCCGTTCGCACCCATAATAAGGTTGATGTCGGAGGTGTATTCGCTCACCTGCGGCGGCTCGGGCTTCTCGGTGCTGGGGTCCATCTTGCGGGCCAGGTTGTACTCCAGTTCAATGTGGATTTTTTCGGCGTCAGCCGTGCAGGCAAACAGGCGCGCGATCTGGCTAAAGCCCTCACGCTCTGCCACCTTCGAAAACGCCTCATACTTGGTGGTAGCGCCAGTCTCGCCCGCCAGTGCGGACAGAAGGTTTTCGTACGTGGTGCCCACCTTGGTGGTGCTCTCCGGCATGATGTCCAAGCTGCTGACCGGCTCGTTCATACGTGCCTTGGTGGGCGACAGCACGTCGGCGGCGGGAGCGGCTTGGTCGGCGCCCTTCGCGCCCGCATCCTCAGCGGCTGGCTCCTTGGGTGCTTCCTGCTGCGGTGCACATGCGGCAAGCAGCCCTGCCGTGGTCAGCGTGGCGGCGCCGAGTGCGGCACCCTTGACGAAGTTTCTCCTGGATACCTGTGTCGACATGATACTTCCTCCTCCCCGTGAACCTCCGGTTCACAAACGCCCGAGCCTCTTATCTCCGGCGTATTTGATAGTAGAATCATATACTATTCTTATTAGGAATGGAACCTATTTAGGATAGAATTTCGAAAAAGAAAGAAGATATATTCACACTTGTTTCAGCAGGGAATGCGCGCAGGGCACAGCACTGCGTGTTCCTCCGCACGCGTTTCGTATTTCATCTCTCGCAGAACGTTGAACGTAGAACGTTGTTGCCAAGAAATGTTATTCATAAACCAAAATATAAGTTGAACTTAATTACATTCTTCTTTAAAGTATGCTTATATTCCCCACGAGATCGTTAGTAAGATACGATATCTGCTGCAGTACTCGAAATGCTTGAGGAGGCGGAACTGTGTGGCATCAAATACTTGCGGCTATCGGTTCCAATGCCTTACGCATGCCTGAACAGAGCTGCGCCGCTGCTCTTTCGATAATGCGAAAAACTAGCAGGGGGGGGGGCACTTTTATGCGCCTTCCTGTGCACGCATCATAGCGCGTTCGTAGCACCATCCTCACAAGGCTTACAGCCTGCTCAAACACCTCCCTTTCAACCTAAAACCCAGCAGACAAACCCCTTACACACACTGTGGAATGTGGTGTCCACGGTTGTGATTGCGTGCCTGGTAGCCCTTGCAATCGCCCTTGTGGGCGTGCGCGTGGCGGGCTTTACCCCCTTTGCGGTGCTCTCCGGTTCCATGGAGCCAGCCTACATGAGGGGCGACTTGGTGTATGTCGCACACAGCGACCCTCAGACCATCCAGGTGGGCGACACTATCGCTTTCGTATCTGATTCAGCCTTACAAACCATCACCCATCGCGTGGCTGAAGTGCGCTCCGGTGGCAGCAGCTTTATCACAAAAGGCGACGCTAACGACAGTGTGGATGGAGCACCGGTGGCCGCCGAAAACGTGCTGGGTAAAGTGGTGTTTTCTCTGCCCAAGCTGGGCTCTGTTTCAGCCTTTCTTACCAGCGAGGCGGGGCGTTGGGTGGGTGTAGCGGTGGTGCTTGCCCTGGTGCTCGTGCTGTTTGTGGTGCCTGAACTTGTACGCACCAACACACAAGAGCGTGCAGAAAAACGCTCACCGCATTGCCACACAGCAAGCAACACTCACAGGAGAAATTCGTCGGGAGCGGTCAGAGACACAGGCAGCGGTTCATTCCACCCGACTAACCATAGAGAAAACGTAAGGGCACAAGAGAAAAGGGGGATGCAATCATGCAGACCACAACAAGAAAAAAGACCCTAGTAGGCATCATCGCCATCCTGCTGATATGTTCCATTGCAGTAGCAGGCGTGCTGGCGTACTTGCAACAAAGCACCATGGCAGTAACCAACACCTTTACTGCCTCGGCGACAGGTATCATTGCAACGGATGGTACCCATACACTTTGGGAACATGAAGTGACTTCAAACGGCGACGGAACGTATACCGTTGGAGGAAATGATGCAAAGGTAGAAGCCGGTAAAACTGATGTTACACAGACCTACGAAGTATTCCCGGGTTACAACATCCCGAAAGACCCCACCATTACCTTGCAAAAGGTGACGCAGCCTGCGTATTTGTTCGTTGAAGTGAACGCAGGAAGCTTTAAGCAGGACGGCACTGAGGCAGATGCGTCTGTTTGGGGCGATACGCTGAAATATACGCTTGATGATACGAAATGGGAACAGCTTAAGGAGGTAACGGGACCAAACGGCGGTGTTGTGTACGCGTACAAGGAAACGATTACGCCTGCAGACACGAAGGACAAGGCGCAAGACTATCCTATCTTGAAAAAGATCAGTGTCACCGACCCTAAATCTGGCGCTATCACGGTCACTGAAAACACCATCGAAGTTGCCGCAACGTATACGCCAGTTGAGGGCAATCATGACGACCTCGTCTTCCACAGTTATCTCTGTCAGGCGGGGGGCTTTGCTGATAAAGCGGCTGCCTACAAGGCCTGCTTCTCAACACCGGTTACTCCTGCCCCGACTGCGTAAGCCGAGTTCACCGGTAGAAACACTCAGGGAACCCACGCATGTTTGGACGAAACAACAAAGTAGTGCAGTTGGCGTGCAGCGACGATACCAGCGCGCCACGCTCCACGCCGCGGCGAAGCAGTATCGCACTTGCTGCCCTCATCGTGTGCATAAGTGCGCTTGTCGGCACGGGTTCCCTGGCTTACTTCACGACGTCCGATGCCTCCAGCCAGCACTTCATGGTGGCTTCGGCCGACGCGGATAACCCCGAAAGCCCGGGAGACTTGTTCTCCATCAGCCTCAATCAAAGCGACGGCAGTGGCAACGCATCGCAGCAGGGTGTCCATTACACCAACATGGTTCCCGGCTTGCGTATGACCATTGACCCGAGCGTTACCAACACCGGCAAGCACGCAGCATGGTTGCGCATGAACGCCACACTCACCAAAGCCTCTGCTTGGAAGGAAGCACTTGCCAAGCACGGCCTCATGAGCAGCAATGCCAGTGCGGCAGAGGTGGCCTCAGTGCTGGAAACCTACGTGTTTGCGGGGATGGATAAAAACACGTGGCAGCGAGGCGAGGTGAGTGAAGCCCGTGCCCAAGACGGCACACTCAGAGTGACGTATTACTTCATGCCAGCGTTAACGTTGGATACAAAAGCGCAGTTGATGGAGGCAGTGTGCGTACCTGATTCTTTTGACGCAGAAGACGTGGAGTCGTTCAGCGGCTTCAACTTGGTGTTTTCCGCTGATGCTATCCAGTACGCAAACACCGGAACAAGTGCTCGTGAAGCGTTTGCTAACTGCTGGGAATAACGAGAAGGAAGGTGGTGAACATGCAGTACGTTGACTCGGCGAACCCCTCTGTCGTACCTAAGCGTACGGACCGTACGCACGACACAACAACAAAGCGTCGCATACTGCTGGTAAGTGTCGTCGCCCTACTCATGGCACTTTTGGCAGCCATGACGCTGGCGTACTTCACCACCACCATCAAAACTGAAAACGTTATTACGGCCGCGAACGTGCGCCTCACCCTCAACTATTCTGGCAACGCAGGCCAAACCATCCAAATCATGCCGGGCGACACAGTGGAAAAAACGGTGAGCGTCAAAAACTCGGGTGACATGCCGTTTTATGTGCGCGTACGCCTGGAGGTAAGCGTTTCAAACGTCAGCCTTCCCGCTGCCGACTGTCTTTCTATGAACATCAACACCGCCGATTGGACGTACAAGGACGGTTATTACTACTACAAGCAGGCAGTGCAACCCGGCACACAAACGATACCGCTGTTCACGAAAGTGTCCGTTGATGGCGGCAAAGTGGACAACCGCTATCTGGCGGAAACGTTCACCCTCGCCACACACGCCTACGGCGTGCAGAGCGCGCACAACACCGACAGTCCGCTGACGGCTGCCGGTTGGCCGAGCGAAAAGGCATAAAGGAAGAGACGCACCGATGAGCGATTCGGAAACCTATCCATCTTCTTTCGAGAAGACAAAAGATGCGAGCCGGACAGCCGCAGTAGGGGTGTCCTCATCGGTCGCTGCACCCACTCGTAAGCGCCGCTTCGCCAGGCGCGTTCGTATTCTTGCGGCAACCACTCTGCTGCTTATCTCTCTTGTGGCGGCAGGCACGTTGTCGTTTTTGAAAACTGCTACCGATCCTCTTACTAACGCATTTGTATTCGGCGCCGGCATCTATCAGATGAGCTTTGACGCAAACGGCGGCGACGCATCAAGTGTGCCCCCAGCGCAAAAGAGGATTGTCAAAAGCGAAACCACCACCTTTACTATTCCGGACACTTACGCAGATCCGCGTACCCTTCCGCAAAAAGAGAACAGTGTTTTCTTGGGCTGGGCAGAAACGGCGCAGGCAACCCAAGCTGCATACAGGCCGGGCGACTCGGTAACACTTGCCCTCGCCAATCCGAAAAAGACACTCTACGCGGTGTGGGGGACAGAGGCCACCCTTATTCAGGGCGAAAAACTGAACAGCGCCATAAAGGGTATCGCAGCCGATAGTAGCAAGACTTTTGGTATTGGGCCGAGCATCCTGAGAGCTGAACGCGCCAAGGCGGAAAGCACGGGTGACCACTATAAGGTGACAACGGTCATTTTTGACACCTACAAGAACCGTAAAGAGGATGTCAAAGACGTTCCAACCGATGACATCGTTGACGTGAGCGCAGACCAAAACCACTCGGTAAATCTGTATCATAAGAACAATGGCGACGACACTTTTACCGCCTACATTCTTTCCACTGGTACTATTTTTACCAATGCAGATTCCACTTCGCTGTTTGCTTATCTTGAGAATCTTACCAGTGTCACGTTATCCAACTTTACGACGTCACGGACTACTACGCTCAAAAAGATGTTTTATCAATGCTCTGCTTTGAAGAGTCTCACTCTGACAAAAACCGCCGTACCAGGTCTTGATACCTCTCAGGTGGTTGACATGTCTAACATGTTCGCCCACTGCTTCAAGCTTGCTACCGTTAACCTCTCGGGCTTTGACACCTCGAACGTCACCGACATGCACGGCATGTTCGATAGCTGCTCGCCGCTTGCTAACCTGGACCTTTCCGGCTTCGACACCTCAAGCGTCAAAAACATGAGTATGATGTTCAATTTTTGCGTCTCCTTGTCGACCCTTGATGTAACGCATTTTGATACCTCAAGTGTCACCAACATGAGTTATATGTTCCAAGGCTGCAAGTTTACCGCCCTTAACCTTTCCAACTTCAACACGTCAAACGTCACCAACATGAGCTACCTGTTCAATAGCTGCTCCAATCTGGCCACCATATATGCGGGGGCAGGATGGAATACGGATGGCGTCTCTTCCTCGTCCTCAATGTTTGGAACCTGCAGAGTTCTTAAAGGTGTCGCAGGAACAACGTGGTCGAGCGATAAACCCACTGATAAAACGTATGCTCGCATCGACGGCAAAGGTGGCCAGCCCGGCTACCTCACTGGCGGACTTTTGGTGACGGGCGAGGCGCTCAACGTTGCAATAAAGGGCGGGGCTTCTTCGTCTGAATCAACTGACACTTCTGTTACCTCGGTTACCTTTGGAACAAGTGCAAAATACGGAGATACCGTCAAGGGTCTCAATTCTGTGGATGTAAGTGAGGCGCACGACGGCTCTGTGCTTTTGTATCGCAAGCTAGAGGGCGCTAACTATAAGGTTTACATTCTCTCAACTGACAAGATATATGCAAACCCGAATTGTGCTAAAGCATTTTACAATCTGAATTCTGTCACGAGGTTCGACTTCTCGAATTTCGATACTTCAAACGTGACCACTATGGAAGCTCTGTTTACGAGCTGCTTCACGCTGAGCACTCTTGATCTTTCCAGCTTCAACACCTCAAATGTCACCAACATGAACTCCATGTTTTCGAGTTGCAACGTTCTTACTACCCTGAACCTTTCCAGCTTCAACACCTCAAGTGTCACCAACATGCAAGCCATGTTCAATAACTGCAACGCCCTTACCACCCTCAACCTCTCCAATTTTGATACTTCGAACGTCACTACTATGTTCAAAATGTTCCATATCTGCTCCGCGCTTACCGCTCTCAACCTCTCAAATTTTGATACCTCGAACGTCATTGACATGAGGTCTATGTTCGAGAGTTGTGGTGCCCTTACAGAACTTAAAATTTCCAACTTCAAAACCCCAAAAGTCGCTTCAATGGATCACATGTTTGCCAATTGCAAACAACTTCGGACACTTGACCTCTCCCAGTTTGCCAACTCAAGCGTCACCAACATGAGTTATATGTTCTACAATTGCAACGCGCTTACCGCTCTCAACCTTTCTGGCTTCAATACCCCAAGCGTCACTAGTATGGAGGCTATGTTTAATAGTTGCGGATCTCTTACCACCCTTAATCTTTCCAGCTTCAACACTTCAAGCGTCTTAAACATGAGTTCCATGTTTGGTGGCTGCAGTGCGCTTACCACCCTTAACGTTTCTAGCTTCAACACTTCAAACGTCACTACTATGCAAGCCATGTTCAGTAAATGCTCTGCCCTTACCGGCCTCGACGTGTCCAAATTCGACACTTCAAACGTCACTACCATGTATTACATGTTTAATGCCTGCGAAGCCCTCACTACCCTTAACGTGTCCAACTTCAACACTTCAAAAGTCAGTGACATGAGGTTCATGTTTTCTGGCTGCAAAAAACTTACCACCCTCGACCTTTCCCATTTCAATACGTCAAGCGTGAAGAGAATGGATTACATGTTCTTTATCTGCCCTGTTCTTAAAACCCTTAACCTATCCGGCTTCAACACTTCAAACGTTGTCGACATGAGTTTCATGTTCTATAGATGCCCCGCCCTTACCACCCTTGATCTTTCAAGCTTCAATACTTCAAACGTTACTAGCATGAGCAGCATGTTTCTTGACTGCTCCAAGCTTGTCACCATATACGCTGGTGCAGAATGGAGCACGAAGGGGGTTACCTCCACTACCTCGGCTTCTATGTTCGGGAACTGCCAGGCTCTTGTGGGTGGCAAAAAAACAGCCTTTGCCACCGCTGGTGTGACGGACGCGACCTACGCCCGCATCGACAACCCTCCGAGCGCGCCAGGTTACTTGACCGGCATCGCTAAGGAGTTTGTGGCCGAAGCAGAGGTGGCGGAGGAGGGTGTTGCTGATGAGGGCGAAGAGGAGAACGCTCTTGCCACGGACGCCAGTGAACCTATTGATCTGCAGGATACGGGCAAGCCTTTTGTTCAGAAGAGTGCCTTGGTGCCGATCGCGTTCTTTCAGGGGGTGAGCGCTCATGGTGCTTGACAAGGAGCAATGCGTTTCGCGCGCGTTTTCTGTTCAACAAGAATTCATGAGCGCAATGCATACTATGCGAGTGGGCTTGCTTATAGCAGTGGTGTTTGCGTTTGCGTGTGTCGCATTGCCTGCTGGCACTGCGCATGCTGATGTCACCTATCAGGGCGACGCGCATGTGCTTGCGGTGCGAGACGCAGATGGCCGACCCGTCGATGACCTCTTCTCCAACTTCAAAAACGTTATGCCGGGAGATACCCCCACACAGCAAGTCACCATCACGAATAATAGTGTGAGCGCTGCTCCTGCGAAACTCTACCTGCGATCAACCGGTGTCTTGGCGGGCTCAGCCGATTTTCTGTCCTTACTGAACCTGTCTGTGACACTGGTTGATGCCGGGAAAGGTTCGAAGCTTTTCGACGCGCCGCCAAGCCAAACGGCAAGCCTTGCCGATTGGGTGTGTCTGGGCACCTTTGCGCCCGGTGCGCACGTGACGCTTACCCTTGTGCTGGAGGTTCCCCTCACCATGGGCAACGAGTTTCAAGATGCCAGTGGCACCATCGGCTGGGAGTTCATGGCCGAGGAGCTGGGTGAGGGCGGCGGCGGAAGCGGTGGGGGAGACAGCGGCGAAGGTGGCGGTGACAAGAATGAGGGACCTGGTGACAACGATGAGCGTCCTGGCGACAACAATGAGGGCACTGACACCAACAAGGGCCCCGCACCAGGCTCCCCGGCCCATCCCTTCGCCAAGACCGGCGATCCGCTGAATAGCGCGCCGCTTGTACTGGTTGCGCTTATTGCCCTGGCGGTAGTTGCTGCTTCTCGGTCATCAAGGCGCTGAGATTAAGTATCTGCCTCGGACGATCAAAACGCACCCTTGCGCTCATCGGTTTGGTCGGTTATACTTCTACAGTTTCTAATTACGCATGCTTGCGCGACCCGCTCCGCCAGTGGCCAACCGAAAAAGGCTGCGGACACGGGGATGACCGCGAGCAGAGGACTAACGAATGGAGAGAGTTATGACGAAAGTCAGCATTCAGACGCTGCTTGATGCAGGCAGCCACTTCGGCCATCAGACGCGCCGTTGGAACCCCAAGATGAAGCCGTATATCTTCGGCAGCCGTGGGGACATCTACATCATCGACCTCAAGCAGACGCTTTATGGCCTGGACGCGGCCTACACGTTTGTGTCTGAGACCGCGCGCAAGGGCGGCACCGTGCTGTTTGTGGGCACGAAGAAGCAGGCCCAGGAAGCCGTGGCCGATGCCGCTAACAAGTGTGGCATGCCCTACGTGAACGCCCGCTGGCTCGGCGGTATGCTGACGAACTTCGTCACCATTCGCTCCCGCGTGACCCGCATGGAGGAACTTGAGGCTATGGAGGCCGACGGCCGCATGGCGGTGCTCCCGAAGAAGGAGCAGATCCTGCTGCGCAAGGAGCTGGGCAAACTCCAGACGAACCTCAACGGCATCCGCAACATGAAGCGCGTACCCGATGCCATCTTCGTCATCGACACGAACCGCGAGGCTATCGCCATCCATGAGGCGCGCCGCCTGAACATCCCCGTGGTGGGCACGCTCGACACGAACTGCGACCCGGACGACGTGGATTACGGCATTCCGGCGAACGACGACGCCATCCGCTCCGTGCGCCTGCTGGCCGACTTCGTGGCCGACGCCGTGACCGCTGGCGTGGGCGTGCCGGTGTCCGCCGCTGAACTTGCTGGCGAAACTGAGGCTGCCTCTCCTGCCGCTGAGGCTGCCCCCGAGGCCGCTCCGGCTGAGGCTGCTGCCCCCGAGGCCGCCGCTGCTCCTGCCGCTGAATAAGCGACAAAGCGAACAATTCCGCCTTCGCCCGAGTGGGTGAGCGGGCGGGATGTACGAGAGAAGAGACGCGCCCTCATCCTCCGATCAGGCTTGAGGGCGCTTTTACCCGGTGCCGCGTTGCGGTGCCGCCGAGAGAAAGGATCAACGTGGCTGACATCACCGCTTCCATGGTTAAGGAACTTCGCGAGATGACCGGCGCTGGCATGATGGAGTGCAAGAAGGCGCTCGTCGAGGCCGACGGTAACCTGGACATGGCCGTCGACGTCCTGCGCACCCGCGGTCTTGCCGCGGTGGCCAAAAAGGCCGGCCGCGCCACGAACGAGGGCACGGTAATGGCTATCGTGTCCGACGATGCGAAGTCCGGCGCCGTGGTTGAGCTCAACTGCGAGACCGACTTCGTGGGCATGAACGACAAGTTCAAGGCTTACGCTGAGAAGATTGCCAAGGCTGCTTTGGCCGCCAAGCCGGCTGACCTGGAGGCCCTGAAGGCCGCCGACGCTGAGGGCGAGACGGTGGAGGCTGTTGTGACCGATGCCATCCACACGCTTGGCGAGAACATTCAGCTGTCCCGCTTCGCCGTTGTTGAGGGTGGCGCGGTGTCGTCCTACATCCACGGCGGCGGCAAGATTGGCGTGCTCGTGCAGTTCGACGTGGAGGGCATCGACCCCACGTCCGACGGCTTCAAGGCATATGGCCGCGACGTGGCCATGCAGGTGGCTGCCGCCGCTCCGGTTGCCGCGAACCGCGACGCCGTTGACCCGGCCGTCATTGAGCATGAGAAGTCCATCTACATGGCGCAGGCCGCCGAGTCCGGCAAGCCCGAGGCCATCCAGGAGAAGATGGCCACCGGCCGTCTGGAGAAGTTCTTCAAGGAAAACACCCTCACCGAGCAGCCGTTCGTGAAGAACCCGGACCAGACCGTGAGCGAGTACACCGCTGAGGTTGCCAAGACCCTGGGCGGCGAAATCAAGATCGTCGACTTCAAGCGCTTCGTCCTGGGAGAATAATTGGTTGCGCTGGCCTACCGGCCAGCGCAACTGCTTGACGCTGATGTATTCCGTTGGCCTGCCGGCCAACGGAATGACTCGACGCTGCGGAGCCCCTTCGCACCGATCCTCGGCCCTTTTTCGCTTACCTTCGCGTACAAAGTACGCTCAGCCGCGAAACGGCCCGATTATCGGCACGAAGGGGCTCCTCGCTGTCTTACTACGCCAACCTGTACGGTAGCTTTCGCGCTTCGCGCGAATTGATATCTTTCGCGAATTTGGACGTATGAAAGGTTGTCGATCAAAAGGGGAATGATTACGATGATTGACGAAAACATTGTTGCATCACCTGATGAAGACGAAGAATCTATTCCCAGTAAAGTAATGCACCGTACGGAGAGTGAAGGGGAAAGCACCAAGCTTCGCTGGTCAATGGATGAAGTCTTAGCAGAATTTGGTATCACTGAGGAAGATCTAGATGTCTTACCCGACGAGGAACTAGAGTAGTTTTAGCTTGTGGTAAAAAGTTGACCTTTCTCTGTCAAGTAAAGGCTGGTCATAGCTTGTCATTCCAAGCAGAGTTCCGCAAACGCAACTCCATGCCATCCGCACGGAGCGCCGCAAGCGCGATCCCTTGTCATCCTGAGCGGAGCGCCGTAGGCGCGGAGTCGAAGGATCCCGTGCGGCGTCAGTAGGAAATCTCCCAGCTATCGCCGCGCGGGATCCTTCGACTCC
>NZ_JASJEU010000024.1:0-252055 GCF_030077735.1 Gordonibacter faecis | reverse complement strand
ATCCAGTCATCAAAAGCAGCCAAAACAAACGAGAAAAACCCCGAATTACCTATTGACTCTTTATAGCTGGACTACGTGGGTTACCTAACAGGTAATGTTTACTTATGAGGGAATGCCCCCCGTCATGATGATGGGAAAAGCGAATGCCTTTTGGCGTAATAGTCAGCGCGAAGCGCGTCACACTTTTTAAAAGGGGAAAGCGGAGAGAGGGAGGGGCGGGGACATCAGGTTGGATAAAAGTCCCAACCCAGGGGTGCCTCTTCGGCGTGCTCAACCAAGCGAGTTCCGCACGAGCCGGAGGCCCCAGTGGGGCCTCCGTGCGAGTCAGGACTGTTCGAGCGACTTGAGTATGCCGAAGAGGCACCCCGTCGCAGGTTGAATCCAGGGAGTTACCCAATAACCGCCGTCCCCGGCCCACCCTCATCGTAGCGATGGCAGGCCACACAATGATCTTCCTTCACCTCAACCAGCGGCGGCATAACCTCGTCGCAGCCGTCCACCTTGGCAAAGCAGCGACCCGCAAAGCGGCAGCCCGCTGGCGGGTCAATAGGCGAGGGCACATCGCCCTCAAGGATGATGCGCTCCTTCTTGCTGGCCGGGTCAACCGACGGAATAGCCGACAGCAGCGCCTGCGTGTACGGCGACAGCGGGTCGGCGTACAGCGACTTCTTCGGCGCAATCTCCATCATCTTGCCGAGGTACATCACGCCCACGCGGTCGGACACATGCTTCACCACGTTCAAGCCGTGCGCGATGAACAAATACGTGAGCCCGAACTGTTCCTTCAAGTCATCCAGCAGGTTCAGCACCTGTGCCTGAATGGACACGTCCAAAGCCGACACCGGCTCGTCGCACACGATAAGCTTCGGGTTCACGGCCAGGGCGCGCGCAATACCGACGCGCTGACGCTGGCCGCCGGAGAACTCGTGCGGGTAGCGGTTGCGCATGTAGTTCGCCAGGCCCACGCACTCCAAAAGCTCGTTCACACGGTCTTCCACCTGGTCTTTCGGCAGAATGTTGTTCGTGAGAATAGGTTCGGCAATAATGTCGCCTATGCGCATGCGCGGGTTGAGCGACGCGTAGGGGTCCTGGAAGATCAGCTGAATGTCGCGGCAGAACTTCTTGCGCTCGGCCTGCTTCATGGCCGTGAGGTCCTGCCCGTCGAAGATGATTTTGCCCGACGTGGGCGTGAGCAAGTTTACCAGCATTTTGCCCACGGTGGTCTTGCCGCAACCCGACTCACCCACGAGGCCAAACGCCTCGCCACGGCGAATCTGGAAGCTCACGTCATCAACGGCCTGCACGTACGACGTCGCGCGGCCAAAGAAGTTCGTCTCGGCGGCGAAGCGCTTCGTAAGGTGCTGCACGTCGAGCAGAATGTCCTGCTCGGGCGCGGTCTGCTTGGTATCGCTCATCGGCCCGCCTCCTCGGTCTTCTCGATTTCCTCAATCTCCGCCTCGCGCAGTTCGTCAGCCGCCAGCAGCGCCTCGGCGGTTTCCACCTCGCGGGCCGCCTCGGCATCCGCAATAGCCTCCGCCTCAGCCTCGGCGATGGCAGAAGCACTCTTGGCCTCGCCCTCGGCGTTCTCGTACAGGAAGCATCGCACCTTGTGGCCGTTGATGTCCACCAAGCCCGGCACCTTCTGGCGGCAGATGTCCATGCAGGAATCGCAGCGGTCGCTGAAGTGACAGCCCGGCGGCATCTCCAGCGGGTTCGGCACCATGCCCTTAATCATATAGAGGCGCTTCGTGTCGTCGTCCTCCAGGCGGGGGATCGACTTCAACAGGCCCAACGTGTAGGGGTGCATCGGATGGTCGAAGAGCGTGCGCACCTCGGCCTCTTCCACCACCTGGCCGCAATACATAACCACTACGCGGTCGGCCGTTTCGCTCACCACGCCCAAGTCGTGCGTGATCAGCAGCACCGCCATGCCTGTATCGTCGCGCAGACGGCGCAGTAAGTCCAGGATTTGCGCCTGGATGGTCACGTCAAGCGCCGTGGTGGGCTCGTCGGCAATCAGCAGCTTCGGGTTGCAGGCCAACGCCATGGCAATCATGACGCGCTGACGCATGCCGCCCGACATCTGGTGCGGGTAGTCGTCGATGCGCTTCTCAGGCGAGGGGATACCCACCTTGCGCAACAGGTCAATCGCACGCTCGCGAGCGTCCTTCTTCGAAATCTTCTCGTGCGTGCGGATGGCCTCAACAATCTGGTTGCCCACGCGATACACGGGGTTCAGCGATGTCATGGGCTCCTGGAAAATCATGGCCATGTCGTTGCCGCGCAGCTGGCGGTACTCCTTCTCCGACAGCGCCACCAGGTCCCTGCCCTCAAATTCGATGGAGCCGCCGGCCACATGCCCCGGTTCAGCCAAAAGCCCCATCACCGACAGGCTGGTCACGGACTTGCCGGAACCCGACTCGCCCACGATGGCCAAAATCTCGCCGGAATCCACGTCGAAGCTCACGTCCTCGACCGCGCGCACAATGCCCTTCTTAACGGGGAACTCCGTGGAGAGGTTCTTCACCGATAACAACATGGGATCACCTCTTCCTTGCCTTGGGGTCCAAACCGTCGCGCACGCCGTCGCCCAGCAGGTTGAACGCGAGCACGGTCAGCGTAATAGCCAAACCGGGGAAAATCATGAGCCAGGGAGCCTGGAACAGTTCGTTGCGGCCGCGGCCCAGCATGTCGCCCCACTCAGCCGCCGGAGGCTGCACGCCCAGGCCCAAGAAGCCGAGCGCCGCCGCGTCCAGAATGGCCGTGGAAATGCCAAGCGTCGCACGCACAATAATGGACGGCAACGTGTTCGGCAGCACATGGCGAAAAACAATGGCAAAGTTCGAGTTGCCCACCACGCGCGCCGCAGCCACGTAATCGTTTTCCTTGATGGACAGAATCTCGGAGCGCACGATACGCGCGTATTCCGGAATGGACACCAGGCCAATGGCGATAACGGCCTTCTCAATGCCCGGCCCAAGCGCCGCCATGATGGCAATAGCCAGCAGGATGGACGGAATGGCCAGCATCATGTCCATGATGCGCATGATGACGGTGTCCCACTTGCCGCCCTTGTAGCCGGCGATGGAACCGAGTATTACGCCCACGGTGAGCGAGATGGCCACCGCGGCCAGACCCACGGTCAGTGTGATCTGTGTACCCACCAGCACGCGGCAGAAAATGTCGCGGCCTTGAATGTCGGTGCCGAACCAGTGCGCGGCCGACGGCCCCACCAAAGACTCGCTCAGGTTCTGCGCGTACGGGTCGTAGGGGAGTACCTGCGGAAAGAACTTTGTGACAAGCGCGATAAGCGCCAATACAATAATAAAGATGGCACTGATAAGCGACGCCTTGTTGGAGACAATGCCCGCGAACACATCCTTCCAGATGCTCTCGCGCTTCTCCTTGGGCTGCCCGCCCTGCAGCGCTACGCCGTTGGGCTCGGTTGCAAGCTTCTTCGCCATGCCGATCACCCCTCTTCCTTCGCGCCGTACTTGATGCGGGGATCCAGCCAGGCGTAGATAATGTCAACAACCAAGTTCATGATGACGAAGATGACGGCCACCAATAGCACGATGCCTTGCACCACCGGGAAGTCGCTCTTCAGTACGCAGTCCACGGCAAACTTGCCAATGCCCGGCCACGCGAACACGGTCTCAGTGAGCAGTGCGCCGCCGAGCAAGCTGCCGAACTGCAAGCCAATAACCGTGGAGATGGGCAACATGGCGTTGCGCAGTGCGTGCTTGATGTTGACGGAACCCTTGGACAGGCCCTTAGCGCGCGCCGTACGAATGTAGTCGGCGTTCAGCGTCTCAAGCATACTTGAGCGCGTCATGCGCGTGATGATGGCCATGGAGTACAGAGACAGTGCCAGCGTGGGAAGAATCAGGTGAATGAGCACGTCTCCCAGCGCTTCGAAGTTACCGCGCATGATGGTATCAAGTATGAAGAACCCGGTTCCTCCGGTTGGCTGCAAAAGCGGTGTGACGCGTCCGCTGGACGGCAGCACGTGCAAGATGCCGGCGAACAGCAAAATGAGCAAGATGCCCGACCAAAAGATGGGCATGGACACGCCGATAAGTGCCACCAACATACTGACGTTATCCGCCAGCTTGTTCTTCTTCACAGCCGCCAGCACGCCCAGCGACACGCCCAGAAGCGTGGCCACAATAATGGCGCAGATGGCAAGCTCGGCCGTGGCGGGGAAGCGCGCGGCGATTTCAGCCGTGACTGGCTGGTGGGTGTAATACGAGTACCCGAGGTTGCCTTGCACGGCATTCACCACGAAGTTCACGTACTGAAGCCAGATGGGATCATCCAGCCCGTTGTCCGCTCGCCAAACTGCCATCGCTTCTGTGGTTGCGTGCTCGCCTAGAACCACCGGAGCCGGGTCCGAGGCCAACACGCGCGTGATCAAGAAGATAATGACAGTCACACCCAGCAAGACGGGAATCACCATAAGGATTCGTTTGAGGATGTACTTGAGCATAAAGCTCCTTTCTTGCCTTCCCTGTAGAAAACAGGAATGAAGCCGAAGGCGGTGGCCCTCGGCTTCAAGCGCGTCGAGTTTGCCCGGCGCGCGATATCGTTGGATCGAATACGACCGTACGACAGTGTAACGCAACTGTGGCCCACACGTTACGAGAATATGACGTGAGGGCCACACCGGTGGGAAACGACACCCCGCGAGGGGCGGGGTGTCGTTTTGAGGGCTTTACGCTTGCTTGGAAACGCCCTTGAAGAATGCGACACCCGTGGGATGATAGTAGAAATCCTTCACCTTCGGGTTAATGCCGAGCAGGTTCTTGGAGTGGGAGATGAGCACCCACGGCTGCTTCTCGGCAACCATCTGCTCGCACTTGAGGTAGATGGCATCGCGCTCGTCGCCATCGGGAGTGGCCAGACCTTCGGCGATGAGGGCCTTGTACTCCTCGTCCTGCCAGTGCGCCACGTTCATGGACCAGTTCGTGTCGGCGAGCAGGTTCATGAAGTTGTCCGGGTCGCCGTTGTCGCCCGTCCAGCCGTAGAAGCAGATGTCGTAGGGATCCGTCTGCACCTTGGTCTTATAGGTGGTCCAGTCGTACTGCGTGATGCTGACCTCAACGCCCACTTCGCGCAGGTAGCCCTGGATCATGTTCGCCAGATCCTGGCCGCCCTTCTGGTTGTAGGGGCGAGCGGTGGTGTAGGTGATGCAGGTGAGCGACGTGATGCCCTTGTCGGCGAGCGTCTTTTTCGCGGCCTCGGGATCAAACGCCGTCTGCTTGACGTCCTTGTCGTAGGGAGCCATCCACAGAGGCATGACGGAGTTCGCCACGGTGGCGTAGTCGCCGTAAATGGCGTTCACCATTTCCTCGACGTTGATGGCCTGGGCGATAGCCTTGCGGACTTCCTGATCCTTGCACTTGTCGGACTCGGTGTTGAAGGCCATGTAGTTGATGGTCATGCCGTCTTCGGAGAACAGCTCGAAGCCGGAGCTCGTGATCTGGTCGGCGGAAGATGGGTCAACGCTGGAGATGATGTCGCACTCGCCGTTCATGAGCGAGGTCAGACGCGTGTTGCCCTCGGCAATAATCCTGAAGACGATGTTCTTCGTCTTGGGAGCATCGCCCCAGTACTCTTCGTTGGCCTCAAGAACAACCTGAGCACCCTTGGTCCAGTCTACATACTTATAGGGACCGGTGCCGGCCGGCTTGTCGATGGGCTGACCCGGCGTGGCGGCGGCAGCAGCCGTCGGGGACACGATGGGGGAAGCCAGCGCCATGGCCAGGTTCTTCACGAACGCGGCGTTGGCGGCACGCATGGTGATTTTCACCGTGTAGTCGTCCACGGCTTCAACCTTCTCAACGCCAGAACCCGCTTCGGCCTCGCCGAACACGAACGAAGCGTAGGGCATGTCGGAGTTGCGGTTCGGCTCAAGCTGACGCTCGATGGACTTCACAACCGCGTCGGCGTTGAAGTCGGCGCCGTCGTGGAACTTGATGCCCTCGTTCAGCGCGATGGTGTACACCAGGCCGTCGTCCGAGATCTCGGGCAGGTCTTTGGCCAGGCAGGGCGCCACCTTGGCGTCCTTGAGGCCGTACTGGTACAGACCTTCGTAGATGTTGCAGGCCACAACGGCGGACTCGCCGTCGTCGAAGTACGCCGGGTCAAGGGCGCGCGGGTCAGCTGTTAGGCTGTAGGTGATGGTGTCGGCCATGCCGCCATCGGTGGGGGCGCCGCTATCGGACTTGGGCGTTTCTGTGCCCTTGTCATCGCCGCCACCGCAGCCCGCGAGGCTGACCAGGCCGAAGCCTGCCGCAGACACGCCGAGCAGCTCGACGAACTGACGCCTGCTAAATGCACTTTTACTTTCCATAGGGTGGTGTCTCCTTCCCTCAAAACCTCGCTTACGAGCGAGGCCCTCCTTTGAGCATTAGGCTCCTACGCACGTCACACGCCCGAGCGTATGGCGTCACGTATTCGTATACTTTATTACAATGGAGCGAATAACGGGGCCAAAAATGCTGTTGTAACGAGATATTTATCCGCGAGCGCACCAAATGGCCCCTGAAAGGCACCTTGCGCGCGCCGTGCTTTGTGGCTATACTGGCCGTCGTGACCCGACATCCGAAAGGAATGGCCTTACTTGTTAGCCACTGCCAACACAGCTGCGTTCGCCGACTTCGTGTTCTGCGCGTTGCTGGTCGGCGCTTGGTGGTGGAATAGAAGGCATTGATCCCGGGTCTCGCATAGGCTTCTGTTCCGCACATACTTACAGAAGAGCCCTCGGAGATCCGGGGGCTCTTTTTTGTGCGCGAGGGGAAGGATACGACGCGGCGGGGACGCCGCACGAGCTTGAAGGAAAGGGATCCATCATGACCGAGAACGCACCGCACCGCCTGTACCTGCGCGAAGACCAAATTCCCACGCAGTGGTACAACCTGCGGGCCGATATGCCGGAGAAGCCGGAGCCCATTCGCCTGCCGAACGGCGCGGTTGCCACACCGGAAGACCTTGCGCCCGTGTTTTGCGACGAGTTGGTGCGCCAGGAGCTTGATGACGACACGGCGTACTTCGACATTCCGGAGCCGGTGCTGGAGATGTATCGCATCTACCGACCCTCGCCGCTGTGTCGCGCGTACAACTTGGAGCGGGCACTGGGCACGCCGGCGAAGATTTACTACAAGTTTGAGGGCAACAATACGTCTGGCTCGCACAAGCTGAATTCGGCCATTGCGCAGGCGTACTACGCCAAGGCGCAAGACCTCACCGGCATCACCACCGAGACGGGCGCGGGCCAGTGGGGTACGGCGCTGGCGGAGGCGTCGGCGCACTTTGGGCTGAACCTGGACGTATTCATGGTGAAGTGCTCCTATGAGCAGAAGCCCTTCCGCCGCAACATCATGGAGACGTTCGATGCCCGCGTGACGCCCTCGCCGTCGGATACCACCGAGATCGGGCGCAAGATGCTGGCGGAACATCCCGATTCCACGGGCTCGCTTGGGACGGCTATCTCGGAAGCCGTTGAGCGCGCGCTCAACATCCCCGAGAACAAGGGCCGCTACACGCTGGGAAGCGTGCTCAACCAGGTGGTGTTGCACCAGTCCATCATTGGCCTGGAGAGCTACGCCGCCTTCGAAGAGCTGGGCGAGTATCCGGATGTTGTGATTGGCTGCGCGGGTGGCGGGTCGAATTTGGGCGGCCTTATTGCGCCGTTCATGCGCGACAAGCTGACCGGCGAGCGGCCTGACACGCGCTTCGTGGCCGTGGAGCCGGCAAGCTGCCCCTCGCTCACGCGTGGGCGCTTCGCCTACGACTTCGCCGACACGGGCCGCACGTGTCCGCTCGCGAAGATGTACACGCTGGGCAACGGCTTCCAGCCAAGCCCTGATCACGCGGGAGGCCTGCGCTATCACGGCATGAGCCCCATCGTATCCAAGCTCAAGCACGACGGCTACCTGGAGGCTGTGGCCGTGCGCCAGACCGACATCTTCGCTGCGGCCGTAGAGTTCGCGCGGCTTGAAACCATCCTGCCTGCGCCGGAGAGCGCCCACGCCATCTTCCAAGCCATGGAGGAAGCGCGTCGCTGCGCCGAGACGGGGGAGGCAAAGACCATCCTCTTTGGCCTTACGGGCACCGGCTACTTCGACATGAAAGCCTACGACGCCTATAACCGCGGCGACATGGCCGACCACGTGCCCACCGACGAGGAACTGGCCGCCGGTTTCGCCACCATTCCGAGCATTGAGGGCTTGCAGTAGCGAAGAGACCGACAGCAGGGTCTTGCGAGGGCCCCGCTGTCGACCGTTTTGGAGTTGCTTGAAAACTTGCTAAAATTCGGTCTTGCGCAAAGAACGTGTTCCGGTATAATCTTCACTTGCGCGTTCCGAGAAGGAAAAGCGCACGGCTCCATTCCTCGGTAGCTCAACGGCAGAGCATCCGGCTGTTAACCGGAGGGTTGTAGGTTCGAATCCTACCCGGGGAGCCATTTGAATCTTGTTCGAACCCCTTCGGGGGTTCGATTTTTTTTGGGACGGAAACTGATGCCGTATTCCGCGTTGGGTTCGCCTTCATCCTGGGGCTCAAGTTTCTTTCTGCGCGCACTCTCACTATTATAAGGACCAGGGCGGCGGATGATTCGCTATACTGGTGCGACGACGAAATCCGTACGCACGACCGAAAGAGATACTGCTATGAGCATCGACAGCTACGAAGCCAGCCGCAAGCGCTCCGACGAAATCCGCGCCGACTTGCCCGTACATCCCGAAAAGTACACTATGCTGACTGGCGACCGCCCCACGGGGCGGCTGCACTTGGGCCACTACTTCGGCACCATCCGCGAGCGCGTGGCGCTGCAAAACCTGGGCGTGACCAGCCGTATCATCATTGCCGATTACCAGGTTATCACCGACCGCGACACCACCGAGCACATCGCCGACAACGTGCGCAACATGGTGGTGGACTACCTGGCCTGCGGCATCGACCCGGAGAAGACCATCATCTTCACGCATTCGGCGGTGCCGGCGCTGAACCAACTCATGCTGCCGTTCTTGTCGCTTGTGACTGAGGCCGAGCTGTTGCGCAACCCCACGGTGAAGGCCGAGCAGGACGCGTCGGGCCACGTGTTGTCGGGGCTTTTGCTGACATATCCCGTGCACCAGGCGTGCGACATCCTGTTCTGCAAGGGCAACATTGTGCCCGTGGGCAAGGACCAGATGCCGCACATCGAGCAGACGCGCCAGATTGCGCGCCGCTTCAACGAGCGCTACGGACACGTGTTCCCCGAGCCCGATGGCCTGTTGAATGATGCGCCGGCTATTCCGGGTCTCGACGGCCGCAAGATGTCGAAGAGCTATGGCAACGCTATTAGCCTTTCGGCCACGGATGCGGAAACGGCGAAGCTCATCAAGAAGTCGCAGACCGACTCCGACCGTAACATCACGTATGACTTCGACAATCGCCCGGGTGTGTCCGCGCTGCTGACCACGGCGGCGCTGTGCACGGGTCGCACAGAAGTGGACATCGCTGCCGAGATTGGCGAGGGCGGTTCGGGCGCGCTGAAGAAGTACGTCACCGAAAGCGTCAACACCTACCTGGCTCCCATTCGCGCGCGTCGCGAGGAACTGCTGGGCGACATGGCGTATATCGAGGATGTGCTGCACGAGGGCAACCGCCGCGCCAACGAGATTGCAAACGCCACGCTTGATGAGGTGCGCGAGACCATGGGAATGGTGTACTAGGGCGAACGAACTGCGCTGACGGCGCTCGGGCGTTGACGGGTGCTGTTGGCTGCGCTGTCACGTGTTTTTTCGCGAAGGAAGTGCGTGCTGTTTGATATTTCCCGTCCATTTGGGATAGAATAGCCGAGCGCTTCGCGCGCGGGCCTATAGCTCAATGGCGGAGCAGGGGACTCATAATCCCTTGGTTGCAGGTTCGAGTCCTGCTGGGCCCACCAGAGATATCTTGAAGCCGGAAACCACGCGTTTCCGGCTTTTCTTTTGAGTAAATGCTGGTAGTTGGACTGAAGTGATAGCCCCACCAAGCAATGAGCTTTGCTCCTTACGAACAGGACTTTTGCGTGAAAACGTGGTAAAATACGAGGTATCTTCACCACGTGTGAGAGAGTGAGGACTACCATGTTTGAATGGCTCACAAGTATACTAAATCCCCATTGGGTGGCGATTCTCACTAGCCCAGCCATCTTGGCCATACTCTATTTTCCCCTCTTATTGCTGATTGCGCATCTGTGCTCTGTTCTGGTGGAGCCTGTTGAGGGTTTGATGCGAAAAAGCCCGACGCTCAATGTCTTTATCGACAAGGCAATTGAAAAGGCACCACCTGAGGGCTGGTGGGGCTATATCATTGCTGCGGTCGTGATCATCTTTTTGTTGAGCGCCACCGCCTGGTATTTAATAACAGGCTATAGCGTCGCTGCATACCTCAGCTAAGTGCGGCGCCACACTCCCTAGAGTAGGTTGGGGAAGCCTTGTTGGCGGAGGGCTTCGTAGGTGGCTATGGCGACGGCGTTGCTCAGGTTGAGACTGCGCAGTCCCTCGCGCATGGGAATGCGCACGCAGCGGTTGGCATAGGCATCGAGAATGCTCTCATCAAGCCCGCGGCTCTCGCGCCCAAACACCAAAAATGCGTCCGCTCCAAACGAGACGTCAGCAAAGGAGCGTTCGGCGCGCCCCGTGAACAGGTGCAACTCGTCTTTGCTATGTGCCTCAAAGAACGCATCGGCACAGGCCCAGCGCACGACTTCCACTTGATCCCAATAGTCGCAGCCAGCGCGAGCCAGCTGCTTCTGCGTCAGGCGAAACCCCATCGGCTCCACCACATGCAACCGAGCCCCCACACACGCACACGTGCGTGCAATATTCCCCGTATTCTGAGGAATCTCCGGCTCTACCAACACAATATTGAGCATGTTTAACCCCTCCCTCCGATGGGCTGTCGGCACTACTAAACCCGCAGGTGAAACGAGGCCGACGGCAAGGGCAGAGCCCTTGTCCTATTGAAATCTACAAGCAGGTCGCCCTTCCCCACAGCGAGCGAAGAGTCGAGGAAGCGATGTCGAAGCAGCGTAAATCTCCCTGGCTTCTGATGGGGCGTGCCCACCAAGCGAGTTCCGCACGAGCCGAAACGCCCAGTGGGCGTTTCGTGCGAGCCAGGACTGTCCGAGCGACTGGGCATGCCCCATCAGAAGCCCCTACAAGCTTTCCGCCTGCTTCGCCATCTCTTCCTCGAGCTCTTCAGTGAGCGTAAACCATTCTTCTTCCGCCGCGGCCAACCGCTGCTTCAACTTTGCGTGCTCCGCCACGGCATCCGATGAAGCGTCCTCGTTGATGTAGAAGTCCGGGTCGGCCATCATTTCCAGAAGCTCAGCCATGCGCGCGTTGTCGGCCTCCATCTGGCGGTCGAGTTCGGCGATGCGCTTGCGGTGGTTCTTGAGCGCGGCGTAGGCGCGGTTGCGCGCCTCGGCCTCACGGCGCTTCTGCTCTTTGGTCTTGGGAGCGCTCTCGCGCGGCGCGGTCAACTCCACAGCGGCAGCCTTGCTCGCGCCCGCAGAACCTCCGCGTTCACGGCGGTTCACGTTCACCACCGTCTTCGACCCGCCGCTCTTCGAGCTCTTGGCCGCCTTGCTGCCTGCGCTCTCTTCCATCACCTCGTCCACAAGCGAGCGTTCCTCCGGCGCGGGGCCGTCCAGCTGTCCGCTCTTGAACAGGTAATAGTCGTAGTCGCCGTCGTAGTTGGTCACGCGGCCGGGTTCCACCTCCACAATGCGGTTCGCCACGCCGCGGATGAGGTGCCGGTCGTGCGTGATGAACAGGATGGTGCCCTCAAACGCCTTGAGCGCCTGCTCCAAAATGTCGGCGCTCGCAATGTCCAAGTGGTTCGTCGGCTCGTCGAGGCACAATAGCGGCCGCGGCGCCACCAACATCTTCGCCAGCGCCAAGCGGCTCTTCTCGCCGCCCGAGAGCACGCTGACGCGTTTGTCCACGTCATCGCCCACAAACAGAAACGCGCCCAGAAGCGTGCGCACCTGCGAGATAGTCCAGCCCGGTGCCACGCGGTCCAGTTCCTCGAACACGGTGTTGCCGGGGTGCAGTTCCTCTAACTGATGCTGCGCGTAGTAGGTCTTTGTCACGTGCACGCCGTAGTCGATAGTGCCCGCATCGGGCGCAAGCGCGCCGGCCACCATCTTCAGCAGCGTGGACTTGCCGGCGCCGTTCGGGCCCACGAGCGCAATCTTGTCGCCGCGATACATCGTGAAGTCAAAGCCGTCGTATACCGTCTTGTCGCCGTAGCGTTTCACCAGGTTGCGGGCGCGCACTACCTCGTCGCCCGTGCGCGGCGGCTGCTTGAAATTGAAGTGCACCGTCTTCTTTTCCTCGGGCAGTTCAATGCGCTTGATCCTCTCAAGCTTGCGCACGCGGTCCTGCACCTGTTTGGCTTTCGTGGCCTTGTAGCGGAACTTCTCGATGAAGGCCTCCATGTGGGCAATCTCTTCGTCCTGCTTTACTTTCTCGGCGCGCAGGCGCTCCAGGCGCTCTTCGCGGGCGCGCAGGTAGGCGGAGTAGTTGCCTTTGTAGAGGTTCACCTGGCCGTTGTCCACTTCGGCCACGCGATCCACCATGTTGTCCATGAACGCGCGGTCGTGGCTGACCACAATGACGGTGCCCGCATAGCCGCGCAAAAAGCCTTCGAGCCACTTCACGCTTTCCAGGTCAAGGTGGTTGGTGGGCTCGTCGAGCAGCAGTACCTCAGGGTTGCGAATGAGTAGCTTCGCCAGTGCAATGCGCATCTGCCAGCCGCCGGAGAATTCGGTGGTTGATCGGCGCAAATCGTCTTCCTTGAAACCAAGGCCGAACATGACGCTGCGCACCTTCGCCTCAATGGTGTAGCCGCCCAGCACCTCGTAGGCGTCGCGCGCCCGACCCGCCGCCGCCAGCTGCTGCTCGGTGGGGTTTTCGCCCAGCTCGTGTTCCAATTTATAGAGGCGGCGCTCGGCTTCCAGCACTTCTACCTGGGAAGACATGACTTCCTCGAAGATGGGCTGATCCTCCATCTCGATGGCTTCCTGCTCCAGATAGCCCACGCGCGCGCCCTTTGCGAACAGCACACGGCCCTCGTCGGCGTCTTCCTGGCCGGAAATGATGTTGAGCAGGGTGGTTTTGCCTGCGCCGTTCGGGCCCACCAGCGCCAGGCGCTCGTACTCTTCCAGGCGAAACGTCACGTTGTGGAAGAGCTGGCGCCCTCCAAACGACTTTGCTATATGTTCAAGCTGCATAATCATGATGCGTGCGTGCTTTCTGCGTTGCGTGTGAACGGTTTGATATGCGCGCCCGGCGGCAAGGGCTCAAGGCAGCGCAACCATTCATGATAGCCGAAGTTGCCGCCCACGGCGAAGCGGCGCGCGCGATCTCAGAAAGCTCCTACAATGGACGAAGCAACCCAGCGAAGGAGGCGACGCGTATGACCAGAAATCCCAACACTCGCGTGGACGAACTGCACCTCACCTCTGCTGTGCCCGACCGGGGCCGAGCGGGCGTGCCCTCGGTGGGCTCGCTCCTTGCTGCTGCGTTTATGGTGGTGGTTGTCTTCATTGCGCGCCACTTCTACCAGTAGGGTTCTTTCTTTCCTCATGATTTTCCTTGACTTGGAGTGCACTCCACGTGGTTCAATAGGGCCGTAAGGAGAGGAGCAGCCATGAAAATTGCGGAAGTGAGCAAGCGCTACGGACTTTCTGCCGACACGCTGCGCTACTACGAGCGCATTGGTCTTCTGCCCAACGTCACGCGTAACACAAGTGGCGTGCGCGACTACGGCGAGCAGGATTGCGCACGCGTGCAGTTTGTGAAGTGCATGCGCGGCGCGGGGGTGTCTATCGAGGCGCTGATTGAATACATGGCGCTGTTTGAGCAGGGTGAACAGACGGCCGCCGCGCGCAAGGCGTTGCTGGAAGAGCAGCGCGATTTGGTGAAGCAACGCATTGCCGACATGCAAGCCGGCCTCGACCGCCTGAATGACAAGATAGAAAACTACGAGTCCATGCTTGCCGCAGAACGCGAAATTCGCGGCGACGCGTAAGCGCCGGGGGAGCGTCACTGGCCTTTGGGCACAAAAAAGCGACCCTCGCGGGTCGCTTTTTGAATGCTAGACTTCGGTGGCTCTACAGAGCGCGAACCTGGGTAGCCTGGCTTTTGCCGTTGGCGCCGGCAGCGACGACAAACTCGACGCTTGCACCTTCGTCAAGGCTCTTGAAACCTTCGCCCTGAATCTCACTGAAGTGGACGAACAAGTCGTCGCCGTTCTCCTGAGAGATGAAGCCGTAACCCTTTTCCGCGTTGAACCACTTAACTGAACCAGTAGACATACAAAACCTAACTTCCTACCCCGAAGGGCAAAACTGACAACAAAGATGATCGCGTCACCCCAGTTGCCGAAACGATGCGACACTGTGCCGCAGCACTGAGTCTACGCTATCGGCGCGCATTTCCGGAGGGTGGGCGCATAATAAAGTGTCCCACACATCATCCGCACAACTCGCGGCGGGCTGAACGGGGAGGCGTTGACGGGCAAGCGCTGGAGAAGGGGAGCGCTCTGGCGGCCGCGAATGCTGCTGCTTGGCGGCGCTGCCGCGGCGGCGAGTTTTGAAGATTCGTCGCAGGCGGACGAAATTCCCCCTTGCGCTCTTAGCGAAGTGCCGCTAGAATATCCTAGCACGTTGCGACGAAGCAACGAAAGTGGTCGCTTGGCTCAGCGGGAGAGCATCGCCTTCACACGGCGGGGGTCACAGGTTCAAATCCTGTAGCGACCACCAGAAACTTACAAACCACCGGGCAATCCCCGGTGGTTTTTTCTTTGCGCAGCAGCTTTGCGCGCGCTGAATTCAATGTTCCGCCCTGGCCCTTCTTGTGAAATTTCATCGGTGGGGGGCGCGGGGCGGGTGGGTTGCGTTAGACTGGTCGGCATTATGATATCAATACCCTATCTCATCTGCTCTATTCTCAGCTTCGTGCCGGCCATCGTGTGTCACGAGGCCATGCATGGTTTTGCGGCCTTCAAGCTGGGCGACCCTACGGCTCAGCGCGCGGGGCGGCTGTCGCTGAACCCGCTGAAGCACATCGACCCTTTCGGTACGGTCATCATGCCGCTTCTGCTTATGGCTATGAGCATGCCGGTGTTTGGTTACGCGAAGCCGGTGCCGTACAACCCCGCCTACTTCAAGGACCCGCGCAAGGGCGACCTCATCGTAGGCCTGGCGGGCCCGGCGGCGAACCTCGTACTGGCCATTGTGGGTGCGGTGGTGTTCACGGTGCTTGGGCTGGTGTTGCCGGTGGCGCAGCTGGTGCAAAACGACCTGTTCTATTATTTCTACACCATGTTCTTGCCCATGTTCTCGCTTATTAACCTGTACCTTATGTTCTTCAACTTGCTGCCCATTCCGCCGCTCGATGGCTCGTCCATCTTCGCGTTTATTTTGCCGAAGAAGTACCTGCCGCAGTACTACAAGGTGCAGCAGTATGCGTTTCCCCTGTTCATGATTGTGGTCATTCTGGTGCCGTACGTGCTGCACGTGAACCCCATCGGCATCTATCTGGATGCCACGGCGGGCAACGTGTTCGACCTCTTGTTCTCGTTTGGTCGTTAGCGGGCGCGCGTGTCGTACAAGGTTCGCATAGACAGCTTTGAGGGGCCGTTTGACCTCTTGTTGTACCTGGTCAGCCGTCAGAAGGTTGACATTGGGGCTATCTCCATCACGCAAATTGCCGACCAGTATCTGGCCGAAGTGTCGCGCATGGACAACCTCGACTTGGACGTGGCCAGCGACTTTCTGCTGGTGGCGTCCACGCTTCTGGAAATTAAGGCCGAAAGCCTGCTGCCGCGCGAGCGCGATGCGGTAGACGACGACATCGCCGAACTCGCGCCCAGCGAGGCGCGCGACATGCTGGTGGAGCGCCTGCTCACGTACAAGCAGTACAAAAATGCGGCCTCCACGCTGCTCGCTCGCTTCGTGGCCGAGGGCCGCATGCACGCGCGCCCGTTCGGCCCCGACGCGTGTTTCCTCAACCTCATGCCCGACTATCTGGAGGGCGTCACGCTGGATGGCCTGGCGCTTCTGGCTGCGCGCGCCTACGCGCGCCGCGAGGTGTTCCTGCTGGAATCCGAGCACATCGCCGCGAAACCCATCCCGGTGGAGGTGCACGTACGCGCCATTCACCAGCGCATTCGCAACAAAAAGCGCCTGCGCTTCTCGGAGTTGGTGGACAATCGCACGCCACTGCCCGTGGTGGTGGTCACGTTTTTGGCGGTGCTGGAGCTATACAAGCGCGCCATGGTGAACGTGGAGCAGCGCGAGCAATTCGGCGACATCGACATCCGCTACATCGAAGGGTCGGGCGAACTGGTGCTCACGGGCGACGACGCGCTGACTTCGGTGGGAGAAGGGGAGTAATCGGCCATGTTCCAAGGTTTGCAGAAAAGCCAGCTGGCGGGTGCTGTGGAGGCGCTGCTGTTTGTGACCGACGAGCCGGTGGGCACCATTGATCTGGCCGACATGCTGGAGGTGGAACCGGCCGAGGTGGAGCAAACGCTCGTGGAGTTGCGCGCGCGCCTGGAGGCTGAAGAGCGCGGTATTCAGCTGCGCGAAGTGGCCGGCGGGTGGCGTTTGTACACGCACCCGGTGTATCACGAGCTGGTGGAGAAGTACGTGCTGTCGTGGGACACGCGCAAGCTTTCGCAGGCCGCCATGGAAACGCTTGCGGTGGTGGCGTACTCGCAGCCCGTCACGCGTGCTGGCGTGGCCAGCGTGCGCGGCGTGAACTCCGACAGCTCCATAAACTCCCTGGTGGAGAAGGGGCTCGTGCGCGAAGCGGGTACGGCCGACTCGCCGGGCAACCCGGTGCTCTATGCCACGACGCGCGCCTTTTTGGAGAAGTTCGGGCTGCGTTCGACGGCCGACTTGCCCGATTTGGACCAGTTCGCGCCCGATGACGAAACACGCGCGTTCATTCGCGAGCGTCTGTCCGCCACGCGCGAGACGGTGCACGCCGAAGAGCCGCGCGAAGGGGCGGATGAGTTGGAAGGCGTCCAGTTCGACTTCGATGGCGAAGGCGAATCCACGCTCACGCTGGGTGAGCAGCTGGGTGGCGCTGACGACGCTGCGTCTGACCAGGCACTCTTCGCGCGCGTGGACGACGCGGCGGACGAAGCGGCCTCAGATGCCGCCCAGAGCCTGCTCGCCCAAGCCATGGCCTCCAGCTTCGGCCTGGTAGAAAAGATCGACTTCGACTCCCTCACCTTCGAAACCGATGACGAATACTGAGGTTCCGCCGTTCTGCCGAACGGCGGAACATGCCGACGCTGCGGCTTTCCGCAGCACCCAATCTCGACGCTTTTTCGCTTACCCTCACGTGCGAAGCACGCTCGGCCGCGAAACGCGCCGATCTCGGGCACTGCGAAAAGCCTCGCTGACTTTGGAGGACCAGTGAGTGAGAAAATAAATGACCGCATAGTTCCCATGCGTTTGCAGAAGTTTTTGGCGCGCGCGGGGGCGGCGAGCCGGCGCGGGTCGGAAAACCTCATGACGGCCGGGCGCGTCACGGTGAACGGACGCGTGGTTACGGAGCTTGGCAGCAAGGTGGATCCGCTGGTGGACGAGGTGGCGGTGGATGGCATCGTGGTGCGGCTGGCCGATGGCCCCGTTACGCTCATGCTGCACAAGCCGGTGGGCTACGTCACTACGATGTCGGATCCGCAGGGCCGTCCCACCGTGGCCGAACTCGTGCCGGCGGCCGCGCATCCGGGGCTCTTCCCGGTGGGGCGGCTCGACCGCGATACCACGGGGCTTCTGCTGTTCTCCACCGATGGCGAACTGGGTCACGCGCTTCTGCGCCCGCGTGGGCACGTGACGAAGCGCTACCTGGCGCTGGTTGAGGGCCGCCCGACCGCGGAAACCCTCGCGCATCTGCGCGAAGGTGTTGACCTCGACGACGGGCGCACGCTTCCCGCCGAAGCGGAACTTCTGGAAGGCGAAGCGGCGTGTCAGGCGCTCGCGCAGCTTGATGTGCCGCGCACTGCACCGGCGGGTGCCTCGAAGCAGTACGCGCAAGCGTGTTCTAAGCGCGCAAATGAGCGCTCCGTGGTGCTTATCGGCCTTCATGAAGGCAAAAAACGCCAGGTCAGGCGCATGCTTGCGGCGGTGGGACATCCGGTTTTGGCGCTGCATCGCCAATCGTTTGGACCCGTTGAATTGCAGGGCCTGCCGCGAGGTGAGTGGCGTCTGCTTGAGCCTGCCGAAGAGGCAGCTTTGCGCGCTGCCGTCGCCGACACAGAATAATGCTAGAATGATGCGCGAAGGGGCCATTTCGCAGGGCCCTGCGCAAAAACGTTCATACCTATAACACGAGAGAGGGGTGCGCGGGCCGCATGGCGCAGCAGCAACCAACGCAGGAGGAAAGCGGAAGTTTCAAGCGGATAGCAGTGGTGGGTTTCGGCCTTGTGGGCGCATCGTTTGCGGGGGCGGTGTGCGCGGCGCATCCGGACACGGAACTTCTGGCCGTTGACGTGGACGAACGCACGCTCGCGGAAGCTGTCCGGCTCGGCTGGGCCAACGCCGCCGTTAAGCCCGATGACCCCGCGTTTCGCGAATTCGTTCAAAACGGCTGCGACCTCATAGTGCTGGCCGTGCCCGTGCAGGTGGTGGAAGGCTACTTTGAAAGCCTCGCCGCCTGGGGCTACGAGGGTATCATCACCGACACGGCCTCCACGAAGGCCCACGTGTCCGCCATCGCCGCGCGCGTGTTGCCGCACCCCGAAAACTACGTGCCCGGCCATCCCATGGCGGGCTCGGAGGTAAACGGCATCGAAGGCGCGCGTGCCGACCTCTTTAAGGGCGCGCACTGGATTCTCTGTCCCGACGCCGCCACGCCGGCCGAACACTTCCCACGCCTGCACGAGCTGGTCACCTCGCTTGGCGCGCGCGTGATTGCCCTGCCGCGTGAAGATCACGATGAAGCGGTGGCCGTGGTCAGCCACGTGCCGCACCTCATGGCCTCCTCGCTCATGCAGCTGGCCTGCCGCCACGCCGACGACCAGCAGGCCCTCATGCGCCTGGCGGCCGGCGGCTTCAAGGACTCTACGCGCATTGCGGCGGGCTCGCCCGAGCTCTGGTGCGGCATCGCCTTCGACAACCGCGACGCGCTCGCCGATGGCCTGGCGGAAGTGCAGGACATCATCGGCTCGTTCGCCGCTGCGCTCAACGCTGGTGACCGCGGTCGCATGACCGCGCTTCTGGCCGAAGCTGCCGAGGCTCGCCGTGCGCTGCCGGCGGCCTGGGTGCCCTCCACCGAGCGGCTGCTGGAAGTGCGCATTCCCATGGAAGACCGCCCGGGCGTGGTGGCCGAAGTCACCACTATTACCAGTTCAGTGGGCTGCAACATCCAGTCCATCGAGATCGATCACATCACCTCCGACAGCGCCGTTCTCAGCCTCGTGCTCACCGACGAAGGCGACATCGGCCAGCTGTCCGCCCAGCTCATCAACGCCGGGTTCTCGGTATCGTTCAGTCCCTTAACGGCAAAGGAGCACACTCATGTCGCCTGACGCACCCGCCCCATCCCACGCCGTCATAACGCCGCTGCCCGCGCCTTTGCACGGCAGCGCCTCGGTGCCGGGAGACAAGTCCATCTCGCATCGCGCCGTGTTGTTCGCGGCCATGGCGGAAGGCACCTCGCGCCTCTCGGGCGTGCTGGACTCCGACGACGTGCGCTCGTCCATCTCGGCGGTGCGCCAGTTGGGGGCGGAAGCCACGCTGGAGCGCCAACCCGACGGTAGCCTGGCCGGCGGTGTCACGGGGTGGGGGGCGAACGGGCCCGCGCAGCCCGACGCGCCCATCGACTGTGGCAACTCTGGCACCACGGCGCGCCTGCTCATGGGCGTGTTAGCCCCATGGGATGTGGAAGTGGAACTCACCGGCGACGAATCGCTGCAGCGCCGCCCCATGCGCCGCATCACCGCGCCTCTTATGAAAATGGGCGCCAGCTTCCAACCCGCTGGGCGCGAAACGCTGCCGCTGGTAGAGCGCGGTACGCGCAGCCTGCGCGCCATCGCCTACGACGCGCCCATGGCATCGGCCCAGCTCAAAACCGCCGTGCTGCTGGCAGGCGTGTTCGCGAACGGCACCACCACCGTAAACGAGCCCGCGCCCTCGCGCAACCACACCGAACTCATGCTGCCCGAATTCGGCGTGCCCACCACGGCCGCCGACCGCACGGCCAGCGTGGAAGGCCCCTGTACGCTCAAGGCCTGCGAGGTGCGCGTGCCGGGCGACCCGTCGTCCGCCGCGTTCATCGCCTGTGCCGCAGCACTCAAGCCGGGCAGCAGCGTGCAGATTGAAAACGTTAGCCTGAACACGGCGCGCATTGGCTTCACGCGCACGCTTGAGCGCATGGGTGCCGACGTGAATGTGCGCCACACCGGCGCGGCGGGCAAGGAGCCCATCGGCATCATTTCGGTGGCCTACACGCCGGCCCTGCACGGCTGCGAGGTGCCCGCAGAAAAGATTGCCTCCATCGTGGATGAGGTGCCCGTGCTTGCGCTTGTGGCGGCTCATGCGCGCGGCCTTACGGTGTTTCGCGACGTCAGCGAGCTGCGCGTGAAGGAAACCGACCGCCTGGCGGCCATTGTGGAGGGCCTTGGCCTTCTGGGCGTGGATGCGTGGGTTGACGGCAACGACCTCTACATTGAAGGTCAGCCGGACCTCACCACCCCGCCGAACCTTACGTTTGACTCCAAGGGCGACCACCGTTTGGCCATGACCTGGGCATTGGTGGGCCTCTGCGGCAAAGAGCCCGTGGCGGTGGAGAACTTCGACTCCGTGAAAATTAGCTATCCCCGATTCCTTAACGATATCGAAAGGTTGGCGCGATGATCATCGCCATCGACGGCCCTAGCGGGGCCGGCAAGTCCACGGTTGCCAAGGCCGTGGCGAAGAAGCTCGGCTTCTCCTGCCTGGATACCGGCGCCATGTATCGCGCGGTGGCTTGGCGTGCCCAGGCCGACGGTGTGGCGCTCGACGACGACGCGGCGCTCGGGCGGCTGGCGCGCACCTACGACATTGCGTTTGGTCACGAGCCGGGCAACCCGGCCCCTAAACAGGTGTTTATTGGGGGTGTTGACGTGACCGACGCCATCCGCACGGCCGCCATCGACCGCGCGGTCAGCCCCGTGTCCGCAGCACCCTCCGTGCGCGAGGCGCTGGTGGAGCAGCAGCGCCGCATCGGGCATGCGGGTAACTACGTGGTGGAAGGCCGCGACATTGGTACCGTGGTGTTCCCCGAGGCAGCGGTGAAGGTGTTTCTCACGGCGTCGGACGAAGAGCGCGCGCATCGCCGCGTGCGTCAAAACGTCGATCGCTCCATCGGTTCCATCGACTTCGACGAAGTGCTGGCTGACCTGCGCCGTCGCGACGAAATAGACTCGTCGCGCGCCACGTCGCCCCTGCGCGCCGCCGACGACGCCATTCACCTGGACTCCACCGGCCGCTACATCGAGGATGTCATCGACGAAATTTGCACCCTGGCCCGCGAGAAGGAACATGTCATCCTGAGCGGAGCCGCCGAAGGCGGCGCAGTCGAAGGATCCCGTGCGGCGACAGCCGGTAAGCTGAGGGAAGACGCGCGATGAGCCTTTTTATGCCCTACGAAAAGATGTGGGACATGCCGTTTGGCGGCACGTCGGACGAAAAACAAGCGCCCCACTGGTCGGGTAACCTCATCTGGGGTTTCCTTACCTTTGTGTTCAAAATCTGCTTCCGCTTTCGGGTGGATAACCGCCAGAGCATCCGCGGCTTCAACGGCAAAAGCGGCGTGGTAGTGGTGGCGAACCACACCTCGTTTCTGGACGTGGCGTTCATGTATCTGGCCACACGCCCACAGCAGTGGCTGCGCTTCATGGGGCGCGAAAGCCTGTTTGACAACGCGCACGGGCTGGTGGGGCAAATCCTCTCGCGCGTGGGAGCATTCCCCGTCAAGCGCGACGCCGCCGACCGCACGGCCATTAAACGCGCCACGCGCATGCTGAAGAACAACGAACTGGTGGGTATTCTGCCCGAGGGTACGCGCCGCGGCAAGGGTACGAAAACGCCCGAAATTCACTCCGGAGCTGCGTTTATCGCGAAGATGGGGCACGCACCCATCCTGCCCATGACGGTGCGCAACGCCGAGAACGTGAAGCGTAAAGGCGAGCGTTTGCGCTTCCCAAAAATCACCATCGAGTACGGAAACCCCGTGGTAGTGAGCGATTTTGATTTCCTGCCGAAGGACGACCGTCTGGAAGCGTGCACGTGGTACGCCATGCGCGAATGCTTCGCGCTGTCCCTGCGCATTCCCCGCGACCAGGTTGACATGCCCGCCCTGTTCCCCGGCGGCCGCGATTTCACCGCTGTGTTCGCCGAACACCCTGTCCCCGACCACACCACAGAAGAACTGGTAGCCGAACTGGAAGCGAAGGTAGCTGCGAAAGCAGCGCGTTCCGCCAACCAGAACGAGATCAGCGCTGCAACCCCCTCTGCCAACCAGAGCAACGAAGGAAGTGGAGCAACTCCTTCTGTCAACCAGAGTGACGAAGGAAGTGCAGCAGCTTCTTCTGTCATCCTGAGCGAAGTCGAAGGATCCCGTGTGGCGTCAGCTGAATCTCCTGCTAGCACGCCAGTTCAGGAGGCCAAATGAAGGTGGTCCTCGCGGAACACGCGGGTGCGTGTTATGGCGTACAGCGCGCGCTTGATATGGCCGTGGCGGCCGCGGGCGAAGGGGAGGGCGCGTCCACGCTGGGCCCGCTCATCCACAACCCGCAGGTGGTGGCCGAACTGGAAGCGCGCGGTGTGCGCGCCGTCGAAGGCCCTGATGACGTAGAGCGCGGTGCTGTCATCATCCGCAGCCATGGTGTCACACCCGCCGTGCGTCGCGCCGTGGTGGCGCGCGACCTGCCGCTCATTGATGCCACCTGTCCCCATGTCGCCCGCGCTCAAAAGGCGGCGGCTGAACTCGCGCGTCGTTGTGGCCGTGTGGTTGTGGTGGGCGAAGAGGGCCACCCTGAGGTAGAAGGCCTGGTTGCGCACGCGCGCGAGGCTGGGGGAGAGGTGGTTGTGGTGGCCAGCCCCGCCGACCTTCCGGCACACCTGGAAGCACCCGTGGGCATCGTCGTGCAAACCACGCAAACGCGCGAAGCGCTCGACGCCATCGTGGCCGAACTGGAAGCGCGCGGCATTCAGCCCGAGGTGAAAAACACCATCTGCTTCGCCACGCGCCAGCGCCAAGAGGCCGCCGCCGCGCTTGCCGACAAGGTGGACGCCATTGTGGTTATCGGTGGCCGTAACTCGTCGAACACAACGCGCCTCGCCGACATCTGCGCCGCCGCCTGTCCGCGCACGCACCACATCGAGTCGCCGGAAGAAATCGACCCCACCTGGTTCGCCGGCTGCTTCACCGTAGGCGTAACCGCCGGCGCCTCCACTCCGGAAGTGCAGATATCAGCCGTCGTCGCCCGCCTCGAGGCCCTGGAAGGCTAGCGCAGTTCCGGAGGCGGCGGACGCCGCCCCGTGGCATACTTTGTGGAGAAATAATGGAGGAGCGCAGGTTTAAAAGACGGCTCTTATTGCGGTGTAGGGGAGATGTTCTACCTGCGGGAATGAGGGATTCAACACGGGGTTGTCCTTGCTTCAGCCAAGAAAGGTCACTCTTCACAATCCCAAATCGCGTGCTACTATGCCGACTATATACCGCATGTAAGCGACGGACCGGGAAACGATGTCGTGGCGGTGTAAACGGGAAGAAGCACTACAAAAGGACAAGGGATAACCATGCGAAACCGAATGACACGGTACGGCAAAGTTGCATGCGTAGCTACGCTTACGCTTGCTTTGGCTGCCGGTCCACTACCTGCCTTCGCAGGTACCGCAGAATCCGAAAATCTCCGGGGGGGGGGGGCTTTCTGAGCCTCTAGCCGCCCAAGGCGAAACCCCAGGAACTACCAGTACTGAATCTCTTGCGACTTCGGTCGCCCTTCTCGAATCCCAAACCACAGGATCACTCCCACTCGTCCAAGGAACTCCTAAAGCAACACTTGGCACCTTTGTGTCTGAAGGTCTTGTTTTCGAAGTAAACGAAGACGGCGCATCAGTTTCTTTGGTTGGCGTCCACGCCACCGATCTCAAAAACATCTCCGTCCCCACCCAGGTTGCTAGTGGTAGCGACACTTATACGGTCACTGCTGTTAAAACCCTTGCGGGGGGGGGGGGCATTCACTGATTCTTGCGTAGAGTCTCTTTCTCTCCCTGAAACAATCAAAGATATCAATGACGAGGCGCTCAAAGGTTGCTCGTCACTCAAGCATGTCCAGATAAGCCCCAAGTGTGAGGGCTTTTCGTCGTTGGACGGCATGATCTTCTCTAAGGATTACTCGCATCTCCTGCTCATTCCCGAGGGCAAGGAGGGTGCTGTTACCATCCCCGGTTCTACCAAATTCATTCCCGCCCAGGCATTGTCCCTGTGCCATCTGGGTACCTCACTCTCTTTCGGGGATGGCAGCACCGCATTTGCAAGCTACGACAGAATGTTATTTTCAAAGAATATGAAGACGTTGGTTGCCTGCCCGCCGGCTTACGGGAAAGCCGTCGTGTTGCCATCCGAGACTGAGGCAATCGGCGAGTACGCGCTTGCTGGCTGTAAAGACCTTGCATCAATCACGGTGTTGGGCAACGTTCAATCAATCGACCCCACAGCTTTCGCTGATGAGGTCAAAGCCTCAGCTGTTGTGGCGCTTCCAGCAGGTGAAGACTTCGAAACTCGCAAGTCCATCTGGGAGAGCGCTGACTTCCAGCACTTCGCTGAACCAGCTCAACCTGGTGCAACGACAAACTCTGATGCCTCCAATGAAACCAGCGGCCTAGCCTACACCCTACTAGACGACTACACTCTCTCCGTCTCCTGGCAAGGCAAAGACGACCCCGAGGCCAACCTCGAAGTCCCCGCCTCCGCCGAGATCAACGGAGTCCCTTACCGCGTGAGCACCATAGCTGAGAACTCTTTCGCAAACCGCGGCTCCCTTACGAGTGTCAAACTCCCCTCAACCATCGCCACCATCAACAACGCCGCCTTCGCCGGTTGCGCCAACCTCTCAACCATCGAGTTCCCCAACACCCTCCGCGCCATCGGCGAGCACGCTTTCGAAGCCACGTCCCTCAAAAACGTGTGGCTTCCCACCAGCATTGAGACAATCGGCTCCCGCGCCTTCGCGTCCTGTTCATCACTTGAGCGCGTGGTTGCTCTCAATACTTCCGAAGTCGCCAGCGATACTCTCGCAGGCTGCACCAACGTCTCGATCTACGTCCCTACAGGCTCCGAGGATTTCTGGAATCCCGGCCTTCCCTCCGATAACAACCACCTTATGTCTTATGGCATCTCCCTTTCAGAAGAACCTCTCACTATCGAAGCCGGTCAAGAGGCTGACTTGCTAGAAGGCGGCAATCTCCAAGCGCCTGACCCCGTAGAGACCTCCTTCTCCTACGCCGCAGCTCCTTTATCAGTAGATGCTGGTTACGTCAGCGCCAAGAAAGCAGGAACTACTGATGTCACTACCGTTCTCTCCTTGGAGGGTGTCGAACTCGCTCGTGCAGCCCGTACGGTGGAAGTTGCTCCGAGCCCCGAAGGGGAGGCCGACATCGCCATCCTTAACTCCGAGGTGCCCTTGCCCTCTGCCTATCTTGCTGGTGCTGACACCCAAATCAGCGTTGATAGCCCTTTGAATGTCACTTTTGGCCAAGACGCCCCCTACGATGTAGCGGAGGGCAAAGCTCCCGAATCTATGAAGTCCTTTGCATCATTTAGAAACAACATGGATTATCCTGTACAGCTTGCGCAAGTCGAATGCACGTCGCAATTCCTCAGCACTGTTCTTCTGCCGAATTCCGGTGCTGCTGTGAATAATGTTTTGGACCAAAAGATATTCAGCCTCTATCCCGAGGGTGCCGAAGAAAAAGCTGTCCACTTTGGCTACAACTCTTCCGTAAATAATAAGATCCCTGATGATCCAAGTGCTTTCACCATCCTGCCTAACACTTTGTCCTCTTTTATCTTTCGCTTAAATCTCACCAACGACAAAACACTTGCTGATGCCAAGGTGAATCCAGGTGTTCTTAAAGGCGCCATCACGTCGTTAGACCTTGCTTCTGTAGTTTGCACCTTTGAGCGGTCGAGTTTTTATCTGAAGGACAGCACGGGTCGTTGTTACACACTTGCCGAAGTCAAAGCACATGCTGAAGATATATCCAAAAACGAGAAAGCTTCACCCTACTGGAATCAATACGAAGCCTATCTCAATGATGACGCATCCTACACCTGCCAGACCGTCTGGAAGGGTACTCCCTATGACGTGCGCATCATTGGCATCAACCATGATGAACTTTCTGAACCGGCTGCTGACGACTGCAAAACGGCTGGCCTCACCTTCCAGTTCGTGAATCTGCTCAATACGCCTTATTCTATGAACAGCCTCTTGGTTGAAGACAGCGCCACCAATGCAGGTGGTTGGGGTGCAAGCGAACTACGCGCAAACATGAATCCCGGTAAGGATAATCCCTTTTACGGAAGCGACACTGACGCCATCTGGGGACAGGTTCCGAAAGACTTGCAAGATTCTATCGCTGTTGTCAAGAAGTACTACAACACAACGTGGGACAGTAAAGATGATTCTACCGTGGCTATCTCCAGCGACAAGCTCTTTATTGCAAGCTATTACGAACATACTGGTTCGGTCTATACCGGCAACAATGGATGGTTGCATGCACAGCCCTGGCTTGTTTGTGAGGGCAAACAGTATGCTTACTGGTCTGGGAAAGTGGAAAGAAACACCGGTGAAAATACGTACCTCAAGAAGGTAAAACAGGTAAATGCTACTGGCTCTATTCCTTCATCAGGTGATACATGGTGGCAACGTACAGTGGATATGGGTAACCCAGAGGACTTTCTTCGCGTGGATTCGAGTGGTTCTCCCTCTGCCGGCAGCAACGCTTCGGGCCGTTACGATGTGTGCCCCTGCTTCTGTCTTTAATTCAGTATCTCGAACCTGCCGGCGGTGTGCTCCCCGGCAGGTTTACCTCTTTGCAACAAAAGCAGGTACCTCGCAGTTTTCGGCTGTCGGGTTGGAAGAAAGGAACGTGCTAGTTATGCTGAGCACGAGATATATACCGAAGTCACGCACGCAGCGCATGCTGTCCGCGCTTTTGTTTCTCCTTGTTTCAGTAGTTCTGGCGTTTACCTTGCCTGTTGCAAGGGCACTTGCTGCTGACACGGGAAGTACGCTGCTTGGCATTCTTGTAGTTGACTCCAGTAAGGGTCAAGGCGGCTCTGGTAACGATGCAACAAAACTCAGCATTCTTGTGACGAACTCTGCGATCTATACCATTACGTTAAGCAGCAACGGTGGCGATGGGCCGAACTCAACTATTGATGTTGCTTACGGTAAAGTTCCGGACAAGGTGCCGAAGCCGGAGCGGACTGGCTATACGTTCTTGGGTTACTTCGACAAGCCAACTGGCGGCACGCAGTACTATGACCAGGAAGGCGTAGGGGTGCACATTTGGGATAAGAATTCGGACGCCACGCTGTATGCTCACTGGGCCTTAAAGATAAAGTGCAGCTTTCCAACTTCCGCACTTATTCAGGTAAATGCTTTAGGGGAGGTCACTGGTCAGAAAAACCTTGAGTTTTCTTCCACAAGCGCGGGAGCTATTAAGGTAACCGCAGTTGAAAGTTCACAGGATTCCGGAGCTGACTCACTGTTTGTCGGTGTTGCAACCTTGCACGGTACGCGCATTCTGCTGACGCCGCCTGCGGCCTCCGGATCGACCGTTCAGGTTCCTCTCACGACGGCAACAACAACCATTCCTGGTGAAGGTTGGACTATTGCTGCGGGAACCATCGATAACCCATCCACGCTCTTGGTCGATTTCAGTCTGTTTTTGCCGGATGGAGCCCAACTCAACTACCTCGCAGGAGATGGCGAAGTTTCTGTAGCTAACCTCTCCTACGTGGTAAGTACCGCCTGAGCCTCCTAGAGGCGGCAACCAGCGGCCGGGACACCCGCCCTGCCACAATCCCAACAGGCGCGCCTCCCCATCACAGGCGCGCCTGTTGTGGTTTCTGGTGATCCCAGTGTCTCGATTGCCGTAAATCGTGTCGTTGTTATATGCTTCGTCCCCAATTCAGGGACAAACAGTGTGTAAGTGCGTCACACAGTTTGGGAAAATCGCCCACGGCTACAGTAATACTATAAAATTTTATAGTATTACTGCTAAAACGTAATTGTCGGAAATACTATAATTCGCGTTCATTTAACTCGATGGGATAAAGAACCAAGAGCACTAGCTATAATAAATAATGATTAAAATAGTCAAATTAGTATGTTGTTAGTTGTATACTAAGGAATATGAAATGCGATTCCGGAAAAATAATTATTTCGCCAGGTCTCAATATTTGGGATCAAGAATATGAAAGCGCTCAAGCACTTGCGAAAGTTGGTATAACAGTAGAATTCATTCGCCGAAGCGAAGAAAACAGAAGAACCTCTGCAGATGTACTTATTAATGGACTTGTTTGGGAAATGAAAGCTCCGAAGGCAGACAACGTACGGGCTATTGACCGCAACATACGTAGAGCATTGCATCAATCACCGAACATTATTATCGATGCTCGGAGAATGAAAAAGCTACCAGACGAGGTGATCGAGCGTGAACTCAGAAAACATGCTCGGGAGATGAGAAGTATCAAGCATTTGTGGTTTATTAATCGTCAGAGAGAAATCATTGACATCAAGTGAAATCGCAGTAGTATGTAGTTTAGCAAAGCGCCCGAAAGGTATGTATTTTACCTCCTCCGGCGCTTTCGTTGTTTTATTCCAAAGTTTTTAAGGCAAATTCAGATCGAATTGATTTATCAAAATACTAATTGGTTGCATTTAATCTTGTATTGTCATTTCCTTTTAAAGAGGGCTTATCGAACTCTTGAGTTCTGGGTAGTGCGGTTATTTAATACTATAAAATTTTATAGTATTAATGCGAAAACGTAACTGGGTGAAAATACTATAAGTGCGCTTTTGTTGAATTTAGGGCGAGTTCTGAAAGGACGTTGGTGAGCACCTATCCGTCGAAAGATATTGTTGATCAGGCCGAAGGGGCTGCGCGGTGCCGTGCATGTGCGGAGGAGCCGCGGGCGCGGATTGTGGCGGTGGCTCCGGACAGCCCGGCTTTCGACGCGGGGTTTGAGCCGGGGTGCTTTATAACCAGCGTGGACGGGCAGCCGTTGCGCGACCTCATCGACTGGCGCTGGCTTTCGGCAGATGATGAGGTGGAACTGGGCTACCTCGACCTCGATGGCGATGCGGGCACGGTGGTGCTCGAACGCGAACTGGGGGAGGACTGGGGCCTGGAATTCGACGGCGTGGTGTATGACGGCGTGCGCCAGTGTCGCAACGCGTGTACCTTTTGCTTCATGCGCCAGCTGCCGGACGGCATGCGCCCCTCGCTCAGCCTGCGCGACGACGACTTCCGCCTGAGCTTCCTCTCGGGTACGTTTGTCACCTTTACGAACCTCACTGCCGCAGATGAAGGGCGCATCATCGAACAGTGTATCTCGCCGCTGCGCGTGTCGTTGCATGCGGCTGACGCCGAGGCGCGCCGACGGCTTATCGGCAAACATGCAGCTCACGGGCTGGCGGCACTTGATCGGCTGCTTGCTGCGGGCGTGGAATTCCACGCGCAGATAGTCCTCGTGCCGGGCGAAAACGACGGCGAGGTGCTCACCGACACGCTTGAGTGGGCGTTTGTGCGCCCCGGCATTCTGGATGTGTGTATTGTGCCGCTGGGCTACACGCGCCACCAGAGTGTCTTCACCACCAGCTTCAATGACCCGGCGGCTGCGCGCGGGGTGCTTGACCTGGTGCGTCCCTTCCAGGAGCGCGCGCTTGCCGAGCGTGGCGAAGTGTGGGCCTATCCCGCCGACGAGTTCTACCGCAACGCCTTCGGCGCGCAACTGCTGGACAACCTGCCGCCCACGGAGTTTTACGGCGATTTCGCCATGTTCGAGGACGGCGTGGGTATTGTGCGCTCGTTCGTGGACGACTGGGAAGAAGCCGAACGCACCGGCCTGGTAGCCCGCGCCGCCGATACCCTGCAAACCGCGAACTTGGACGTGCGCTATCTGGTGGGCCAGGCCACGCGCGACTTCCTGACGCCGCTCGTAGCCCGCGGTCTTCTCACCAGCCACTTTGAACCCCTCTTTGTAGACAACCACTTCTTCGGCGGCAACGTGGACGTGACCGGGCTTCTGTGCGGTTGTGACATGGCCGCCGCCATCCGCGCCGCGGAAGCAACGCGCACCGCCGCCGCCGCGCTCAACGCGCACGATACACTCCCGAGCCCTTCCGCCCTCTACCTCATTCCGCGCGTCGTGTTTAATGACGATGCGGTGACGCTCGATGGGATGACTTTGGAGGATATGGGAAAGCGGTCGGGCGCGCGTGTGGCCGTGGTATCCTGTAACGCAACCGATTATCTGAGCGAGATCATCGACCTGGCCGGACGCTGAAGCCGGCCCCTAACCGAACCGTTATTTGTGAGGACAACCATGCCTTTACCACTCGTCGCGGTGGTGGGACGGCCGAATGTCGGCAAGTCCACCTTCGTGAACCGCATAGCCCAGGCCGACGAGGCCATCGTCCACGAGATGCGCGGCGTCACGCGCGACCGCTCGTACCATGAAGCCGACTGGAACGGCGTCGAGTTCAAGCTCGTCGACACCGGCGGTATTGAGATGGGCGACGACGACGCCTTCCAAGGATCCATCCGCAACCAGGCGCTGGCCGGCGCAAACGAAGCCGACGTCATCATCTTCTTGGTGGACGGCAAAACCGGCATCAACGCCGACGACGAAGAGGTGGCGCGCATCCTGCGTCGCACGAAGAAGCCCGTGTTCCTTGCCGTAAACAAGATGGACACGCCCAACCGCGACGACGAGTTGTGGGAGTTCTACCAGCTGGGGCTGGGGGATCCGTGGCCCGTGTCGGCTACGCACGGCCACGGCACCGGCGACTTGCTGGATGCCCTGGTAGAAGAGTTGCGTCGCGTGGAACTGTCAGAAGAAAATGACGAAGATGATGGCATCAACGTGGCCATTATCGGCCGCCCGAACGCCGGCAAATCCTCGCTCACGAATCGCCTGACGCAAAACGAGCGCTCCATCGTGTCTGATGTGGCCGGCACCACGCGCGATGCCATCGATACGCACATCACGCACAACGGCCAGCGCTACACCATCGTGGACACGGCGGGCCTGCGCCGCAAGAGTCAGATCGATGAAGACGTGGAATACTACGGGTTCGTGCGTGCCATGCGCGCCATCGACCGCGCCGACGTGGCGCTGTTGGTGATTGACTCCACGCTGGGCCTCACTGACCAGGACCAACGCGTGGCAGGCTTCGCGGCCGAGCGCGGGTGTGCCATGGTCATTGTGCTGAACAAGTGGGACCTCGTGGAAGGCCCCGAGGCCAAAGCCGAAATCCGCGAGCGCATTGCCGACCGCCTCATGTTCGTGGGCTACGCTCCCATCATCGCCATCTCGGCGCTCACCGGCAAAAAGGTGGATCGCATCTGGGAAGCCATCGACGAGGCCTACGAGAACTTCAACCGCACCATCCCCACCAACAAGCTGAACACGTGGCTGGCCGAAATCCGCGAAAGCGGCCACACGGTCACCAAGGGCAAAGTCATCCTGCGCATGAAGTACGTGACGCAAACCGCCACGCGCCCGCCGCAGTTTACGTTCTTCGCGAACCGCCCCGACGTGGTCACCGACAACTTCGAGCGATTCCTGGAGAACCGTCTGCGCGAAAGCTTCGACTTGGTGGGCACGCCCATTAAACTGAAGTTCAAGAAGAAGGACTAAGGAAGAGGAATGCAGGACTTGCTGGTTGCAGCCGCGCTGTTTGTTGCGGCGTTCCTTCTGGGGTCGATCCCCTGGGGCCTTATCATTTCGAAGGTGTTTTACCACACTGATTTGCGCGAGCACGGCTCGGGAAACATTGGCACCACGAACGCCATTCGCACCATGGGTAAGGTGGGTGGCTACGCGGTGTTCGTGCTGGATTTCGGGAAAGGCCTTCTGTCCGGGCTTCTGGCCTGGGCGTTTGCATGGAACTTCCTGCCAGGTGCGGGCCTTGTGCCGGGGGCGCTCGTCAGCTATGACACCATGCTTGCTGTGGCGTTTCTGGGCTGCACGTGGGGGCATATCTTTAGCCCGTGGCTAGGATTTAAGGGCGGCAAGGGCATTGCGGTTGCCGTTGGCTGCTTGTTTGTGACGTTTGGCTGGGTGGGCGCCTGCCTGGAGCTTTTGCTGTTCGCCGTGTTGGTGGTGACGACGAAGCACGTGTCGGTGGGTTCCATCGCCGCGGCCGTGGCGTGCCCGTTTTTCGCGCTGTACTTTTTCTGGGGCGACTGGATTGCCTGGGCATGCTGCACACTGGCGGCCCTCACCGTCATCTGGGCCCACCGAAGCAACATCAAACGCCTGATGTCCGGCGAAGAGAGTAAAATCGGGAGTCGTTCGTAGGGGCGCTCTCCAGAGCGCCCGTTCCGCCGAAGGCGGAAAACCAGTGTCGGTTTTTCGCAATTTGCGGGGGAACTACAACAACAATTTTCCTTGCAGGTGCTCCGTAGGGCAAGGGTTCTACCCTTGCCGCTCAACGAGAATAAACCTGCTGGTCAAACGTGGTTGACGGCAAGGGCAGAGCCCTTGCCCTACGGTTAACCTACGAACGGTGCTTGCTCGCTGACGTTACGAACGACCTGGGTGGAAAGGGATGGACATGAAAATTGGCGTCATTGGTGCGGGGTCGTGGGGGACGGCGTTGGCGCAATTGTTGGCCGGCAACGGGCACAACGTGGGGCTGTGGGCACGCAAGCCCGAAGTGGTGAAGGCTGTCAACACCAAGCATCACAACCCGCGCTACCTAACCGAAATCGCCCTGTCCGAAAACATTGTGGCCACCGTCTCATACCAAGACGCCCTTCTGCGCTCGCGCGCGGCCGTCGTTGTGACGCCGTCGAACCTGCTACGTGGTGTCGCCTGCGCGCTCGCCGATGTGGTGGACGCCGAATTCCCCGTGATCATCTGCTCGAAAGGTGTCGAAGAGGGCAGTGGCCTTTTGCCGGTGGAAGTGTTCGAAGCCGAAATGGGCAACGCAGCGCGCTTCGCGGTGTTGTCGGGCCCGAACCACGCCGAAGAAGTGATCAAAGGCGTGCCGTCCGGCACGGTTATTGCCAGCCCCTCGTCTGAAACGGCTGAACTCTTCCAGGAGTTGTTTGCCACGGACACCTTCCGCACCTATACGAGCGACGACGTGTGCGGCGTGGAGCTGTGTGCGGCGTTCAAGAACGTCATCGCCATTGCGGTGGGCATGTCCTATGGGCTGGGCTATGGTGACAACACGGCCGCTATGCTTATGACACGTGGCCTGGCCGAGATGAGCCGCCTCGTGGTGCGCGCCGGCGGCGAGGCGCTCACGTGCATGGGGCTGGCTGGCACGGGTGACCTCATTGCCACCTGCACCTCCGAGCATTCGCGCAACCGCCGCTTCGGCAAAATGGTGGCCGAGGGCATGACGCTGGCCGACTTCACCAACGAAACGCACATGGTGGCCGAGGGCGCGCTTGCGTGCAAAACGCTGAGCACGCTGGCCGAGCGCTACGGCGTGGAACTGCCCATCACCGATGTGGTGCGCAGCATTGTGTGGGAAGGCGCCGATCCGCGCGACGTGGCGCACGCGCTCACCAGCCGCCCGCTGACCACCGAATTCTACGGGCTTTCTTGACGTCCGCGTAACAACGCGTTGACCGGGCCTTTACCAAACCCGGCAAAGCGTTGCGACGCCTCTGGGCCTCGCCTATGCTGGGTCTCGCTTGATAACGAAGACCTCTTCCGCCCCTCGATGTACCGGTGCGGTTGCCTTGAGAAGGAGCGAGAAATGCCCAGTTTCGCCAACCCGTTTGTCGCTAACGTGCCGCGCACGATGACCAAGGGTGAGCTTGTCCAAGCGATCCGCGTGGATCTGGCAAGCGAGCTTGAGGCCGCGCTGCTGTACGAGGCTCACGCGGCGGCCACCGATGACGAGGTGGCGCGCAAAGTGCTTCTTGACATTGCGAACGAGGAAAAAGAGCACATGGGCGAGTTGCTCGCGCTGTTGGAGTACCTTGATCCTTCTGAGGCTGACCACTTCGCCGAGGGTGTGGGCGAAGTCAAAGATATGATGGATGAGCTGGGCGTTCAGTCGTCAGCCGCCCAGGATATTCTCGGCAGCGTGGTCAGCAAGGATGCCGACGCGTCCCAAGGATAACCCCCCCAAACCTATTCGAGTGTCCCGTCGTCTCGTCTCTCGTGTGAACCCCCCTCTCTCTCAAACCTCCCGACGGGCACGATGAGCATGCGCACCTTCCCCTTCTCCTCTGTGCGTACTGCCTAGCCCTCCTTCGGACCCCCCATCCGAAGGAGGGCCTTTTTTATGGGGAAAAAGCGATGCGTTTGTGCTTGCTCCTGCGTCACACTTTTATCGCGAGCGCGGGCAACCGCCTGCAAATCCCCGTAAACACCACCAAGTAAACCGCTCACCGAACGAAGGAGCCGCCAAGCGCTGGGGGGGGGGGGGCTTGATTCTTCGCTATACTGGGTTGAAGTGTTCGTTGAGGGGAAGGGTCCTCTTTGCGGGGCGCTTGCCTGGGCTCAAAGGGTAAAGGTTTCGAAGGAAGGGAAGGATGTGCTATGCGAGGAAAACTGAAACTGGTGGTGGCACTAGCAGCAGCTGCGGTGGTGGCGCTCTGTGTGGTGGGGTGCTCATCGGGTGGCGGCGAGCAGGCAACCACGGGCTTGCCGTCGTGGGCCAACGAGGCCGAATTGACCGAACGCGGGCTTGAGGTGGCCGACGCGCTCGTGGCGCGCGACTACGACAAGCTGTATGAACTGGTGAAGATGGAGGGCACCTCGGCGGAGGACCTGGCCAAAACCATTGATCCGGCGCTCGACAAATGCGGCGAGTTCAAAAGCTACGGCGACGTGTCGTTTTTGCAGGACGAGAGGGACGGTCGCGAATTTGTGACCGTCGTGCAAATCATTGAATTCGAGAACGTGTCCGATCCCATGCGCGTGAGCTACTACGAAGACGGAACCTGCTGCGGCTTCTATATCTAGTTCTTTGTTGCGGGGCGCTCGTGCGTCTCCGCAAGTTCCGGTGTACCTTCCTCGTTCTGCGCTCGCAGGCGGGGAAGGTACGTGGCTACGTCAACGTCGAGTTTCGCCAGCTTAACGGCACCGGTCCAGCGCGCGGCGGCGGGAACGGTGAGGCCGGGCTTGAAGGCCAGCATGGTTACCGTGGCATCGGCCGCGAAGCAGGGTCGCGCGGCCATGCCGGTCTGTGCCGAAAGTCCGCTCGGCACATCTACCGCCACGGCGAAGGGAGCACCCTCCACCCGTCGCGGCACGCCGCGCCGGCGCTCGTGGTCGCCCCGCTCATGCGAGCGCTTGCGGTGCCGCCCGCGGCCCTTTCCGCGCGCTCCCTCGAAGCGTCGCCGGTTCGCAGCGCGAATCCAGCTGGCATAGGGTTCGCGCACTTCATCGCCCGAAAAGCCTGTTCCCAAGAGGGCATCCACCACGGCCGCCGCCTTGTCGATGGTGTCGTTCAGCACGTCGGTGTCGGGCGCGATGAGTACCGTCAAGGGTAGCCCGCGCTCGGCCGCATCCGAAAACACCGCGGCCGCCGTTGAGCGTGCCGGCTCAGCGCGCAAACGTTCGGCCAGGTCGGGTGCCACCAGCGTGACCGGATAGCCCGCTAGCGCCAACTCGCGAGCACACACCCAACCGTCACCCCCGTTGTTGCCTGCGCCGCACAGCACCACGACGCGCGCCGGATCGGGCACCCACGTGCGCACCTCTTCGGCCACCGCCTTGCCCGCGCGATCCATGAGCGCCGAAAGCGGTGTGCCGTCGGCCTCGATGGCGCGCTCAAGGGCCACCACCTCGGCCACGTCAAGCGCGCTGCGGCGCTCGCGCATCTCTTCCACACCGGCGCACGTCATAACGCGTGTGCCGCTCAACAGGCCATTAAGCATAATGAACGGGCGCTTCAAGCGCCACGCACGCACGGCGCGCACGAAAAGCGAAACCACCCACGCCGCCATCACTGCGCACCATACCACCACAAGCGCCGTGCGATACTGCACTGCAAGGCTGGCAATGCTTCCCATCTCGCTGGCGGTGCTCGCGTCAAGCCGGGTGATGCCCGTCAGAAGGGCGAGCGGCGCTATCACCAGCAGATACAGCAGCCCGTAGCGCGCAAGATAGTGATACCACTTCGCCTGTGACGCGTCCGAGCGCACGATGCGCAGCCGCAGAATCTTTTGGCCCAGCGTTTGCCCCCGCGTGATGGTGGGAATCACCACGAAGAACACCCCCAGCACCAGCAGCTCAAGCGCCCAGGTGGTGAGGTTCTCGAAGCCGCGCTCCGCCGTTGCGGTGCCCGGCACCCCAAACTGGCTCAGGATAAACGCCACCGCAGATGAGGCAATAAACGCGAAAAAGAGGTCGATGAAAAACGACAGCGCGCGCTTCGTCACACTTGCCCGGACACCGGCTTCACGCGCTTCCTCGTTCACCAGACGAATGTCGGGCAGTACGCGCATCGCTGGGCCCACGGCCCAAAAGCCCACCATGGCGCCGAGCGTGTTCAGCAGCAAATCGTCGACGTCGAACAGGCGGTAGGGGTGTGCATAGATTCCCCAGAGCCCGGTGAGCTGCGTCAGCTCAAACGACAGCGTCACCAAAAATCCCAGGCCCAGCGTCTGCCACCACGTGCGCCTGAAGTAGTAGCGTAGATACATGCCCAGCGGCACCAGCAGCAGCACGTTGAACAGGGCCTCGTACACATACGGGTCGCGCAGCACGGGAAGCCACGTGGTGGGGTCGCTTACGGAAAACGTGGTTTCCGCCAGGAATTCCCGCACAAAATTGAACGGCACCAGCTGCGGCGTTTGCGCATAGGGCACCACGGCCGAGCGGTTTTCCGGCAGCGGCAGCAGCACAAGGAAATACGCGCACAGCAGGTAGAACACAAACGAGTACACAATGAACGTGCGCAGCCACGGCACCGATCCAAACTTGCGGTACTGATAAATAAGGTAGGGAAGGGTAATCACCAGTGCCAGCAGCGGAAAGGTGACGGCGGCAATAACAATGTTCGAAACGTAGACGTTCATGCGATGAAGTGCCTTTCGGGCAGGGTCGGGAACAGGGTGGGGTGGAAGCTGGGCTCAGCGGGCTGGCCGTGATGGCCGCGGCGCGTCGATGCCCTCGGCGGGCATGCGGCGCTTCGGGCTGCGGGGCAGGCGAGCTGTCAGCCGGTTTCGCTCGTAAGCGTGTGGCGTTCCAACTCCAGCAGCGCCCCGCGCAGACGCGCGGCGGCGCCAGCGCCGGTGGGCCGGCCGTTCGCACTCACAATGCGGTGGTCGGGCACCAACACGGGAAGCGGGTTCTTGCGCACGGCGGTGCCCACGGAGCGGTAGGACTCAGGCTTGCCGAGCGCGCGCGCCACGTCAGCCGTGGTGTGCGCTTCGCCATAGGGGAGAGCCACCACGGCGTCCCATACGGCCTGTTGAAACGCGCTGCCTTCCGGCGCGAGCGGCACGTCGAACGCTCGCCGTTTGCCCGCGAAGTATTCCAGCAGCTCAGTCGCCGTGCGGTTGGAGAGTTCGCTTGGGTGTCGCTGTCCCTCCAGCTCAACGTCGCCGAACGCCACATTCGTCACGCCGTCTTCCACCGTGCGGATGGTAACGGGTCCGTGTGGGGTGCGGTACACGAAGTACGTGGCGGAACGCGTGGGCATGCGAGCCTTCTTCCAGTCGGTTCCACCTATTATATAGTGTGTCGCCGCGCGCGCCAGCTTGGAGCAGCGGCCTCAACCATCTCTTCGCACTCGCCGTGTGCGTGTGGTTTTCTTCGCGTCGTCGGGGCGCGGCAAAGGGTGCGCGGGCGGGTGCGATAGAATGAGGGCAACGCAAACGGATAAGGAGTGCCGTATGTTCGAACCGGTGAGAATAGCGCCGTCCCTTCTGTCGGCCGATTTCATGAACCTTGGGCGAGACGTTGCGCTGATCGAAGAGGCAGGCGCGGGGTTTGTGCACGTCGATGTCATGGATGGCCACTTTGTGCCGAACCTCACCATGGGTGTGCCCGTGGTGAAGCAGTTGAAGAAGGCCACGTCACTGCCGCTTGACGTGCACCTCATGATTGCGAACCCCTTAGAGCAACTGCCGTGGTTTCTGGATGCGGGCGCGGATTATGTCACCGTTCACGCCGAGGTGCTGGACGCCGATGGCCTCGCACGCGCTCTTGCTTCCATTCATGCCGCGGGTGCGAAGGCGGTGGTCAGCCTGAAGCCGCGCACGGGTGTGGGCGCGTTGGCGCCGGTCATTGCCGATGTGGACATGGTGCTGGTCATGAGCGTGGAACCTGGCTTCTCGGGCCAAAGCTATATTGAAGGCAGTGAGGACAAGGTGGCGCGCGTGGTTGAGATGGCGCGCGCGGTGGGCGCGAGCCCGCTTGTCCAGGTGGACGGCGGCATTGGACCTGCGACGGCCGCGCGTGTGGCTGCGGCGGGGGCTGATGTGCTCGTGTGCGGCAACGCCGTGTTCGCCACGCCTAACCCGGCTGCCGCGCTCGCCGAGGTCGCGCGCATTGCCGACGAGGCGCGCCTGGCCGCTTTGGCGGCGGAAAAGGAGGCGCGCTAGCATGGCGTTTGACCCTGAGACCTACGTGTATTTGGACTGGGCCGCCACTGCGCCGCTCTGCGAGGAAGCCGCGGCCGCCATGGAGCCCTACCTGCGCAGCGGGCGGGCGAACCTGGCGCTGGGTGGCAATGCGAACTCGCTGCATGGGCCTGGGCGCGCCGCGTTCGCCGCGCTGGAGGATGCCCGCCGCTCGCTCGCGCATGACCTGGGTGCATCCCGCCCGGACGAAATTGTGCTCACCTCGGGTGCCACCGAGGCCGACGACATGGCGGTACTGGGCATCGCGCAGGCCGCTGCCGCCGAGCGTCGCCGCGCGGGCGCGGGCAGCACTTTTCAGCCGCACGTCATCACCTCGGCGGTGGAACACGACGCGGTGCTGGCGCCCGCAAAGCGTCTGGAGGCTTGGGGCTTTCGCGTGACGCGCTTGCGGCCCAACCGCCAGGGCTTCGTGGAAGTGCGCGCACTGGAAGAGGCGCTTGATGGCGACACCGTGCTCGTGTCGGTGCAGGCTGCGAACTCCGAAGTGGGCAGCATTCAGCCCGTGGCCGAACTTGCACGCGTGACGCACGCGGCGGGCGCGCTCTTCCACACCGACGCCGTGCAGGCGCTTGGGAAGGTGCCGCTAAACGTGGTGGAACTTGGCGTGGATGCCGCGTCGTTTTCTGCGCACAAGGTGGGTGGCCCCAAGGGGGTTGGTGCGCTGTACCTGAAGGCGCGCACGCCTTTTGAACCGCAGGCGCTTGGCGGCGGCCAGGAGTCGGGGCGGCGCAGCGGCACGCAAAACGTGTGCGGTGCGGCGGGTTTTGCGGCTGCGTGTCACGCGGCGTGCGTGGCGCAGGAGGCCGAAGCGGCGCGTCAGCGCGCTCTGCGCGACAGGCTGTATGCGGGCCTTTCCGCAGTTCGTGGGCTCGAGGCCACGGTGGAGGTTGAGCCGGGCAGCGAGGACTTTTTGCCGAACATCGTGCATGTTCTGGCCGACGGACTTGAGAGCGAAACGCTGGTGCTGCGCTTCGACATGAAGGGCTTCGGTGTGGCGGGTGGGTCGGCCTGTGCGTCGCACTCGCTTGAGCCGAGTCACGTGCTACGCGCCCTCGGTGTGGATGCCGACCGCGCCCAAGGAGCCCTGCGCCTGTCAATGGGGCGCGGCACCACTGAGGCCGACATTGACGTCTTCTTGGCTGCCGTGCCATCCGTTTTGAGTTGGGGATGAGTGACATGGAACTGGTAACCACCCACACGCACACCTCGTTTTGCGGCCACGGCGAAGGCACGGTGGAAGAACTCGTGAGCGCGGCTGAGGCTGCCGGCGTCACCACCATTGCGGTGACCGAGCACTATCCGCTGTCCGCCGCGTTCGACCCGAACGCCTACCTGTCCATGCCCGCAGAGCGTGTGGGGGAATACCTCGATGCCGTGCAGGAAGCGCGCCGTCGCCACCCCAACGTGGAAGTGATTGTGGGCTGTGAGCTGGACTGGCTCGGTGCCGACGAAGATCGCGTCATTACTGCGGCTGACCTGGCTCCCTTTGAGCTGGTGTTAGGCTCGGTGCACTTCGTGGACGCCTGGCCCTTCGACGATCCTGCGCAGCGCGACCGCTGGGACGAGTTGGGCGCGCCGGATATCATTTGGCGGCGTTACTTCGACCTGTGGTGTGACGCGGTGTCGTCCGAGGTGCCCTTCGATGTGATGTCGCACCCCGACCTAGCGAAGAAGTTCGCCTATTACCCCAGCTACGACGTCACGCCGCTCTACGAGCAGGCCGCCGAAGTGTGCGCCGCGGCGGGCCGCATGGTAGAGGTGAACACGTCGGGGTCGTACTACGCCTGCAAGGAGATGTTTCCCGCGCCGGAGCTGCTGGCGGCCTTCTGTCGCGCGGGCGTGCCGTGTACGGTGGGCACCGACGCCCATACGCCTGCCAACGTTGTGCGTGACGTTGAGCAGGCCTATCGCCTCATGGCGCAAGCTGGTTATCGAACGGTAACGGTCCCGACGGCCGATGGCGACCGGCGCAGCATTATGCTTTAGGTTCCGCGGGCTTACAGCCCGCGGAACCTGCCGACGCTGCGGTTGTCTGTGGCACCCGATCTTCGCGCGATCGCGAAGACTCGCGTAGCGAAGTACGCTTCGCCTTCGCGATCCCCCGAATCTCGGGTGCTACAGACAACCTCGCTGACTTACTAGCGCCAACCTGGAGGTTGGTTTTGATGAAAGGAAGATGGCTATGGTTGGGAAGAAGAAGGAGCAGGGCGGGCTGGCGCAGCGGGCGTCGGGGCCGCTTTCCAAACAGGTGAATCCTGTGACCGTGGGCGCGCTTGAGCAGGCGCTTCTGCGTGACTTCCCGGCGGCAGATGCCGAGGAATGGGATCGCACGGGTATAACCGTGGGTGACCCGGCGCGCCTTGTGGAGGGGGTTGCCGTGGCGCTTGACCCCACGGTGGCGGCCGTGGAGGAAGCGGCCGACAGGGGTGCAAACGTGCTGGTGACGCACCACCCGGCGTTTTTGACGCCGCCCGATGCGTTCTCGCCGGCCTCGTCGGTGGCGGCGAACCCGGGCGCGCTTGTGTGGGCCGCGGTGGCGCGCGGCGTGGCACTGCTTTCGTATCACACGGCGCTCGACGTGAGCGCCCAGGCCCAGCGCATGCTGCCCGGCATGCTGAACCTCTCGTTCAAAAGCGTGGTGGTGCCGCTGGCTTCATCGCGCCGCAAGGGCTACGGGCAACTGTGCACGGTTCGTGCGGCCGACGACCCGCTCACGTTGGGCCAGCTGGCAGCGCGGTGCACATCCGTATTCGCACGTCAGCCGCGTGTGTGGGGCGACTTCTCGCGCGAACTTGAGCGCGTGGTTACCTGCACGGGCTCGGCGGGCGAAGTGGGCAGCGCGGCCCTGCGCGCGCAGGCGGACTGCCTCGTGTGCGGCGAGGTGAAGTACCACGACGCGCTCGCGCTCTCGCAGGCGGGTCTTGCTGTGGTTGAGCTGGGCCACGACACCAGTGAACTGCCGCTCACGGCTATTCTGGCTGCCGCGGTGGAAGGCGCCGGCATACCCGGCGAGCGTATTACTATTCTCGATCAGACGGAAAACTGGTCGTATCCAGAGACGACGCGCGTCTAGGCGCGTCGCGGGGGGAGCGCGCAAGCGCCATCACGAAGAGAAGGAAGCACATGCGAGCAACAACCGAGGAACTGGCAACACTGCTGCGAATGCAGCAAATAGATTTGGAACTTTTGAAAGCGAAAAAGAAGCTGGATGAACTGCCTCAACGCGCGACCATTCTGGAAGCACGCCAGAAAAAGGCGTCCATCGAACAGAAGCAAAAGCAGGTGGCTGAGCTGCGCGCGAAGGCTAAGGCGCAGGTAAGTCAGCTTGAGACTGAGGACGCCACGCTCGCTGAGAAGCAGCGCCATGTGCAGGAAACCATCGACGCCTCCCGCGGCGACTACCGCAGCGTGGAGGCGCATTCCAAGGAGCTCAACGGCTTCGCCAAGCGCCGCAACACGCTGGAGGAAAAGCTGGCGAAGGCCGGCGAGGAACTGGCGAAAATTGAGGACGTGCAGTCCCAGGTGAAGCGCGCTCTTGCCGGCATTGAGCGGCAGGAAGCGGCGGCCATCGCCTCGTTTCGCGAAGAGGGCGGCGCGCTGCAGGACGACATCGGGCGTGCCAGCGCCGAACGCGCGGCATTGGCGGCCGACCTCTCACCTGAGCTGCGCGATGCCTACGAGCAAACCGCCGCGCGCACGGGTGGCGTGGCGGTGGGTCGGCTGATGGAGGGCCGCTGCGGCGTGTGTCGCGTCGTCATCGACGGCGGGCGCCTGATTGACCTCAAGTCCCAAGCGCCGCTTGGCGTCTGCCCGCACTGCAAGCGCCTGTTGGTGGTGGCATAAATGGATATCACGCACAACGCTTTGTACGAGGGCCCCGGAAAGCTGTCGGGCAGCATGCACCTGCACGGCGGCGGCCACTACGAACTCACGGTGAAAGACCACTTCGACGCAGCCCACGCCCTGCCGGGCTACGATGGCCCGTGTCAGTACCTCCATGGACACACCTGGGAAGTGGAAGTGGTTATCGCCGGCCAACACCTCGACGAGGTGGGTATGCTCTACGATTTCAAGGACATCAAGCGCGACCTGCACCAGTTGCTGGAAAACTTCGATCATCGCTGCTTGAACGACGTGGCCCCGTTCGACGAGATCAACCCCACCGCCGAACACCTTGCCCGCGTGATGTTCTACGAACTAGAAAAAACTCTCCCCGCCCACATCTCCCTCGTAGAGCTATCCGTCTGGGAAAGCCCCATAGCGAAAGTAACCTACCGCCCGTAAGAGGCGCCCCTCTAAACACCAAAAAAGCCCGCGAAAGCGGGCTTTTTCATCACATCAACAATCTCCACCTCACAGGTAGATCTCCACATCTCCCCGGTTGGCGTAGTAAAACAGCGAGAAGGGTCCTGGCACTGAAGATCGCCCCGTTTCGCGGCCGAGCGTGCTTTGCACGTGAGGGTAAGCGAAAAAGGAGCGAGATTCGGTGCCAGGACCCTTCGCAGCGTCGACCAGTTCCGCCGTTCGGAGAACGGCGGAACAAGTTAAGCTCGTTCGACCTTGCCGGCCTTCATGCACTTCGTGCAGACGTTGGCCTTGCGCACGTGGCCTTCCTTGTCCTTGATGGTGATCTTCTGCACGTTGGGACGGAACACGCGGTTCGTCACGCGGTGCGAGTGGCTGACGTTGCGCCCTGCGACCGGGTGCTTTCCGCAAACTTCGCAAACTTTCGACATCGTTATCACTCCAGGTTCGTTTTGTTTCCGCACGGCTGAAAGCCGTTGATGACAAAAAAGCCCTCATACTATAGCACATAAAACGAGAGCCCTACAAGAATTTTTCGTGTAGTATGGTCGGCGTTGCGAGCAGGCGCGTCGCACAGCCTTCCGAGCTTGCGGTATACTTCGTCCATAGTTTAGCCGTACCCACGCGGACGTGCGCCCCGCGTTTCGAAAGGACGAGCCATGAGTACAACGATACCCGGCAATCTCCACGTTGCCAACGACGTTTTGGCCGATATGGTCGGCAATGCGGCGCTTGAATGTTACGGCGTCGTGGGCATGGCGGCACCGTCGGCCGCCGACGGCATCGCCAAAATTCTTCCTACCTCCCGCCTGCGCCGCGGCGTGGTGGTCACGTCCACCGAGGCGGGCATTCACGTGGAACTGTACGTGGTCATTGAGTACGGCACCAACATTACTACGGTGTCGCAGAACCTCGTTGACCAGGTGACCTTCGCCCTGAAAGAGTACGCGCGCGTGCCGCTTGACAGCGTTGAAGTGCATGTGCAGGGCGTCAAGGTGCGCAAGTAGCGCATCAAGCGATTAAGAGATGAGCGCCGCTCCAGGGGGCTGCCCGCGGGTGCGGGCCGAGCGGCGCGAAGCTGAACGCCGAGAGAGAGATAAAAACCACCATGTCAGATTCCTATACCGTGAACGATCTGCTGAATGCCATTGCTGCTGCAAGCAAAACGCTGAGCGCGCGCAAAGATGAGATCAACCGCTTGAACGTGTTCCCCGTGCCCGACGGCGACACGGGCACGAACATGTCGTTGACGCTGGAAACGGTTGTTGACAACCTCGCGCAACTGCCCATTGGGGCTGCTGGCGCGGACATTCGCAAGGCCATTACCACCGGTGCCCTCATGGGCGCGCGCGGCAACTCGGGCGTTATCACGTCCCAGATTCTGCGCGGCCTCTGCGAAGGCAGCGTGGGGTATGACGCCATGAGTGCGGAAAGCATTGATGCGGCGTTCTCGCACGCCGTTGACGTGGCGTTTCAGGCGGTGCGCAAGCCGGTGGAGGGCACTATCCTTACCGTGCTCAGGGATAGCGCGGCCGCTGCGAAGCATGCGCGCAAGAAGAAGTTCTCCACCGACGAGGCGCTTGAGGCCGTGGTGACTGAGGCGTACGCGTCGGTGCAGCGCACGCCCGATCTGCTGCCGGTGCTGAAGGACAACGGCGTGGTGGACGCGGGTGGCTACGGCCTCGCGATCTTCTTTGACGCGTTCGCCGCGGCGCTCACGGGCAAGGAAGGGCCGCTCGGCGACGAGCTGGCGTTCGCGCGTGCCACTGCGCCGAAGGTGGAGATTGAGCAGATCAACGACTGGGAAGGCTCGGCGTATCGCTACTGCACCGAGTTCTTGGTGCACTCCGATGACATCGACGAGGAAGCCGCCAAGGATTTCTTGCCTACGAAGGGTGACTGCGACCTCATGGTGGGCATGCATCCCAACTTCAAGGTGCATGTGCACACGAATCGCCCCGATGAAGTGCTGGGCTACTTCCTGAACAATGGCGCGCAAATTTCTGAGGTGCACATACATAATATGCAGCTGCAGAGCGCGGCGCGCACCGACGCATTGGCCAGCGAAGAGCAGGTGGAACACAAGCCGCTTGGGTTTGTGGCCGTGGCGGCGGGCGAGGGCAACGCGAAAATCCTCAAGAGCCTGGGCGTGGACGTGGTGGTGTCCGGCGGGCAGACCATGAACCCCTCCACGAAGGATTTGCTGGATGCCGCAAACCAGGTGAACGCGGATGCGGTCATCATTTTGCCGAACAATAAGAACATTATCATGGCTGCTCAGAGTGCCTGTGGGCTGTCCGAGCGTCCGTGCGCGGTGGTGCCCACCACCAGCGTGCCGCAGGCGTTCTCGGCACTGTTTGGGTTCGATGAGTCCGCCAGCCTTGATGAGAACGTGGAGGCTATGACCGAGGCCTACGCCGATGTGCGCACCGGCGAGGTGACGTGCGCCATCAAGGACGCGAAGGATGCGCACGACAACCCTATTCGCGAGGGCGATGTTATAGGTATCGCGGATGGCTCCATTGAGGCGGTGGGCACCGACGTGGCTGACGTGGTTATGGACTTGCTCGCGCATATGGATGCCGCCGAGGCCGACACGCTCACGCTGTTGGCGGGCGAGGACTTGGACGACGCAGCGATGGACGCGCTGGTCGCCCGCATCGAGGAAGCCTACGACGAACTGGAGATAGACGCCCACCGCGGCGACCAGCCGTTGTATCCCGTCGTGATGTCGGTTGAATAGGGATTGTGTCGCTCGAAGAGCGACACAATCCCCTGGCAGTAGGGACGACCATCTTTGTCGATTGAGGACAACAAAACACCTGACCGCTTGGTGGCTACGCTTGCGCTCGACGAATCAGTCGGGCGCGTGCGTTTGGTGAGCCCAATGCGCGCGCGGGCGCTGGAGGTGCTCGGCGTGCGCACGGTGCGCGACTTGCTGACGCACTTTCCGCGTCGCTACATTGACTTGTCCCGGCGTGAAACCGTGGCTTCGGCGGTCATCGGCGAGCAGTGCACGGTGGAGGGTTCGATACATGAGATCAAGCTCAAGCGCCCGAAGCCAAAGTTGCCACTCGTGGAAATCACCCTGGTAGACGGCACGGGCACCCTCATGATCACTGCGTTTCGGCAACCCTGGCTCATGGATTCGCTCAAGCCTGGCATGCGCGTGGCGGCGGCCGGTAAGCTGGAATTCAACTACGGCTTCAAACGCATGACAAACCCTTTTATTGAGGCAGTGGATGGCGGCGAAGGCTCCACCACGGGTATGATCATCCCCGTGCACCCGGCCACCGAGAAGTTGTCAACGGCGTGGATTCGGCGGCTTGTGGGCAACGCGCTGGATCATGCCGCCGGCATGTACGATCCGCTGCCGTTGGAGTTGCGCGCGAAGTATCGCCTGATGAGCAGGGGGGCGGCGCTGGCATCCATCCATTTTCCGCACAGTATGGATGAGGTGCGTGAGGCGCGGCGGCGCTTGGTGTATGAGGAACTTCTGTTTCTGGAACTCATGCTGATGGAAGAGGGTCGCGCCCGCGCCGAGGGGCGTACGCCCGTACAGCACGTGACAGACGGCGCACACCTGCGGGCGTTTGCGGCGGCGCTTCCCTATGAACTCACCGACGAGCAGAAGGCGGCGCGCGACGACATTCTGGCTGCGCTCGCGGCACCCCACACGGCGAACCATCTGCTGCTGGGTGATGTGGGTACCGGCAAAACCGTGGTGGCGGCGCATGCGCTTGCTGCGGCGGCCGACTCGGGTGGGCAGGCGCTGCTCATGGCACCCACCGAGGTGCTTGCGCGCCAGCACGGCCAGAACCTCGGGCCGCTGTTTGACGTGGCCGGCATTACCTGTGAAGTGCTGACGGGTTCCACGCCTGCTCCTGATCGTGAGGCTCTTCTTGCGCGCGTGGCGGCCGGTACGGTTGACGTGCTCATCGGCACGCACGCGCTGCTGGAGGACGACGTGCAGCTGGCGCGCTGCACGCTGGTGGTCATCGACGAGCAGCAGCGCTTCGGTGTGGATCAGCGTGCGAAGCTCTTGGCGAAGGGTGATGCGCCCGACGCGCTCTACCTCACGGCCACGCCCATTCCGCGCTCGCTTGCGTTGGCCCTGTTCGGGAACTTGACGCTGTCCTATATTAAGTACCGCCCGCATGATACGTCTGCGCGCACGACGAAGGTGCTCTCGAAGCAGGAGCGCGGACGCGCCTACGACGCGGCGCTTGCGGCGCTCGGGCGCGGCGAGCAGGTGTATGTGGTGTGCCCGCTCGTGGGTGCGTCAGCCGATGAGCGCGACGCTAAGGCAGGCAAGCGTGCAGCGCGCGAGGGTGACGAAGACGAGTATGTGTACGCTGCCATCAGTATTGAGGACGACGCGGACTTGGCTGAGGGCAACGTGGCTGCCGCTGAGCGCGAAGCGGCGTTCTTGCAGGAAAAGACGTTTATCGACTACACGGTTGACTTGCTGCATGGTCGTCTGCCTTCTGCTGAAAAGCAGGAGGTCATGAGGCGGTTTCGCGAGGGTGAGTCCCAGGTACTCGTGGCTACCACGGTAATTGAGGTGGGTATGGACGTGCCCAACGCCACGGTCATGATTGTGGAAGATGCCGACCGCTTCGGCTTGTCGCAGCTCCATCAGCTGCGTGGACGCGTGGGGCGCGGCGAGAAGCCCGGCGAGGTGTACCTCGTCAGCGCCTCGCGCACCGATGCGGCGCTGCAGCGCCTTTCGGCCATGGAAACTACCGACGATGGCTACGAACTGGCAGCCTACGACCTGTCGCTGCGCCGCGAGGGCGACATTTTGGGCAACCGCCAGCACGGCGCTTCGGCGCTCAAGCTGGTAAATGTGGTGCGCGACGGTAAGGTGATCGAGGCGGCACACGCCGACGCGCGTGCGCTTCTGGAAGAGGATCCGCACCTTGAGGCACCCGCGCACCGGGCGCTCGCGCGGGAGGCGCGGCTTGCGTTCAAGCGGGCCGGAGAGGTGCAAGGGGGCTAACATGCGCATTATCGCAGGTGAATTTCGGGGGCGCACCATCAAGGCGCCGAAGGGGGAGGGCACGCGCCCCACGACCGACCGCGTGCGCGAGTCGCTTATGAGCAGCGTGAACAGTGCGCGTGGCGGCTTCGAAGGCGCCGTGGTGCTGGACGCGTTTGCCGGCTCGGGGGCGCTCGGGCTTGAGGCGCTGTCGCGCGGAGCGGCAAACGCCCGCTTCTGTGAACGTGATGGCGCGGCCTTCAAAGTGGTGTGCGCAAACGTGGAGGCGCTTGGTCTTGGTAGCACCCGCGCGCGCGTGGTGCGCGCCGACGTGGTGAAGGAGCCGCCGCGTGGCGTTCGTCCGCCCTTCGACCTGGTATTTCTCGACCCGCCCTACGCGCTTTCGGCGCAAGAGGCGCTGGGCGTGCCCGCGGCGCTTGCCGCCCACGGGGCGCTTGCGGAAGACGCGCTCGTGGTGTACGAGCATGCTTCTGCCAGTAACGCCGATGCCGATGCGGCTGCCGCCGCGTGCGGACTTGCGCTTGCGTCGCGCAAGAAGTACGGCGATACTGTCGTGGATATCCTGCGCCCCGTCGCACCGAATGACCCCGAATAACGCGAAGAAACGGAAACCCCTCACATGAAACGAGCACTCACTCCCGGCACATTCGACCCCATCACCAGCGGGCATATGGACGTCATCACGCGCGCCGCGCAACTGGTGGATGAAGTGGTGGTGGCCGTGGCCGCCTCGCCGAAAAAAAACCCGCTGTTCACGCTTGAAGAACGTGCCGAACTGGTGCGCCAGGCAACGAGTCATCTGCCTAACGTGCGCGTGGAGCCCTTCGATGAGCTGCTGGTGGATTTCGCTGAGCGCATGGAGGCAAACGTGGTGGTGAAGGGGCTGCGCGCCATCACCGACTTCGAATACGAATTCCAGATGACCGCGCTCAATTATCAATTGAACAAGCAGTTGGAGACCGTGTTTATCATGTCTCCGCCGCAGTATATGTACCTGTCGTCGTCCATCGTGCGCGAGATTGCAAGCCTTCACGGCGATGTGGAAGGCTTCGTTCCCGACTGCGTGAAAGAGGCGCTTGAGCGCAAATTCGCTTGCTAGTGTGCGTGTGTTTCTCCCTTGCGACGAGGGAAAACGCCATCCCCCTGGCAAAACCGGGCACAGCGCGGCAGGAGGGGGAGCGAGGTTGTATGCTGATGGCTGGCGAAGGAAATGCGCGGGCGACCCGTAGCTTGGGGCAGGGGAATGCGCGGCGTGCGCGCCCGGATAACGGGCGGGTGACGAAAGCGTATCAGGGGGCCTCCGACCGGGTAAAATGTGCGCGCTTTGTGCAGTGACGTTGGGCTTGCCCGTCAAACCTGCTAGAATGCTATGACGCATGTGCGCAGCAGGTCGTTGCGCGCCAACACACTTGAAACGCAGCACGCTTGGGTGGAAGGAACATCATGGACGAAACAGGAGTCTTGGGGCTGCTTGAAGAGCTCTCGATCCTTCTCGAGGACTCGAAGCCGGTTTTCGGCAAAAGCAACATGCGCCAAGTCGACATCGCGGCAGCGTTCGAGATCATGGATGAGATTCGCGATACGTTCCCGAGCGAATTCGCTCAGGCGCGTCAGATCGTGCGCGAGCGCCAGAGCTTGCTCGACGACGCCGAGGCCGAGGCGAATCGCATGATTGAAGACGCGCGCAGCCAGGCCATGACCATTGCCAGCGAGCAGGAGATCGTCCGTATCTCCCAGCAGCAGGCCGATCAGATTCTCGCCGACGCTCGCGAGCTGGAGCGTCAGACGCGCGCCGGTGCGGAAGATTATGCCGACGAGGTGTTTGGTCACGTGGAGCAGAGCCTTGACACGCTGCTCAACAACGTGCGCCGCTGTCGTGACCGCCTGAACGCGAACTCTCTCGCCGCAGGTCGCTGATGGATTCCACGCGTATTCATATTCCGCCCGAGCTGTTTGCACCGGCGGAATGCCAGCATTTTGAGGGCTCCTTTGCGGAACCCGTCATGAAGGCGGGCCCCGATCTGTACGACTTCGACGGCCCCCTTGCCTGGCAGGTTGATGTGTCGAACACGGGCGACGCGCTGCTGGTCACCGGCACGGTGGAGGGCGAGGCGAAGACCTCGTGCGCCCGCTGCCTGAATGAGTTTCCGCTGTCGGTAACGGGTGATATCGAAGGCTACTTTTTGCTGGATGCCGAAAAGGCCGCTCCTGAGGATATGGACGACGACGAGTTCGACGTTTTGCCGGCGGATAACATCATCGACCTGGAGCCGCTCATTCGCGCCGCGCTGCTGCTGGAGTTCCCCCTGGTGCCGCTCTGCGAAGACGACTGCAAGGGACTGTGCCCCACCTGCGGTGCCAACCTCAACGAGGGCCCCTGCAACTGCGCCCCCGCTGCCGAAGACTCCAACGAAGAACCCCCCAACCCGTTCTCCGTCTTAAAAGATTTCCCCTTCGATAACAACTAAATCCTCCCACACACCAAGCAAAACCAAAACGGGCCCTCCAAGGCCCGTTTTTTCATGGTAGGCAGCAAAAGCTCCCTCTGGCCTGTTTCCACGAGTTACCTTATATAGTTGTCTCTTTTAGTCATAGTATAGTTGCCACCTTGAGTTGCTTTTTAATTCCCCTTACCAATTTTCAGCAACGAATTTTTCGTTGCAGCTATCAGAAACCAGTCTCAACAAATCACTTTTATAAGAACCATTTTTCTTTCATTAACCATTTTTTCACCGATTATTCTTTCGCCAACCATTTTTTGAGTGTCACTTTTCGGCGGTCTCTTTTTGACGATCGATTTTTTGACGATTGATTTTTTGGTGGTTTGTGGGTTTGAAGTTGGGGGAGAAGGGGTGTGACCTGGAGTGATCGTAGGTGTTTCGCACGTGGGTGTTTCACGTGAAACATGATGATTATTATTTCACTTGACGAATGGGAGAGGGAGCCTCTAGAATGTTAGTTAGTTACTTGAGTAACAAACCATCGAACTAGAAACGGGCCAAGGAATGAATGTCGATCCGAGTAGGGAAACGCCGCTGTTCATTCAGATTGCGGAATCGATCGAAGACGAGGTGTTTACCGGCATCTATGCGGAAGGTGACCGCGTGCCCTCCACCAATGAGGTGGCGGCGCTCTTCGGCATCAACCCGCATACGGTGCTCAAGGGTATGAACATCCTGGTGGACGAGGGGATCATCCACAAGCGGCGCGGCATGGGCATGTACGTGAGCGACGGTGCACTCGATGCCATCCGCGCGAAACGCCAGGCCGCGTTCGCCAAGCGCTACGTGGATACCCTCGTTACCGAGGCGCGCAAGCTGGGCATGACGAAGGAGCAGGTACTCGCGCTCGTTGAGAAAGGGTTGGACCATGAGTGAAGAACGCGGCATCCGCGCTGAAGGCGTCACCAAGCGCTACGGCCACACCAAGGCGCTCGACAACGTTTCGCTCACGTTCGAGCCGGGAAAGATCCACGCGCTGCTCGGCCGCAACGGAGCGGGAAAGTCCACGCTTCTGGGCATCGCGTCGAACCGCCTGTTCCCCACGGAAGGGCGCGTGCTTGTGGACGGCGAACCCGTGACGGAGAATCCGTCGGCGCTTGCCAAGGTGTATGCGCTCGGGCCGTGCGACCTCTACCCCGACACCTGGCGGGTTGACAAGCTCTACCAAAAGTTGGCCGCCTTCTATGAAGGCTTCAACCCGCACACGGCGCTGTCTATCGCGGAGCAGTTCGGCCTTGAAACTGACGTAACCGTTGATGCGCTTTCAACGGGGTATCGCACGGTGTATCGCCTGGCCATCGCGCTTGCTACCACCGACGACTACCTGCTGCTCGATGAACCAGTGCTCGGTCTCGACGCGAATGCGCGTGAACTGTTCTACCAGTTGCTACTGGAGGATTACCTGGAGAAGCAGCGTACGATCATCGTAGCCACGCACCTCATCGAAGAAGTGGCGAGCCTTGTGGAACAGGTGACGGTCATCGACCACGGGCACGTGCTTCTGCAAGCCTCGGCAGAAGAGTTGCGCGCGAGTGGCTACAGCGTGTCCGGCCGCGCGGAAGACGTGGACGCGTACTGCGAAGGTCGCGAGGTACTTGGCGTTGACGAACTGGCTGGACTCAAGGTGGCCTACCTGCGAGGCACGTTCGATGCTGTGGCAGCAAATGAGCGGCTCACGTTCGCCCCGATGAACCTGCAAAAGCTGTTCGTGAAGCTGACGGAAAGGAACAACTGATGACTAAATTCAAGGTGGCCGTGCGCTACGTGCTAAAAAAGCTTCTGAAACAAAGCGCCCTCTTCGTCGTATGCACGGCGATAGGTTTGGCTGCACTTCAGCTGCTCTTCAGCGTACTCGGATATGGGTTTGTCAGCTTCAGTGGCGTGGATTCTTTTATCATCATATTTCTTATATTTTGGACGGTGATAACATTTGGAAAAGACGCTGGTTTCTTCCTGCAAAGTGGACTGACGCGTTGGGAGATGTTTTTGATCTTCGCGCTGGCGGTGGTAGCGGAAGCATTTCTGTTCGCACTTCTTTCGGTGGTGTTGGCGCTGGTCATGCAAGGGTTATGGCCCGGGCATTCTCTCTTATACACAACGGGTTCCTTCGTACTTACCGTATTTATCCAGGTATTCCTGCTGAACTTTGCGGTGGCGTCCTGTGCGCTTGCTGCGACGGTACTCCAGCGGCGCATCGGCACGGGGTGGACGGCGGTGGTGGTGATTGGCCTGTTCTTTTTCGTGACCATAGGACTTCCTGCTCTCTTCTCGCTCTTCATTGGCGGCATAGAGGCATACGGCACTTTTATGGCTTCATTGATGGGGTCGCCTTACGCGCCAGCGTTGCCCGCTGTGCTCTACTTGGTTGTCTCGCTTGCAGCGTTAGCTCTCACCTGGTTACTCCTGCGGCGGGCGAACGCTGACCGTTTTGCGGCGGGGCGGTAACGGGTTTGTTTGTGGTCTCGCCGCCGCACGCCGCGCACGTACCATAGTGCGGATGCAAGCGGCGGCGAGGGAGGCGAACGGTGGGCGAAGAGCGCGGGTTCGATGGCGGACAAATCGCTCGCCACATTGTGTTTGCCGTGGTCATTGGCGCGGTGGGCGCGGGCGCATCCATCCTGCTCTCGCTTGCGGTTGATCTCGCAAGCAGCCTCTCAAGCCGCTTTTCCTGGCTGCTTTTCGCGCTGCCGGTGCTCGGCGTGCTCTCGCTCTTTCTCTACAAGCTACTGAAACTGCCTGTGAACCTGGCCACAGACACGGTGGTGAACGACATGCGCGCCAACCGCCGCGTGCCGGCTGCGCTCACGCCGGGCATCCTTGCAGGCACGTGCCTCACCGTGGTGGGCGGCGGATCGGTGGGCAAGGAGGCCGCGGTCATGCAGATGGGTGCCTCGCTCGGCGCGACTGTGGGCCGTCCGTTTAAGCTCTATGCCGTTCGCCGTGAACACCGCCGCGAAGGTCTGCTTGAGGGGTACGCCGCCGCGTGCGGTATGGCGGCGGCATTCAGCGCGCTGTTCTTCGCCCCGCTTGGTGCGGCCATGTTCGTGCTCGAACTCGTGCGCTTCAAGGGCTCGGTCGCGCGTCACGCGGCCACGATGCTGCTTGCGTCGTTTGTGGCCTACGCCATCGCAAAACCCATTGGCATAGGCGATGCCATCCCGGCGGTTGCCATGCCGGCGCTTTCGTGGGAAACGATGGCTGAATGCCTGGTGGTGGGCCTCGCGTGCGCGGGGGCGGGCGCGCTTTTCGCGGCAGGGCTCACGGGCACGCGGCACCTCATGCGCACGCGCGTGGGGAAGCCCCTTGTTGTGGTGGTTGTCGGCGGTCTTATCATTGTGGCGCTGGTGCTGGCATGCTCGTGGCAACGCTTCGAAGGAACCGGCGCTCCACTTTTAATGGGAGCGCTCGCGGGGCATGCAGGATCCGGCGACTTCGCCGTGAAAGCGCTGCTCACGGTATTGGCGTTGGGCTTTGGCTTCAAGGGCGGCGAAATCATGCCCATGTTCACCATCGGTGCGCTTTTGGGGTGCGCGCTCGGACAGCTTGCGGGCGTGTCGGCGCCGTTTCTGGCGGCGGTAGGCATGGTATCGTTCTTCGCGGCCGCGAGCCGCTGCTCCCTTGCGGCATTTCTCATGGGTGCGGAAATCTTCGGCCTCGCAGCCGTGCCCTACGTAGCAGTGGGCGTAGCCGCAGCATACTTGGGTAGCCGCGACTTCGGCGTGTTTGGCCACGGCCTGGTAAGCCACCTCGTACGCCTCCGCACCCGCGCTCGCGCCGCTGCGCAGAGGGAGCGCTCTGCGCTGAGCGGGAAAGAGGTACAATAGCCCTCATGAATACCAAACAAAATCCCAGTCCATCGCCGCTGGCGGATGAGCCGCAGGTTTCCGCACGTCAGGTGCTTGCGCGCTTCGCGAGCTACTACAAGCCTTACACGTTTCTCTTCGTGTTCGACCTCGTCTGCGCCACGGTGCTTGCGGCGGTGGACCTCGCGTTCCCCCAGTTCCTCAACTTTTTCACGAAGGACTTCTTCCTGAGTTCACCCGAGGTCATTGTGAGTTCGCTCGGGTGGATAACGCTTTTGTTCGTGGCGCTGTATGCGTTGCGCACGGGCTGTCAGTACTTCATCACCAGCTGGGGACACATCATGGGCGCGCGCATGGAGGCCGACATGCGCCGCGACCTGTTCGGCCAGTACCAGCGCCTGTCGTTCAGCTATTACGACCGCAACAACACCGGTGAGATGATGAGCAAACTACTCACCGACCTGTTCGACATTTCGGAGCTGGCGCATCACGGGCCGGAGAACCTGTTTATCTGTATCTTGAAAATTGTGGGCTCATTCGCGCTGTTGTTCCTGATCAACGTGCCGCTCACGGCTATCATGCTGGGAGCCACGGTGCTGCTGGCGGCCTACGCGTTTTGGCGCAACTACAAAAAGCGCGTCATCTTCACCGAGAACCGCAAGAAGATGGCCGACATCAACGCGCGGCTGCAGGATTCGCTCGGCGGCATTCGCGTGGTGAAGTCGTTCGGCAACGAGGGTGTGGAAATCAAGAAGTTTGCGCGCACGAATGAGCGATTTGTGGCTACCAAGGAGAGCTCGTATCGGTTCATGGGGTCGTTTCATGCGGTGAACTCGGCGTTTACGGGCGTGCTGTACACGGTGACCATCGTGGGCGGCGGCTACTTCGTGGCGCAGGGTACGCTTGCGGTGACCGACCTGGCCATATACGCCCTCTACATCGGCATTTTCCTGTCGCCCATCGAGCAGCTGATCAACTTCACCGAGCAGTTCCAGAAGGGCTACGCGGGCTTTCGCCGCTTCATGGAGGTGCTGGCTGTGCGGCCCGACATCGCTGATGCGCCGGATGCGGTGGACTTGAATGCGGCGGAACGTGCCCGGCGGCGTGAGGAACGTCATGCCGGTGCGGCCGACGGGGCAGCGGTGGTGTTCAGCGGCGCGAGTGCTGACGCGGAAGGGTTTGTGGCGGGGGCCGTACGCTACCGCGACGTGCATTTCAGCTACGATGGCGAACATGAGGTGCTACGCGGGCTTGACCTGGCTATTCCGGCGGGCACAAACGTGGCGCTGGTGGGCCCGTCGGGCGGCGGCAAAACCACCACATGCTCGCTGCTGCCGCGTTTCTACGACCCTGCCAGCGGCAGCGTGGAAATTGACGGCATCGACATTCGCACGGTTACCGTGGAATCGCTGCGCGACGCCATCGGCATTGTGCAGCAGGACGTGTACCTGTTCGGCGGCACTATTCGCGAAAACATTGCGTATGGTCGCCCCGAGGCCACGACGCCTGAGATTGTGGAAGCGGCGCGGCGCGCGAGCATCCACGACTTCGTGCTGAGCCTGCCGGATGGCTACGACACGTTCGTGGGGGAGCGCGGCGCACGCCTGTCGGGCGGGCAGAAGCAGCGCATCGCCATCGCGCGCGTGTTCTTGAAGGACCCGCGTATCCTTATTCTTGATGAGGCCACGAGCGCGCTTGACAATGAGAGCGAACGCGCCATCCAGAAGTCGCTCGAAGAACTGTCTGCCGGTCGCACCACGCTTGTGATTGCCCACCGCCTGTCTACCATTCGCAACGCCGACCTTATTGCCGTGGTGGAAGACGGTCGCGTAGCCGAACAAGGCACCCACGACGAACTACTGGCCCTGGGCGGCACGTATGCCAACTACTATAAGATGCAGTTCGGCGGAGTGTCATCGTGACACAGCCCCCCCCTGTCATCCTGAGCGAAGCGAACGCAGTGAGCGGAGTCGAAGGATCCCGTGTGGTGCTAACCGTGAGATTCCCAGCTGACGCCACTCGGGATCCTTCCCCTACGGGACTAGCTTCGCGTCGCGACTACGCGCTTCGCGCTCCGCTCAGGATGACAAAGGGAGCAAGCTTATGAACCAGCTTATGAATCCTGCGTGCGGTTTGGGGAAAGTGGGGGATTGGTACTTGCGGTAAGGGTGTTCCTTTGGTACTATACCGTTTCGCGTGTTTACCAAGCGAGAACGAGCGGCCAAGTTCGCTCGACTTACCTGAAGGAGATAGAGGATCATGGCAGTACCTAAGCGCAAGATGGGCCGCATCCGCACCCACAACCGTCGTAGCAGCAACGACAAGATCGCGGCGCCCGCTCGTTCCGTGTGCCCGCAGTGCGGCGAAGTGAAGCTTCCGCACCGCGTGTGCCCGAACTGCGGTTTCTACAAGAACCGCGAGGTCATCGAGACGGAATAGCACCAGCCCGTCCCGGCGCATGAGTGCCGCTATGACAGCCTCCTCGCACGTCAGCGCAGCGCTGATGCGCGGGGAGGCTTTCTTTGTTGCCACCCATGCCCATGCTGCGAAGCGTCGTGAGAGTGAGGTTTCACATGTCTGAGAACATCCGTATCGCCGTTGATGCCATGGGCGGCGACCATGCGCCCGACGTGGTGCTGGAAGGCGTTGCCCAGGCGCTGGCGGCCGACGCTGGCCTCACGGTTATCCTGTGCGGTCCCGCTCGCGTGGTGGAACCTTTCGCCGCGGCGCACGAGCGCTGCGAGGCGCGTGTGACCACCGAGGTCATTGGCATGGGCGAGCACCCGGCCGAAGCGGTGCGCAAGAAGAAGGACTCGTCCATCGTGGCGGGCTGCCGTCTGGTGAAAGAGGGCGCGGCGCAGGGCTTCTTCTCTGCGGGCTCCACAGGTGCATGTCTGGCCGCGGGAACGCTCGTCATGGGGCGCATCAAGGGCGTGGCGCGCCCGGCGCTTGCCACGGTTATCCCGTCGCCCGTGCGTCCGGTGGTCATGTGCGACGTGGGGGCAAACGCCGATTGCAAGCCCGCCTACTTGGTTCAATTCGCGCAGATGGCATCCATCTACGCCGAGAAAGTGGTGGGTATCCACAGTCCGCGCGCGGCGCTGCTCAACATCGGCGAGGAAGACACCAAAGGCTCGCAGTTCGCCCAGGAAGCGCACGCGCTGCTGAAAGAGCAGCTGCCGAACTTCGCTGGCAACGCCGAGGGTGGCGACATTCTGGCCGCCACCTACGACGTCATCGTCACGGACGGCTTCACGGGTAACGTGTGCCTCAAAACCATCGAAGGCACGTCAAAAACCCTGTTCAAAACCCTCAAAGGCATCATGCTGAAAACGCCGCTCACGAAACTGGGTGCTCTCACTATCAAAGGCGGCCTCAAGCAACTCATGGCCCAGGTGAGCCCCGACACCTACGGCGGCGCGCCGCTTCTCGGCGTGAAGGGAGCGCTTTTGGTGGGGCACGGCTCGTCGAACGCCTTCGCCATCAAAAATGGCGTGCTGACCACGGCGGGCATTGTGCGCGCGGAGGTTTCTGAAATAATCGCGCAGACGGTGGCTGCGGGCGCGTCCTCGGCTACAATGGACTGAACGACCGAAGAGCCTTGAGCCGTCCGGCCGCGCCGGGGTTCTTCGCGCACGGTGCTGCCTTGCTGTGGGCAGTTCGCGTCGCTGACAAGCACCAACGGGAAATACTGTACAACACAACGCACAACCTATAGAGGGCCGATTCTTCATGACACTGACCGAAGAGCAAGAGCGTAAGCTGGCCAGAGCGCAAGAGATACTCGACTACCGTTTCGATAGCGAGCACCTTTTGCTCTCTGCCATCACTCATCCCTCGGCGACCGAGGGAAAGTCCGTCAAGTACTCCTACGAGCGCCTAGAGTTTCTTGGCGACAGCATACTGGGCGCCATTGTGGCCTCCATCGCCTTCCATCGCTTCCATGACCTGGACGAAGGCGGGCTCACGCGCATCAAGGTGGCGCTCGTGTCGGGAGCGAGCCTGTCGGATGTGGCCGCGGGCCTTGGGTTCGCCGACATTATTGTGTTCGGCTCGTCGGAGACGGGCACGGGCAAGCGCGGGCTGCACTCGGCGCTGGAAAACGTATACGAAGCCGTGGTAGCGGCGCTGTATCTGGACGGCGGCATTGAGGCGGCGTGCACGTTTGTGGAGCGTACCCTCATCCCGCGCATGTCCATGGACATGGCGCGCGAGCCGGAAAACCCCAAAAGCGCGCTGCAGGAAAAGCTGCAAGAAGACGGCATCACGCCCACGTATAAGCTGGTGGAGACGCAGGGCCCGCCGCACGACCGCACGTTTGTGGCGCAGGTGTTTGCCGGCAGCCAGGGCCTTGCGCGCGGTACCGGCCGCACGAAGAAGGAAGCCGAAAGTCAGGCGGCGAAGAGCACGCTGGCTCGTTTGGGCGAGTTCTTCGGCTTGGGCGTAGACGAAGAGACGCGCGCCGAGAAGGCCGAGGCGGCCAAGCTGGCGAAGGCGGAGAAGGCGGCTGCGAGGGCCGAGGAAAAGGCGCGCAAGAAAAACGAGCGCGCCCAGGCCAAACAGCGCAAGCAGGGGTAGGCCTGTGTACCTGAAGTCGCTTGTTCTCAAAGGATTCAAATCGTTTGCCGACCGCAGCGCGCTGTCGCTTGAGCCGGGCATCACGGCGGTGGTGGGGCCGAATGGCTCCGGCAAGTCGAACATTTCCGATGCGGTGCTCTGGGTGCTGGGTGAGCGCAACGCGAAGAACCTGCGCGGCCAGGCCATGGAGGACGTTATTTTCGCGGGCTCGTCGGCGCGCAAGCCGGTGGGCATTGCCGAGGTTGACCTGGTGCTGGACAACTCGGACGGCACGCTGCCAGTCGATTTTTCCGAAGTGGCCATCACGCGGCGCATGTATCGCTCCGGCGAAAGCGAATACCTGATCAACGGCACCACGGCGCGCCGCATGGACGTGCTCGACATCCTGCACGACACGGGATTGGGCACGGGCACGCACTCTATTATTAGTCAGGGCTCGCTCGATTCCATTCTGCAATCGAAGCCGGAAGACCGTCGCGCGCTCATTGAGGAAGCGGCGGGCGTTCTCAAGCACAAGCAGCGCAAAGCGAAAAGCGAGCGCAAGCTGGAGCACATGGACGCGCACCTCACGCGCGTGAAAGACGTGGTGGCCGAGGTGGAACGTCAGCTGGGGCCGCTTGAGCGCAAGGCGAAGCGCGCGCGGGCCTACCAGGAGCTTTCGGCCGAGCTTTCGGAACTCACGCTGGCGCTGGCGGTGGATGATCTGCGGGTGCTCCAGCGCGCGTGGGATGAAGCGGTGGCGCGTGAGCAGGCGCTCGACGAGGAGTTGGCAACGCGTAAGGCTGCTATTGCCGAGGCCGAGGCGCGTGCAGAAGAGTTGCAGGAACGCATTCGTCGTGAGAGCGCGGACGCGGGTGAGTTGGCGAAGAGTCACCGGCGGGCTACATCGGCGGTGGAGCGCTTCGACGGCGCCACGCTGCTGTTGCGCGAGAAGCGCCGCGCCGCGCAGGACCGCGAGGCGGAGTTGCGCGTGGAGCTGGAGGCGGGCAAGGCGAAGCGCGCCACAGCTGAGGCTGAGCGGGCGCAGGCTGCGGCTCAGGTGGAAGAGGTGCGCGGAGCGCGAGCGCGTGCTGATGAACAGGTGGAACGCCTAGCTGCTGAGCGCTCCCAGGCTGCTGAGCGCCGTCGAGCGCTCGAGCGCGAGGTGGAGGAGCTTACGGCTCTGCGCCGCACGCAGGAGCGCGATCGCGACCAGGCGAAGCGCGATCAGGCGGCCACGCAGGAGGCGCTGTCAAACGGCTTGGCGCACGTGAAGCTGGTTGACGGCCGGCGCCAGGAGTTGGAGTTGCAACTCAAACACGCGCAGGTGGAGGCTACCGAGCGCGCGCGGGTTGCCGAAGAGCGCACTGCGGCGCTTTCCGCGCTTGCGGAGCGCGAGCGCGTGGCGCGCGAGCGGGTGGGCGCGGCGTTTACAGCCCGCGAGACGGCGCGCGCGGCGCTTGACGAGGCGCGCGATGCCGAACGTTTGCTGGCGTCGCAGATCAAGGGCATGGAAGAGCTGGAGCGCGCGAGCCAGGCGGCGGGCCCTGCGCTTTCGTGGCTGTTGGAACATGAGGACGAACTCGCCTGCGGTATTGCGCCGCTGTCGCACGCCGTGTCGGCACCGGAAGGCTTGGAGGCGCTTGTTGAGCGGCTTCTGGGCGCTGATGTGGCGGCGCTGCTTGTGCACGACGCCGCTGCGGCGCGTACCGCTGCCGATGCGCTCACCGAGCGCGGTGAGTCGGGCGATGTGGCGCTGGTCATGCGCACCGACGAGGCATCATGCGTCCGCACGCCCGCCCGCCATACCACGGTGGGTCGCGCGCTTGTGGATGAACTCACCTATCCGGCCGAGGCTGCGCGCGCGGTTGAAGCGCTTCTGGGCGATGTGGTGGTGTGTGAGAGCTTCGACGAAGCGCTTGCTGCTCACGCGCGCGACGCGGCGCGCCTGCGTTTTGCGGCGCCCGATGGCCGCGTGGTGTGGCCGAGCGGCAAGGTGTGGGTGCCGGGTGCCGCCGATGCGGAGGGCGAAGGCGTGCTTGCGCGCCACCGTCACCTGGAAGAGCTGCGCGGACAGCTGTCTGCGGCCGAACGTGAGCGCACTGGTGCTGAAGAAGCTGCTCGCCAGGCCGAAGAGGCCTACCGCGCCGCCCAGACGGAAAGCTTGAAGCTGTCGCAGGAGCTGGCTGAGTTGCGCGGCACCGTGCAGTCGGCCACCGCCGACGCAGAACAGGCCGAAGCGCGCCTTGTCTCGGTGCGCCGCGAACTGGAAGACGTGGAGCGTCAACGTGCCGAAGCCGACCGCGCCGTGGCTGATGCGCGCCCCAACGTGGAAGAGCTTGCGCGGCGCGTCGAAGCGCTTGAGCGCGCCATGGACGAGGCCCGCGAAACCTTGGCTGAAAAGCAGGATGCCGTGGTGCCTCTGCGCAAAGAGGCCGCGCGCCTGAACGAGGCGCTCAACGAGGCCAAGCTTAAGGCGGCCACGCTGGCCGAGCGCGAAACGTATGCTGCCCGCATCGTGGATGCCCGTGAGCGCGATATCGCCCAGGCCGATGCCGCCGACATTGAGGCGCGCGAAGGTCTGGTGCGCAAGCGGGTAGCGCAGCGACGCGTGGAGCCGCTGCTGGCCGTGCTGGATGACCTGGCCGAAGGCGCTCGCCGCCGCACCCGTGCGTTGGAAGACGCCGCAAACGCTGCCCAGGACGCCGCCGGTGGCATGCACGCCGCCGCGAACGAGGCTCGCGCCGCCGCCCGCGCCGCGCACGACGCCTTCGATGAGACCAACGCCCGCATGGGTCAGGCCCGCGTCGACAAGGGGCGCCTGGAAGTGCAGGTAGAGGCCGCGGTGAACGCCATCGTCCACGACTGCAAGACGCCGCTCGACCATGCGCTCGATCTGCCGGCCCTGGAGGATAGGGGAGCGGTGGAAGACCAGGCGTTCAAGCTGCGCCGCCGCATCGCGAACATGGGCACCATCAACCCGGATGCCGCCGAAGAATACGAGCGCCTGCGTGAGCGCTACGACTACCTGGCCGCTCAGCTTGCCGACCTCGAAGGCGCTCGCCGCGCGCTCGGCAAAATCGTGCGCGTCATTGACGCCCGCATGAAAGACGACTTCATCCGTACGTTCGAGGCGGTTAGCAAAAACTTCAGCGAAATATTTGCCGTGCTGTTCCCCGGTGGGTCGGCGGAACTCTCACTCGTGGATCCCGAGGACTTGGAAAACACCGGCGTGGAAGTGACGGCCCAGCCGCGCGGTAAGCGCATCACGAAGATGATGCTCATGTCTGGCGGCGAGAAGTCGCTCACGGCACTCGCGCTGCTGTTCGCGGTGTATCGCATTCGCGCCACACCGTTCTACATCCTCGACGAGGTGGAAGCCGCGCTCGACGACTCGAACCTGCGCCGCCTCACGGCTTACCTCCAAACGCTGCGCGACTCCACGCAGCTCATCATGATCACCCACCAGCGCCGCACCATGGAAATGGCCGACGTCCTTTTCGGCGTCTCCATGCAAGCCGACGGCGTCACCAAGGTAGTCAGCCAAAAACTCGAACACGCCCTGGCCCACGCGGAATAATCTCACCCCCTGTCATCGCGTACGAAGTGGCGCTTGCGGCGCTCCGCGCTTAGGATGACAGGGTGCGTGGCTACTTCATCAGCAGTGGGATAATTATCGTGAGTGCGAACGCACACATGAGCACCCAGTTCACGTTAGTTAACGCATGTACTCCGGGGCTTGTTGTCTCTTTCTTTTGATCAAAGCCTACAGAGGTGAAGAAGAGAATGGTGACAAGCGGAACAAGACGTTCGGCCCCTTCCGCATCTCCGAGCGCGAGTTTCACAAAGTACCAGATGAACGATGCTGCGGCTATAAGGGCCATAACCAGTACAAAAATGGTATCTCTCTTTTCCGCCGTGGTCTTTTTCGATAGAGGTGGGCGCACATCATCACTGCATACATTGGTCATGGTTTCATTCCTTCCGTTGCGAGAGCAGGGCCCTCTGGTTGGGGTATAGTGGTTTAATCAGGCCGTTCTGCTTGCAAGCAACGCAAGTGTATCATACTATATCCATTATGGATATATGAAAGGAGCACGATGGCGAAGCGCAGCCCGTACGAAACGGGGGAGCTTTCCGATAGCATCTTTCTTATCCTCATGGCTACGCTTGAGCCGGTGCATGGGTATCGCATTATGCAGGTGGTAAAGGAATCCCTACAAGGCGAGGTGGAAATTGGTCCCGCCACCATGTACACGACGCTCAAAAAGCTGAAAGCTGCAGGCTGGATTGTGGAAGTTGCCGACGACGCGGGGGATGACGAAGCAGGCGAAGGTGTCGCGCGCATTTTGTATGTCGCCACCGACGAGGGTCGCTGTGTGTTGCAACATGACCTCACGCGACGCAAGCGACTGATTGCGATGGCGGAAGAGCGACTGGGCGCAACGACGGAGGAAAATCATGGCGAAGTATAGGTTGTGCGGCGGCCTGTCGATGATGCCTGCGCATGACACCGCGCTGCTCAAGCGCATGAGTGCGCAGGGGTGGCATGTGGTGGACTTGAATAGCGCGCTACTTTACCGCTTTGAACAGGGAGAACCACATGCATACGACTATGAAATTGATTACGAGCACGATTTTTCTGCCGAGGCGCAGGAAATCTTCCGCGCCGGAGGCTGGGAGCCGGTAGTCACGGGTCCCAGCTGGCAGATTTTGCGCGCCGAGGCAGGAACCACGCCGCTTTATACCGACGACGAATCGAGAGTCGATACACTGTCGTCAAGTCGGGCGCGCATGGGATGGATGGCATTCATCTGTGGGCCTATGGCTATTATGCTGCTTGTGCTGGAAGAATGCCTTTCCTCGCAAGGTCACGAGGTATGGTCGTGGGTAATTCTTATTGTTGCGTTTGTTGCCCTCGCCGGTTTCGTGTGCTCGTTTCTGCCCTTCGTTGCCTCCACGATTTCCCTACGGAAAGTGCGCGGAGAATAGGACTGTTACTGTTCGTTTGATAGCTGAACGGCTTTTGTTGCCTTTATCGATATGAGCTACCAATCGTTTATAAGTGATGTATCATGGCGTTTATAGTCTATCCTTAAACTATCCACAAGCCAAAATCTGTTTAAGTTTTTAAAATCGTGACTGTTCCCTTTCGATGTTTTAATTCTTTGAGCATCGAATGGGTAGAATCTATACTGTTTTACAACGTACGCGTGTCACGAAAATGATCAACTGAATACAGTACGCTGATGATGGATTCTGGTGACGGATTGACGATTTTTCGCAACTGTGACATAAACTAGAGATGCTTATAAAAACTAACTATGTGTTGCATTGTGATGCGAAACGATAATGGAGAATAAAATTAAACCTATCTTAAAATATCGTGGAGGAAAATCTAAGGAAATTGGTTTTATTGAGCCATATCTGCCTTCTGAGTTCAACCGTTATATTGAACCATTTTTTGGTGGAGGGGCTCTCTTTTTTCATCTTGCCCCGCGCAATGCAATCGTAAATGATTTGAATGAACGGTTAATGGGTTTTTATGTTGGTTTACGGGATGACTATCCAAGAGTGCGATCGGAATTATCACATTTGCAGGAAATATATGAATCCAACAGGGCAGTATATGATGCAGAGAAAAGAAAAAATCCTTCTAGTCGTGTCCTTGATCCAAACGAAGAACTTTACTACACAATGAGGCGTATGTTTAATGGGCTCGAGCAGCCCACATATACATCTGCCACTTTATACTACTTCATAAATAAGACAGCTTATTCCGGAATGATCCGTTATAACAAGAACGGAGAGTATAATGTTCCCTATGGTAGATATAAGCATTTTAATACGCATCTTATAACTCCTGACCATATCGAACTTCTTTCTAGAACAAAAATGATGTGTGGCGATTACCAAAATGTCTTTCAAATGTGTGACAGAAACGATTTTGTCTTTTTGGATCCTCCATACGACTGTGTTTTCTCAGATTACGGTAATAAAGAAACGTTAGATGGTTTTACAGAGCGTGAGCATAAACGGTTAGCCGAAGCTTTTGAATCTCTTCAGTGTAATGCTTTGATGGTAATTGGGAAAACCGATCTGACAGTGTCGCTGTATTCGAAGTATATAATTGATGAATATGATAAGACATATTCAGTTAATATACGCAATCGATTTAAATCTGAGAGTAAACATATCATAATTTCAAATTATTGGAAGAGTTAGGTATGGGGACAATACGGTCTACTAGAACGCTGCTATTTACAACATCACCACGATCTCCCGAAAAAATGATTCCTGAGATTAGATTATTGATAAATAATCTGGAGGGCCATAAATGGTATGAGACCACTCAAAGTAATTATTATAAATTACTTATTGAAGAGGATTTTTTTCACTCTACAGAAAATGAATCAAGTAATCCCGCCTTTTCTGCTAGGGATAGGGTGAATCGTGGTCCCCAGATGCTTGGTTTTATCAACTTAAGGCCAGAAATTACTTTAACGCAAGCAGGTAAAAAATTCTTATATTCCTCGCGCCCGGAAGAAGCTTTGTTGAGGCAAATGTTGAAGTACCAATTGCCTTCGCCATATCAAAAAGCCTCAAAGGCTCTTGGAGATATTTTTTGGTGTAAACCTTATCTTGAGTTATTACGTTTAATTCGTTATTTCGGCTCTGTTACTTTCGACGAAATAAAGATTTTTGGAATACAGCTTACAGACTATAGAAGTTTTGATCTGATAATTGAGAAGATTGAAAAATTTAGGATGGAAAAGGCTATAACGAAAGAAACGTACGTCCAATTTTCTGGGAAGGTATTTGATTCTGAAACGAGAAGTATTTATCGTTCTGAACTTTCGAACAAAAACTACTCTGTTAGAGAATCATGCGAGTTTAGTGAAAAGAAATACCTTTCAACCAAGAAACAAAATGCAAGAGACTATACAGATGCTCTTTTTAGGTATTTTGCTATGACTGGTCTTACGGCTGTTTCCCAGTCGGGGCACTCGATAGGAATAGCTCACGATAGAATAGAAGATGTTGATTTCATTTTGGATTCAGTTGATCGCGATCCAGTGTTTGTAGATGACCTCGAAAAATACCAAAATTGGCTATTCGATCCTACGACTCCCTCACTAAGTACAGATAATGAAGAGACTCTTCAATTAAAGATTAAAAATATCGATGAAAATTTTTGTACATCCGGAATGGATATCAGTACTTTGAAGAATGCATACGACTCCTTGCGCACTCTACGCAAGGAGCAATTGCTTAATAATAAAATCTTGGTAATTAAGGACATGAAAGAGTATTTTGATATCGTTGAGGTATTTGATCGTATAAAGCGAAAAGAATACTACGATAATCCTCTTATGTTTGAATGGAATACATGGCGTGCGATGACGATGATCGATGGCGGAAGGATCAATGCCAATCTGAATTTTGACGATTACGGAAATCCTTTGTCTACTGCGGCCGGAAATAAAGCCGATATAGAGTGCGATTATGGTGATTTCATTCTTAATGTTGAAGTAACATTGCAAAGTGGTCAAAAGCAATATGATAACGAAGGTGAACCTGTTGCACGGCATATCGGAAAAGCCAAAAGCAAATGGAATAAAGAGGTTTTTTGTCTCTTCGTCGCCCCTCGTGTATCAGACGCGACTATAGCTCATTTTTACTATCTGCAAAACATAAATATTCGCCATTATGGCGGCAAGGCTTTAATTATTCCTGTTTCTCTTTCTACATTTGTAAAGATGATTCAAGATAGTTATAAAGCTTCATACAAGCCAGAACCTTTTCATATCATGAAGTTAATTAATCGAATTGAAGCGCTAAAAGATCAAGTTTGTGACGAGATTGAATGGTATGAGAAAGTACAAATTGAAGTTGCATCATGGTTGAGAGACTAATAATTTCATTTTGTTCGGTTTTTGAAGGAGTCTGACATGGGATTTTTTGAGCGCATTAGCGAGGGGTTGTCTCGTTCGCGTGATAAGTTTAAGGAGCAGATGAACGTCCTTCTGGACCGCGGTCCCGACTTGGACGAGGACTTTTGGGACGGCCTTGAGGAAACGCTCATCTTGGCTGACATTGGCGGCGCGGCGGCAAGTGAGATTGTTGAGAACCTGCGCGACCAAGCCACGCGCAAAGCTCTGCCGGATGCGTATGCCGTGCTTGACCTCTTAAACGACCAGATAGCCAGCACGTTTACGCCGGGCGGCGAGGAAGTGTTCGGCGGTGGCGAGGCCATCGTGCTCTTCGTGGGTATCAACGGCACCGGTAAAACCACCACGGTGGGCAAGCTGGCCAAGGAAGCCACCGACGCCGGGCGCACGGTGCTTCTGGGCAGTGCCGATACGTTTCGCGCGGCGGCCATTGAGCAGCTGGAAGTGTGGGCGCAGCGTGCCGGCGTGGAAGTGGTCACGCGCGAGCGCGGCAGCGACCCGGCGAGTGTGTGCTACGACACCATCGAGCGCGCCGAAGCTGAGGGCGCCGATCTGGTGCTGGTGGACACGGCTGGCCGCCTGCACACATCGGCCGACCTCATGCGCGAACTGGAGAAAGTGGTAGGTGTGGTGCGTAAGCGCGCAAACATGCCCGTGTACACGGTGCTGGTGACCGATGCCACCACCGGTCAAAACGGCCTGGCCCAGGCGCGCGAGTTCGACCGCGCCCTCGATTTGGACGGCGTCATTGTGACGAAGCTCGACGGCACCGCGAAGGGTGGCATCGCGCTGGCCGTGAGCCACGAGTTGGGCCTTCCCGTACTCAAGATCGGCGTCGGCGAGGGCCTCGACGACCTCAAAGACTTCGACCCCCACGACTTCGCCCGCGCCCTCGTCGGCGACTTCGACGAACGCGAATAGGGTATTCTTGTGAGCGTCGGCGCGCTTGTCGCGCGCCGACCGCTTCAGTAAGGTGTTTCGGTTCATCTGATACCACTGCTGTTTGATGCATGCGAACAGGGAAGGTGTCTTCGCCGGCCCTTTCGTCACCTTCACCTCTTCCCAAATGTGCGCTTCAACCTGGGGTTGCGCCTCGGGTGTGGGGTGGGGGGCCGTGCTATACTCGTCTCTCTTTTCGGGATAGAACAGGGGGGTGTGGATGGCTCGCAACGAAAAGGAACCGGTATTGTCTGACAGACTCGTTGAACATGATCGTCGCGGGCTTGAAAAGGTACTCGACTCCATCTCCGACGGTTTGGGTAAATTCGCGTGTAACGAAGAATTCACCGTTCTCTATTTCAGCGACGGCCTTGCCGCTCTGTCCGAAGTCGATCGTGTGGACGTCGAAAAGCAGGGTTTCAACAGCGATATCTATATTCATGTTGATGATCGTCAGATGGTGCGGCAGGCCATCATGGACGCAGTGGCGGCGAACGAGCCCTTCACCTGCACGTATCGTTTGTATCGCAAAGAGGGCGGGTTCCGCTGGGTCAAGGCGCGCGGCGTTCCTACTGGCGAGGTTTATCAAGGGCAGTTTCCCATCATCTACGTGTTCTACACCGACGTGACCGATGTGGTGGAGACGAGCGAGCAACTAAAAGAGGAACTGGAGCGTCGGCGGGTTCTCATGGATCTAACGGGCGAAATGTTCGTGGAATACGATCACGTGCTCGATGAACTGACGGTACTTGGCGCATTTCAGCCCTATTATGACGGCCCGGAGCGCATCAAGCACTTCAGTGCATACGCCGAGCAACACCACGGCGAGCGGAATATGCAGCTGCTTGATAAGGCGAACGCGCATGTGTTGATGGGGTCCGAGATCGTTTCGCTGGAGCGGCTGATTACCCGTGTTGACGGGAAAAACGTGTGGATGTCCATCAGTGGTCGCACGATCCGCTCCGAGGAAGGTACGCTGCTCAAAACCATCTATCGGTTCAGTGACATTGACGATCAGAAGCGCGAACGCGAGTTTCTCCAACTCCAAGCGGCTTCCGACGATCTGACGGGAGTGCTTGGGCCCAGCGCGCTGCGCTCGCTCGTGAATCGGTGCTTGCAAGAGGCCAAGCCCCAGCACATGAATGCGTTTCTTATCTTCGATTACGATGACTTTAAGGGTATCAACGATTCTTACGGTCATCCGCTGGGAGATGCGGTGCTGGTGGGAGGCGCAAACGCGGTGCGAGGCGTGGTGCGCGAGCAGGACTGCGTCGGGCGCATCGGCGGCGACGAGTTCTGCGTGTTTTTGGACGGCATTACGAGCATTGATGACGCCGCCTGTATCGCGCGCCGCATCTGCAGTGTGTTTCCCTCCGTGGGGGAGTTTACGCTGGGTAAGCCCATCACCTGCAGCGTTGGCATGAGTGTGAGCGTGGGAAGCAACGCATCATTTGAAAAGCTGTACCGCGAAGCCGACGCCGCCCTCTACCAAGCAAAAGAATCCGGCCGCAACCGCTACGTCTTATACGACCAGGATACAACCTAACCCCTCCCACGAGCAAAAGTGTACCGCATTCGGAATACTTTTATCTAGAGGCATCAGAAAAAGTATTCCGAATGCGGTACAATAAACTCCTTCTTTAGCGAATGCGTTCGGAAGGAGTCCGTATGCTCACCACAGCACAAGCGGCGGAGAGGCTTGGCGTATCAAGTCGGCGCGTGCTTGCCCTTATCGAGGCGGGCGACTTGACAGCTGAACGCTTCGGGCGCTCGTGGATGATTGATGAGCGCTCGGTTGAAGAGCGCGCCCGCATGCCGCGCATTTCAGGGCGGCCAAAGATGGGGCAGAAACGCCTGATGAGCCTTAAATCGTACACATTGATGAATCGCAACCATGCTGTGTTTGACTTCGTGTATGACGATGAGCGCAAGCGTGTTTCCATCGGTACCGTGCATGAAGGAGCGGCGTGGGCGCCGCTTGGTGCCGGAATGGAAGGTCGCAGGCCAAATGCGGACGACTTTGCCACCTGGCTGCGTCGTCGTTATATGCCGCCGCTGCGTCCGGAGGCGGCGCGTCTGATGCGTGCGGCGTGTGTTTCGTCCACCGATGCGCTCATGTTTGGCTCGCTGGGTTTGAACCTTTCCGATCAGTATTGGTTTAAACCGGAAGGGGTCAACCTTGATTGGTATGAGGTCAACTTCTTCGAAAACGGTTATGAGCGTGCGACAGAAGGTCCGCTGCGCACGCCTGACAGTTCAACGCCGGGTGCGCTCGAGAAGCGATGGGAACGCGTGCGAGGTACAGACTTCCTGATCAAAGGCTCTTCGGGAAGTGACGAACGCGAACCGTACAACGAATTGCTTGCCACGCGGCTCATGAAGCGCCTGCTGAGCGAAGGGGAGTACGTACCCTATCGGCTGGTGGAACGCGATGGTCATGCCTGCTCGTCTTGCCCGACATTCGTCACGCCTGAAACTGAGTTCGTGCCCGCCGCTGATGTGGCGGTGTGCGCTGGCATCAGCGAAGGGCGCGATTTCTACCGCGGCTATGCGGCGTTTTGTGAGAGTAAGGGCATACCTGACGTTCGCACAAGCCTTGCGAAGATGATCGTGTGTGACCACCTCATGGCTAACTTTGACCGCCATCGCTGCAACTTTGGCCTCGTGCGCACGGTTGAGTCGCTGGATGGCTGGCGCGTGGCGCCGCTCTTTGACAACGGGGCGGGCTTTTTCTCGCGCGCCTCGTTGCCTGAACTTGAGCAGGCGCGCTTCACGTGGACGGCGAACCCGTTTGATGAATACCCATCCCAACAGCTGGCTCGTGTGGAGGATCTCAGTTGGTATGATCCCATCTTGCTCGCCAACTTTGCCGATGAGGTGCGCGAGGTGCTCTCAACCAATTCCGCCTTGCCCGCAGCCTTTGTTGAACACGCTGCACGCCACGTCCAACGCAACATCGACACCGTTAACGACCTCGCCGCCGAACGAAACCCCGTGTGGGCAGGCTTCTAGCAGTAAGTGCCTCGCCGGAGTTCTCCGTCAGTAGACGAAGGTGTCATCACACCACCTCATTCACGCAGTTTTGGGGGAGGGAAGGCGCGACTCGCTTCGCTTCGTTATAATTCGAGTTTGATTGAAAACGTTACTTCGCGGCAAGGAGTTTTTCCCATGCTTGAGAACCTTTCCGAACGACTGCAGGGCATATTTAGTGGGTTGCGTGGCAAGGGCCGCCTGACCGAAGACGATATCAACGACGCTATGCGCGAGATTCGCATGGCGCTTCTGGAGGCCGACGTCAACTTCAAGGTGGTGAAGACGTTCGTCGCGCGCACGAAGGAGCGCTGCCTTGATGCGGAGGTGCTCGACTCGCTCACGCCGGCGCAAAACGTCATCAAGATTGTGCTTGACGAACTGACGGAACTACTCGGTCGCACCGACTCCAAGCTGGTGCTGGGAAGCCGCATTCCCAACGTTATTATGCTGGTGGGACTGCAAGGCTCCGGCAAGACGACCGCCGCCGCGAAGCTGGCGTATCGTCTGAAGCAGGAGAACCACAACCCGCTGCTCGTGGCTTGCGACGTGTACCGTCCCGCGGCGGCCGACCAGCTGCAAACGCTTGGCGGCGAGATTGGCGTGCGCGTGTATCGCGGTGACGGGCAGGACCCCGTGCGCATTGCCCAGGAGGGCATCCAGGACGCCATCGACAACCTACGCGACGTGGTGATTGTGGACACGGCGGGCCGCCTCCACGTGGACGACGAGATGATGGAAGAAGCTGAAGCCATCAAGCGCGCCGTGAAGCCTGACCAGATTCTCATGGTGGTGGATGCCATGACCGGCCAAGACGTGGTGAACGTGGCCAGCGCATTCGCCGAGCGCGTGGATTTCGACGGCGTTATCATGTCGAAGATGGACGGCGACGCGCGCGGCGGCGGTGCCCTTTCCATCAAGCAGGTGACGGGCAAGCCCATCAAGTTCATCTCGTCGGGCGAGAAACCCGACTCGCTGGAAGAATTCCACCCCGACCGCATGGCGAAGCGCATCCTCGGCATGGGTGATGTGGTCAGCCTCATCGAGAGCGCCGTGAAGGTGCAGCAGGAAGAAGTGGAGCAGGAGCAGGCCGAACGCATGATGCGTGCGAACCTCACCCTGAACGACTTCATCGACATGAACCGCCAAATTCGCAAGATGGGTGGCGTGTCGAAGCTGATTGCTGCGCTGCCCGGCGGCGATAAGGCGCTCGGAAGTGGCCAGGTGGACGAGGGCGCGCTCGATCACATGGAAGTTATCATCAACTCTATGACGAAGGCCGAACGTGAGAAGCCCGACCTACTGAACGGCTCGCGCCGCGCGCGCATTGCGGCTGGTGCTGGCGTGAGTGTGTCGGATGTGAACCAACTCATCAAGAAGTTCAACGAAACAAAAAAGATGATGAAGAAGTTCATGCCTTCCGCCGAGGAACTGGCGGGCGGCAAAAAGGGTAAGAAAGGCAAGAAGGGCCGTCGCCGCCGCATGGGCCTCCCCGGCGGTATGGGCGGCATGAGCATGGCGGACTTGAAGAATTTACAAGACATGATGAAATAGGGTTCGGTGGCCGAAGGCCGCCGAACCCTCCACCATAAAGTTCGCGCGAATGGGGGAGGCGGACGACGCAAAGGGGGGCTTATGGCCTACGAGGAAGTGGCGATACCGGTGCTTGAGTGTAGGGGGCTTGAGAAGTGCTATGGTGCGCAGCCAGCGCTCGCTCCGCTTTTCCTTACGTTGCCGCGCGGGCGCGTGGTGGGGTTGCTCGGTCCGAACGGTAGCGGCAAAACAACGCTTATCAAGCTTATCGCGGGGCTTCTGCGTCCTACGGCTGGTCAGGTGCTCATCTGTGGTCGCGAGCCGGGGCCTGACACGAAGGCGCTTGTGTCCTATCTGCCCGAACGCCCGTATTTCGCGCCAGGTATGAAAGTGTCGCAGGCGATACGGTACTTCGAAGACTTCTACGCCGACTTCGACCGACTGCTCGCCCAGGACATGCTCGCACGCTTGGCGGTTCCACAGGATGCGCACCTTGGCGCGCTCTCGAAGGGTACGAAGGAAAAAGTGCAGCTTGTCATGGTGATGGCGCGACGTGCGGCACTCTATCTGCTCGACGAACCCATCGGCGGCGTCGACCCGGCGGCACGCGACTTCATTTTAGACACCATCATTCGCAACTACCATCGCGATGCCACCATCCTGCTTTCAACCCACCTCGTGGCCGATGTTGAGCACGTGCTCGACGAGTTCGTCCTGTTGCAGTACGGCACGTCCATCTACTGAAAAACAAGGTAAACCTGTCGTAACGCGCGGGTGAATATGGCTCGGGTGCTGTGAATTCTCGCATCCGCAAGAGAGGAGCTGTGATGCAGGGGTATGAGAGCAAGGAAGCGCTGATTGCCGAGATTCGAAAAACGGCAGCGCTGTTCGTAACTGAGTTCGACGACGTGGCTGAGGCCGAGGCCAATGCAATGGCCGAGGGCGTGGATCGCACGCCACGCGAGATGCTGGCCTACCAGTTGGGATGGATGGAGCTACTGCGTGGCTGGGATGCCGATGAGTTGGCAGGTAAGGATGTTGTCACGCCCGCTCCCGGTTTCAAGTGGAATCAAATGGGCGCTTTGTATCAGGGTTTCTACGACCGGTACAGCACAGAGTCGATGGATGGCCTCATACGGGCGTTCGAGGACGGCGTGGACTCGCTTGTGCGGTGGGTGGACGGGTTTTCCGACGAGGAATTGTTCGAGCCGGGCGGCAGGAAGTGGGCGCAATCAACTCCTTCGAACTGGCCAGTGTGGAAATGGATATATATGAACACCGTTGCGCCCTACAAGTCATTTCGAGGCAAGATCAGAAAGTGGAAGAAGACGCGAGCCTAGCAAAAACTGCTAGGACGCGGGGCGGGGGTAGGTGTGCCGAGCATACTCATTGTGGACGACGACGCGGATTTGTCTGCCATTGTCGCACGCTTTTTGGAAAGCGGGGGGTTTGCGGTCGAGCGAGTTGCGAGTGCGGAAGGTGCCTACGAGGTGTTGGGCGCGCGAGCGTTTGACCTGGTGTTGCTCGATGTTAACCTTCCGGGTGACGACGGGTTTGCAGCGTGCGCGGCCCTACGGCGCGCGAGCGACGTTCCCATCGTGTTCGCGTCGGCGCGCACGAGTGAGACGGATCGCATTGTGGGGCTTGACACCGGCGGCGATGATTACCTGCCGAAGCCCTATTCGCTGCGGGAGTTACTCGCACACGTGAACGCGCTTCTACGCCGCGCAGGGCGCGGGCACGACACCGGGCAACCGCTGATGGTGGGTCCGTTTGCGTTTGACGAGGCCGCCGGTGCAATCATGAAGCGCGGTGAACCGATAGCGCTTTCGCCGAAGGAGTTTGCGCTTGCCCGCTATCTCGCGCTGCATGCGGGCGAAACGGTGTCGAAGGAGCGACTGCTTGCCGAGGTGTGGGGTGCATTCTCGGAAGTCGAGCCGCAGACGGTATCGGTGCATATGAGCTGGCTGCGCGCGAAGCTGGAGGATGACCCAGCGCACCCTGTGCACTTCGTGACCGTGCGTGGTCGCGGCTATCGCTTCGAGGCAGCCGAAGGCGAGGGCGTATCGTGAAGGCAGGTGGGCAAGCGCGTTCGATTCGCACCCGGCTTATTGCATGCGCAGCCATCGCCTCTCTTGTTCTCGTTGCCTGTGCCGTGAGCGCAACGTATGTGTTATCCCACGATACTACGGCATCCCAGCTGCGGGAGGAAGTGGTGGCGCTCAACGAAGCGCGCGCCTCACTCAACGATGCTGGTGCGTCTTCCGAAGCTGATCAGGTGCTCATTGAGGCACAAGAGGCACTCCGCCGTGCAGCGGACGTGCGCAGTTCGCTGCCGATAGTGCTGATTTGGGTGCTGTGCGCGGCGGGAGCAGCGGTTGCGTGGGGCGTGGTAGCGTATCTGTATGTAAGCGTCGTGCGTCCCTTCACCAAGCTGGAACACTTTGCGGGTGAGGTGGCAGCGGGCAACCTCGATATGCCGCTTGCCTACGAACGCACCAACCCCTTCGGCCGCTTCACCTGGGCATTCGATAACATGCGCACGGAAATTAAGCGCGCACGTGCTGCGGAAGCGGAAGCCTTCGAGCAGGGTAAGACCTCCATTGCCGCGCTCTCGCACGATATCAAAACGCCTATCGCGTCCATTCGTGCCTACTCCGAGGCGCTTGAGTTGGGCCTCGCGCGCGACGAGGAAGAGCGTGCCAGCTATGCGCGCACCATCGCCCGCAAGTGTGACGAAGTGACCCAGCTCACCGACGATTTGTTTCTGCACGCGCTTGCCGATCTCGATCGTATGAGTGTGGTGCCCACAGACGCGCCCATTCACGAAACGCTGCGCGTCGCCGTTGCCGACTTCGACGCTACGGGCGACGTGCGTCTGGTGCGCGTCGACCACGCCCTTGTGCGTCACGACCCGAAACGCCTCGCCCAAGCGCTCGAGAACCTCATCGCGAACGCGCGCAAGTATGCGCCCGGCTCGCCGGTGGAAGTGTCCGGTGCGTGTACCACAGATGGCACCTACCGCGTTGACGTGCGCGACTTCGGTCCCGGCATCGCTCCCGAGGATCTCCCGTTCGCCTGCGATCGCTTCTACCGCGGCCGCAATGCCACGGATGCTCCCGGCGCCGGTCTTGGCCTCTTCATCGTTCACTACCTCATTGATCAGATGGGTGGCACCACGCACCTCGAAACCACCACCCCCGGTCTCCGCGTAACCCTCGAGTTTCCGTGCGAGCCTTAAGGACTTCTTAAGATTAAAACGCTCTGACCAGGTGATATTCTTTGAAATATCCTAAAATATCCTAAGTGACCTGTGATTGCACCATTGCTTTCGCTACGGCATTGACTAAATTCTCAACTGTTGGGCGTAGATAGTGCTTGCCGGAGACGCCTGGTGGGATGTGCCCCATGAGGAATTCCAAGGTGTCGAAATCTATGCCCCAGTCGTATTGCGCAAACGTACGCCACGAGTTGCGTAGGTTCGCAAAGGGTATCGCATCTTCCTCTATCTCGGCTATCCAGGCGTACTTTAGGCTCATGACATTGAACGGTAGGCCATCACCTCTATCGGCAAGCCATTCAATACCGTCACAAATCTTTGTCTGCGCTATCTCGTACAAACGCGTGCCATATGGCTCAGGGATAACAATGGTGCGTACACTCTGTGGGTTCTTGAGGTCGCCATCCGGCATCGGTGTATCACCTTCTTTTTCCATCCTCCGAACTATTGGCACAGTTGCGAGTTGCATGCCATGCGATTGAACAAGCGACACTTCGCTGGCGCGTACTCCGAGGGCTTCGCCAGATCGGGCGCTGCCAAAACATGCCAAGATATAGGGAGCTTCCACAAGCGCACCGTGTACGCGCTCAAAGACGGCGTTTGCTTGTTGCAGATCGTAGGTATCAGTGGTTCTTACTGATTTTTTCCTGGTAGGCATCTCATAGGTGAGGCGGAATTTGTTTGACTCGACCAACTCGTACTGTACCGCGAAGTCGAATATCCGACGCAACACGACAATCGCATGGCTCGCGTTGCCGGTAGAAAGTGTCAAGAACCAGCGTTGTACGCGCTCTGGTTTTACGCTATCGAGGGGGACGTTGCTCCATTCTGGGGCCACAATGTTGCGCCAACATATGAGATAAGCTTTACGAGTGTTGTCCTTGGTTTTACCCTCGGCGACCCTTCTGTTAATCCAAGGGAGATACCACATGTTAAAGGCTTCTTCGATGGTGGGAACAGGGTGGTCATTCGAGTGCTTAACTCGCAGCTTACTCAGTTCCAGGCAAGCTTCTTTGTAGGTACAATAGACTGTACGTGATCGCCTCTTACGGCCCTCGGGGGTGTTCTCCATCCACCTTAGGACATGCTTGTTCTTCGTTATGGTGGTAATAGAGCCCCATGAACGCCGCTTACGCTTTCTGGGCATGGTATACTTCACCTAGCCTTTCGACTTAGGTTGATGGGTTCTTGCTTAAGCCTCGCGCAGGGTGGCCGCCCATATGCGTGGGGCTTTCCTTACGATTGTCGCTATGCCTCCTAGATTTATTAATCTGGCATGCCTTCTTCAATCCAGTTGTCCATGTCTGTCATTATGACGCTGCAGTACTTCGCTCCGTAGTAAGGGATGCTTTCCGATGAATGGAACCAACCCTCGACGTTTTTGTCCGGGTGATCCTCTTTGTACTTCTCGATTATGTTGTTATAGACGAGGCTCGATAACACTATTCTGCTGCCAACGATCTTATCCCCGTAGCTTGATAGCTTTGCTGCTTTGGATACTGCTTCGCCCATCCATACCGTCGAGTTGATGCCGGTGCCTTTTCGCCCTGCTTTTATAACGTGATCGTTGCCAAGCGCGACTCCAATGCCGGCTTTTATCTTCTCGTATCCATGCTTCCGCAACAATGCGTTGAGCATGTTGAGGTAGGTGTTAATCCAAGCCGTCTTATTGAACACTTCATATACATCGCTTTTATAAGGCGTGGTGTATATCGCATAAACGCAATCACCTCTGATGCCAAGCTCTCGTTCCCGGTCGTCTCCCCTCAATATCTCGATAATTTCCGACGTGAAGGAGCGAACGACCTTAGCGACGTACTCTTGATCGTCCTTTGCCATGAGCGAGGTGGAATCCCTTATGTCGACGAAGATCGCCATGACCCAAGAATGGTAGGCATTATCGAAAGTGAAATTGTCATCAGATGGGAGTTTCCCAGATTCAACAATCTCAATTTTCCCAGAAAGAATGTCGTCGACCCGTTTCTTTCCGCTCTTGTAGTCGTACCCCATATTCACACTCCAATCACATAGCAGATGGAAAAACCAGCGATAAACAAGATCAGTAGATACGTGGAAAACGAAGCTACCGAGTGCCAACGCATTTTCGTTCGGCATATCTTAGAATTAATATATATCTGGTTAACTAAGTCGTCCTCGATGGAGTAGTCTTGACTAACCAGTTCTCTTTTGTAAGATAAAAAATCCTTATGCTTGGCTATCGTGCCGAAGTACAAACTCGAATCTCCTTCACATTTCGTTCTAGGTATAAGAGACGCAAACAGAGAGAAAATAACGAGTGCGGTCGAAATTAAAATGCCCGCCAGCATAACTAAGCACATCGTATTCGACTTACCGGAGAGTGCGGCAAAAACAGAAGATGAGAAGTTGTCGTTCGAGAACAAAATTGCCGCCAAACCAGCCAATATTGCGGTAGTAACCCCGTTTTTCCCATCGACGCTTTTTACAGATTCGACCGTGCGGTCGAGTATCCAGCGATATTGTTCGATGTCGGAATGAGTGGTCATCATTCCATCTCCTTGCCTGCCTGGAACCATACGACCACGCCCTCAAATTTGACGATGCGCCCGTCATCTCCTGTTATCACGATGTCCTCGTAGCTGTCATCCCAGCTATCAGGGGATAGGATCATCGTGTTCGCGCCCCGGTAGAGTCTTCTCATTACATAATCGTCGCCATCTATACTCACGACTGCTATTGAGCCGTTCTTTGGCTCCATACGGCGGTCTACGAAGATAAAGCTACCTTCGGGGTACACCCTTGACATGCAGTTACCCTCGACCTCTAAGAAATAACCCTCGCGGTGCCTGTCCCATACTTCGTAGGGGAGTGAGATATTGTCCTCTAATATCTCGGGCATTTTTGCATCGCCAGCGTGGACGCGTCCGAGAAGTGGCGCGTACGCTTTGCGCGGGGGAGAAGGGATAATTGCTCCTGGTGGGTAACTTATCTCCTGCTTTGGTCTTTTTGTCAAAGGGTCAATCATATCCATGCCGCCATCTTCGATAATGTGTCTCTTTTTTAGTCCGTAGCAGGCAGCTATTTTTTCTACGGCTCCCATTCTTGGTTCTGCGTAACCATTTTCCCATTTTGAAACAGCATTTTCGGTGACGCCAGCAATATCGGCAAGCTCACGCTGGGTAACGTCGAATATTTCCCTGATCTTTTTAATGTTATCTGCGACACCCATGGATTACCGCCTATCAGTAAATATTTTCTTCCATTTTAGTAAATATTTTCTTGACAGTCTACAGGAAATAAATTACTGTTTATGACGAAAGGAGGGCAGATGAAGACGATCGAAGAGATTCGCAAAAACAAGGGTATTTCAAAAGTCGCGGTTGCGAGACATTTAGGCGTGTCAAGGCCGTGTTATAGCCGCTACGAGAACGATCCTAGTACAATGCGAATCGAAACCGCAAAGAAGGTAGCCGAGTTTCTTGGCGTCGATGTGCAGGATATTTTTTTCATCTCTGACAGGAAATAAATTACTGTACCTACTGCGAAGCGGGCTAGGGAAGGAGAAATCGATATGAGCGATCAATGCACGTTTGGACTTCCGAGAAAGACCATCGATGAGTTCGCGACTTGCGAGCTGGTGGATGAGTTGAAATGCCGAATCGATTCAGTCGAGTACTCACACATATCGGAGAACGCCAAAGCGGTCGTAGAAATTGACGGCCCTGCCGACGTGCTCGCGGTTCATGCATCCTGATTCAAATTACACCACGCACATTTACAGCCAAATAGGCACATAAGCGGTAGCACCGTGCCTCCCTTCCACGGGACGGGCGTCACGACATCAAGGGGGTCCCCGTCAGCTACCGCCTGTGTGCCTATTTGGAGGGCACATTGAAAACCGAATAGACACGGAAGCGGCAGCATAAACCAGAAAGGAAACCGCATGTCGTTTTTCATTGCAGCTGATGAAGTAGAAGATAGGTGGGGTAATACCCATAAAGAAGAGCGTCTACGTATTGGGCGTATTGTTGCAGTCGTTGTGGCCTTTGTCGTTTTGCTTGCCGCAATTTTCACCTGCTTCAAAGTCGTTGACACCGGCAAGATCGCCGTGGTGACCCGCTTCGGAAACGTCGTGAGCGTTGAGGGACAGGGCTTCCACGTTAAAACACCCATCGACCATTACAACATCATCGACGTAACGCAACAGCAGGTGACGGCCACCTATTCGACAGCAACAAAGGACAACCAGAGCGTGAATCAAGAGGTCACGGCGCAGATTGTGGTTGACCCGGAAAATGCTGATGATCTTTACAAGAAGTTCCTCGGTAATCACATGGATGGCATTGTCGCACCGGTGCTGGCAGACGGCATCAAAGCCGCAACTGCCAACTACAGCTTGGAAGGCCTTATCGAAAAGCGTGGCGAACTTTCCGCTGACATGTTGAAAGCTGTACAAGACCGCCTTGCCGCTTATGGAATAAAAGTCGTAAGCATGGAAGTTAAAAACGTAGAACTTCCCGAGGAATATAAGGCAGCGGTGGAACGAAAGAAAGTTGCTGAACAGGACCAAGAAACTGCGAAGGTAAAGAACGAGACGGCGAAAACAGAAGCCGACACAAACAGAGTCATCGCTGAATCGCTCGATTCGCGCAACTTCCAAAAACTCATGATTGAAAAGTGGAACGGTGTCTTGCCGCTCTACATGGGTGGCGACGGCTCGCTTGACATGTTGTTGCCGGATGCAAGCCAGCAGTAACACCAGTATAGGCAGCAAATTGCGCTGCCGCTTTCGTGCCTATTCGGCTAGTACCTTGAAAACCTAGGGCGCAGCCTAATACCCACTCCCGTAAGGGCTAAGTGGAGAACACCTGCGCTATCAGTCACTGCAAGCATCAGATAGGGAAGGAGGAACCGATGGAAGAAACATGCACAGGCTTTGAGCTCATGGCGCAGAAGGCGCCGATATTCGCAGGCATGGCTCAGATCGCGGGGCTAAAACCCAAGGGGTCATATTCAATTGCCGAGGTTTCACAAGCCTCTGGTGTCGCGCCATCAACGCTGTTTGAGCACGTGAGCCTTGGGTTTCTTGAAGCCAGATTGCCGCCAGGGAGAGAGCGAGGCCGCAGGGTCGAGCCGGAGAGTTTCGATAGGTATTGGACGGTGCATTGGCATGCCGAGTAAACAGAAAGCGCGCCAAGCCCTGGAAAGCAAGCGCGCATCCGTCAAAAAAGACAAGAGGATGATACCACAAACGCGAGCCTTTGACATGGTTAATGACGACCCGGAGGCATGGAACCGTGCATGCTGGGGCTTTGGCGCCATGTTTAGCCTTGTGTGGGCTGTGGGCATAGTCCTCTACATCCTTTGATAGGAGAAGGCTATGGAAGCAGAGCACTCATGAGCAGCATAAGTGGCGCCGATATGGCGCAAGCAGTTTGCTGCTGGATTAAAGATCATCCTGCTGCGTTCAAGTCCCTCATGCATATCGTGCATAGGGAGGTTGATAGCGGGAATCCCTGTGTGCAGCAGGGAGACGTTATGAAACTTGCAAGCTATGCGGGCATCGAAGTGACTATAACGAACCAGTTTAGACGAGACAGGACGCTTTGGCCTGGCATCGCACGATACATGGTGATGTTGAGCCCCCGCCTTGCGCGCTCGCTTGGTTTTAAGGCATCCAAACTTGATCGTGACGATGTTGATCTTATTGCTACTTGGCACGAAATAGTCAACCCAAACACGTTCTTCCTCGCGAAATCGTGGAAAGAAGCGAAGAGGTTAGTTGAAGAGGGAGACGTGAGCGCCCTATGAAGCAAACCTTCACGATTGATGGAACCCTTGCAGGACAAAACGAGATTACCAAAAGCAATCGGACGAACTACCATGCCGGTGCGCAACTCAAGAAGCGCGAGCAGGAGCGCGTCGTGTGGGCTATCAAGCAAGCTCACTTGAAGCCATTTAGCAAGCCAGTTTCTGGCTGTATCTACATCGTTTGCCCGAACATGCGCAAAGATCGGGACAACATTGAAGGTGGAGCAAAGAAAGTCATCCTCGATGCCTTACAGGAAATGGGCATCATCAAACGCGACTCCTTCAAGCTTGCCTACGAATTCCCCACTAAATGCGTCCTTGGAAAAGACCCACGCATCGTCGTGATGATAACTGACGAGGAACGCACCATCGACCACATCCCCTATTGGACTCAGCTAGACAGTGATAACTGGATGGCCTGATGAAAGGAATCACAATGAGCAACACAAAAAACGTTGAGTTAAAGGGTGCCGGAGAGTACGGCTTGGACTCCCATTTGTATGAATCTCTTACAGACGAAGTATTAGAGGAATATCTATACATCGCTGATGAAAACTTTTTGAATGGTTTCATTGCGGGAATGAACTTCTTCTTAGTTCCTAAGGGCGCAGAAACCCACGGTACAAATGTGTGTGATTACTTCTCTAACGCACTTCGTAATGTTAATGAAGCAAAGTCAAAGTCAAAGTCAGGTAGTTCCTTTGAAATTTTAGGTGCTGTCGGTTCAATTCTCGGTTGGAATTAGTCATGAAACCATTCACCGAGGTTAGGTTCAGCGGAACTGATGATGAGGTGCGCCAACAGTGGCTCGCTCGTCGAAAGCATGGAATAGGAGGCTCAGATTCCGCTGCTATCTTAGGCATGTCTCCCTATTCGACACCACTCACTGTGTGGCTTGAGAAAACTGGGCGCATAGAACCCCCTGACCTCTCCGAGAAGGAGAGCGTCCACTGGGGGAACATGCTTGAGGATGTTGTGGCGCGAGAATTCGCTTCGCGCCACACCGACATGAAGGTTCGCCGAAAAAACGCCATCTTGGTGAGCAAAGAGCATCCGTTCATGTTTGCGAGTGTAGACCGTCTCGTAACAGATGCTGATGGGCGCACCGGTGTACTTGAGATTAAGACGGCAGGGGCTATGCGTGAGCACGACTGGGACGACGGTATTCCTGAGTATTACCTTCCTCAGCCGACACACTATCTTGCCGTTACAGGCTATGAGTTTTTCTGCGTGGCTGTACTGATCGGAGGGCAGAAGTACCGCGAGTTTCGAGTTGAGCGCGACGATGAAGATATCTCCGCACTTATCGAAGCCGAGAAACGTTTCTGGCGCATGGTCGAAGATGACGTGATGCCTGCCACAACTTGTAGCGAGGCTGACACCGATGCACTCACTCATATCAATTGCGACCCGTCTGACGAATACCTCGATATGCTCGATGACGATGCCCCGCAGATCAGGCAGATAAGTGAAGTTAGTGAGCAGATTAAGCGCCTTGAAAAAGAAAAACGCCAGCTCGGAAACGAACTTAAGCAGATGATTGGCTCAGCTAAGGGAATCCAGACACCAACCATGAAGATTACTTGGGTGCGGTCGAATAAGACTTCATTCGATACCAAACGGTTCAAGCAAGAAAAACCCGATGAATACACAAAGTATGTTAAATGCAATCCGTCAGACGGCGGATTGCGAATGTCTGAGAGGTCGTAAATGGGAAAGATTGCAGAGCTGGCAAAAAGCCAGCAGAACGATATTGAGAAACCCCGAGTAACCATTGCGGACGTTCTCAAAAAGCAATGGCCCAAGATTGAAGCAGTAATGCCTCATCACATGAATAGTGAGCGCATGTTTCAACTTGCTTTAAGCACCGTGAACCACGAACCGAAGCTTGCCGAGTGCGACATTGCCACGCTTCTCTCATGTGTCATGAAGTGTTCTGCCCTTGGGTTGGAACCGTCGGCTGTTGACGGCCTTGGACGTGCGTACATCCTGCCATTCCGAAATCACGGGCGCATGGAGGCCACGTTTATTCTTGGTTACAAGGGAATGATTGCTCTTGCACGCCGCTCGGGCGAGATAGAGGACATATCAGCGCGCGCTGTTTATGAGGGAGACGAATTCGAATACGAGTTTGGTCTTAACGAGAAGCTGCGCCATGTCCCAGGTAATGGCGAGCACACGCCGGACAAACTCACATACGTCTATATGGTCTGTCACTTCAAGGATGGCGGTCACTACATCGACGTTATGACAAAAGCGGAAGTTGAGGCAGTACGCAAACGCTCGAAAGCAAATGACAAAGGTCCTTGGGCCACAGACTACGAGGCTATGGCTCGCAAGACGGTTGTCCGCCGCGCCTTTCCCTATCTTCCGGTGTCGATTGAAGCTCAATCAGCAGCCGTATCAGACGAGACAACAGGAGGCTTCACGGCTGATCTGAGCCGCGTCATACCACCTTCTCCTAGTGTTCCCGAATACGAGGTGCCAGAGAGTGAAAACGAGGCCCAGGAGCCGTCTCCTGGGCGCAAGGCAGCATGCAAGACATGCGGGAACGTTATAGACAACGTGACAGAGGATGCCGAGCTTTCTGACATCAAGTTTCAGTGTTGCGACAATCCTGACTATGAGTGGGTGGTGTAAATGAGCATCAACCGAGTAATTATCAGCGGAAACCTCACGCGTGACCCAGAGTTGCGCTCAACGGCCAGCGGCCTGCCGGTCCTTGGATTCGGCGTGGCCGTAAATGATCGCCACAAGAACCAGCAGACGGGCGAATGGGAAGACTATCCCAACTTCATCGATTGCACGATGTTTGGCGCGCGCGCCGAGAGCCTTTCACGTTACCTCGCCAAGGGCACCAAGGTATCTATCGAGGGCAAACTGCGTTGGAGCCAGTGGGAGCACGAGGGCCAGAAGCGCAGCAAGATAAACATCATCGTAGACGAACTTGAGTTCATGTCGAGCCGCAGCAGCGAGCCTGAATATGACCCCGCTGAAATCGTTGACGCATCTTCTTCGGTCTATGACGAAGATATCCCGTTCTAAGATCATGAAGTATTTCGATCACGATACCACTGCGGGCAACGACGATAAGGTTGTGGCTTTGCGTCTCTTAAAAGGCGGCGCAGCTGTGGATGCTTACTGGTGCGTGCTTGAAGAAATCTATCGCTGTGAAACCGACTTTGCAACCGACAAAAACCAAGCTGGTTTCGTTGCCCTTGCCCATAGGTTGTGTGTAGACGCTGACACATTGTCTGACTGGATTGACTCGATGGTCGAAGTGGGGCTATTGCAGGCTACAAACGACGGTTATTCGGTAGGAAGCGAGCGCGCCGCCAGGAACATAGCAAGCTACAACGCACGGCGTGAAACCGCACGTGAGAACGGTAAACTTGGCGGACGCAAACCTAAGAGTAACCGAGTAAAAACCAAGCCGGTTACCAAAGGCAAACCAAGTGCTAACCCAAGCCCTGCCCAACCCAAAACTAAGGAAAAGGAAAAGTTATTGGATACCCATAAAGGGTATCCAAATAACACAGCGTCGGACGGCGCGGCTGCGGCTGAGGCCGCACCGCCCGCCGCTCAGTACGGTCCACTGCGCTGCCGGATGCCTGGGTGTGATGGTCACCTGCTCCCAGACCCATCCCTTGGCAAGTTCCGGTGCGGTACGTGCCGAGCAACGTTTGACCGAGGGGAGTTGGGCATATGACCCCGTCCATGAGGCAACTAAGCGGCCTGAGCGTGGAGGTCGCGAGCAAGTTTGGCATGCCGCACATTCACTGCCACTACCGCTTCGATGACACCGACAGCAACCGGCTCGATGATGGCGCACGGTGTGCGATCTGTGGACGCGTGGCAACCAACTCTCACCACGAGCCGCCGAAGGGCCTAGGAGGGGGTAACCGCCAGTTCGCACTCCAAACCCCCATGGGCCTGTTTATCCTCAAACCCGCGCTGATTGCGTTGTGTGGGAGCGGTACCACCGGATGCCACAACGGGTTTCACGGGGGTGCACGGTTTAGTGCGCAGTGGGTATGGGAGCGCCCTGAGTATGGGGAAATGTGGTGGCAAGGATACTGGCTCTCGCACGGTATAGCACCCCACGATAATGCGCTTTACGAAATGGGGCACTGGGAGATTAGCGACGTGAAAAAGAAGACAATCATTACGTATCGCGGTTCTAGGTCGGTGATGTTCAAATGATGCGCCGAACGCTTTACCTATCAGGGCCAGTATCTGGCATACAAGGGGACAACCGCGCTGAGTTCGAAGAAGCGGCAAGGCGCCTTAAGGCTGCTGGGTATGCAGCGCGAATACCGCATGATGACATCAAGCCAGGGACTCCGTGGACACAAGCCATGCGGCTATCCCTCATGGCAATCATGGCACAAGCAGACGGGCTCGCCATGCTGCCTAACTGGCGGTTAAGCCGTGGTGCAATGCTTGAGAAGACGGTTGCTTGTGCGCTTGGTTTGCCAGTGATGACAGTCGATGAGTGGGTACACCTGAACTGAGAGGATGACATGAAGCGCGAAGCTATGATTGCAAGGACCTACCTGCGCCGCTACGGGGCACTTGCATGGCGGTAGAGTCTGCCACACGAGACTACGAGGAGGCCCTAAGCCGAGCAGAATCTATGTCATCTGTTGCTGGTGTGCCTGGTTCGCGCTCATCCTCGCAAGACAAGATGGCTGAGGCGGCAATTGAGATGATGCGACACGCCGAGCACATCAAGGTGGACAGTAGCGTGCTCAATACGGAGCGAGACATGCGGCAAAATGTGGTGTTTGCCGTGTGTGACAAAAACGCGCTGTGGGGTGATGTCTTGCAGCTCGTCTACATCGACGGACTTAGCATCCCTGAGCTTCACAGGGAACTCGATTCGCGCGGTAAGCCCTTTGCTCGCTCATCGGTCTACCGACTGCATGAGCGAGCCTTAGAGAAGGCCTACGAGGCCATGATCGAACTTGGGGTTAAGCCCTAAACAATCACTAAAACTAAAGATGGGAGGTGGGCTGGATGGTCATCTACGGAAGCGTGGCGGGAATCATCCACCGCGAAATGCAACCAGAGCCGGTTGATAAAGAGCCTAAGCCTGAACCCAAGAATAAAAGGTACATCCCCCGACCTGTTGTAGTGGATGGGGAGCATGAGTATCCAAGCGTCAATGCAGCAGCAAAGGCTCTTGGATGTATCCCAGGCGCGCTGAACCGAACGCTCAGCGGGCAAACGGCATCGTACAAGGGTCATACCGTCAAGTATGCGGATGAGGCGTAAGAGGCATGCAGGAAAACTACTTCGACGGTCCTGCTGCGTGGGAGGTCTACTGTGCGCGCATTGATGCCGAACTGGCTGAGCTGAGACGCGCCAACCCAGGGTGTGGCACATGTGAGTACGGCAATCTTTGCCCGTGTTGTGGCAAGGCGTACTGCATGGAGCTTGCATCCTGGTGTGACCAGGATAAACCTGAGTGCGAATACGAGCTGTACGAACAATCGTTAAGTGACATGGTTGGAGATACATATGAGTGAGAACAAACGCGAACTGACCGACGAGGCGCGTGAGGCAGTGGAGCGGCTGCGGGAGGTCCCTCCCTCTTCGATAAATCGACAATTCATTCTCGTTATGATATTGATGAAAGCTCTCGGCATAAAAAGCAGCGGGCTTCCCTCGAATGACCTAGTGGCAATCCGCGACCGCCTGTGCGATCTCATCGAGAACGGCACTGAAAACGTGCATTTATCGCCTGAATTGGTAGGAAATTTACCAAAAACAGGCAAAACCTGTCAGATTCCTGAGGTTGAAAGTGACAGGTACGTTGATGTGGCGGCGCTGCGGGAGCTGGCTAATAGACTTGAGTGCACCGCAAAATTCGTCAAAGAGGACGAAGGTGTTGAAAAGCTCGCTAGCAACCTCAGTGAAGCAGCATGCTCTTTGTGGATGATTGACAAAGAGACGAAGACAGATGACGTGCATGCAATGTTCTTAGAGGCATCCCAGGACATTTTGAAAGCCATAAGCGGCGCGTCGGTAAAAGATAGCGAGCGCGAGGCTGCGGCTGATTTGGCGCATGAGCCAGACCCTGAACGCGAGGCGGCGGCCGACTTCGTTGAATCACGTGGCGGCCTAAAAGCCATCTATACGATGGAAGTAAATTACGAGCGAATGAAACTGTTCGCGGACATGCTGAATCGCGTGGATTCGCTTGTATCAGGAGACGAGCGGCCCGCCTTCGGTGAGACTATAAGCCTAGATGAAGCGCATGAGTTATTCGAATGCATATGCCGCGAACTTGATAAACGCCTCATGCCATGCGATCTGAAATGGCCCAAGTGGGACGATGGGTTTCCTCTAACACGAGATGATGCTCCTGATGGGGTGTTCTCGGTTGTACTTGGGCTAAACGGATTGGGATTTGCACTGCTGGACAACATCCCTGTTACGGGCGACACGAATTGCCTGCTGTTCACCGGTCAGTGCGCGCCCATAGAGCGCCCGAAGCCCGAGGTGCTGGGAGCGGACGGCCTGCCCATACGCGAGGGCGAGACGGTGTGGGATATCACGAGCCCCAACGACGCAACAGCAATCACTGTATGGCAACACGGAGGCCCTTTAGAAGTTGTTGGCTATAACCAAGAGCGTCCGGGTTACGTCATCTGCAAAAACGATCAAATGCTATTAGTCGACTGCCTTGTCGACCAGCTCACCCACACCCCGCCTGATACTCAGGAGCGCATTAACGGGGGCAAGCGCACGGCGATGCTCGATTATTGGGGTTGCCGTGGCCTTAGTTGCGGCGAATGCCCCGCGAAGATTGACGGGCTGATGCCGAAGCAGCGTTACGGCACATACGATTGCATCGTGGCCCAGGGTCTGGACATAGCGCGCCGCGAGCAGGAACTTCGAGCGCGTACGGCGGGTGATACGAAATGAGTACGGAGCTAATTAACGAGGCCATTCTTGAAGCACGTGGCTTGATCAGCGCCCTGGAATCTGTCGTTGCGGTGGGCGGCGATATTGACGATGCGGTTTGGTGGATAGAGGACGCATCGAAATCACTTGCGGGCATAGCAAACGAGATGAGGGTTGAACGATGAACGATAGCTTGAAAGCGGGCTGCGGTTGCCTTTTCGGATTGCTCCTCGCCGCCGCCCTTGTCATTGGCGGGATTGTATACGTAGGAAGTAGGTCATCCGAGACTGTCACCGTCACCGGAAAAGACGTGAAGAATACCTCGGAAAGCTCTACCTACATGGTGTTCGCGGACAAAGGGGTGTACTGCGTTAAGGACACCCTGCTGTTCTGGCGTTGGGATAGCTCAGACATGTACGGCTCCTTACATGAAGGAGAAACCTACAACATCGAGACTGTTGGGTGGCGTGTGCCGCTCCTGAGCATGTACCCAAACATCCTCGAAGCAAAACAAGTTCAAGGTGATGCGCAATGAGCGACATCATTATTTCACGCCTCGAAACAAAAGAGTGCGGACTGTCTGTCTGGAACCAAGACAAAAGTAATTGCAACATGCTTTTTCGCCCGAGGCACACTATGACGCTCACTCTTGCAAATCACCGAGAGGACACGTGGCCGTGGTATTCGGATATTGAATTCACGAACCGGAAAGCTTGGTTTCAGTTTGTCAAGCTCGTAAACGACATGAACAAGATGGTTAAGAAGCTACCGAAAGACCAATGGGGGTTCCCAATTCTCCCTGATGGGGACTTGAAAGAAGGCGATGAGTCGTGAAGTGTGCGTACTCCTTCCCTGCGACCAAGTGGGTCGAAAGCGTAACGATGCACGAACAGTGGCGAAAGATGGCTGAGGAAGTTGTCGAAGTTAACGAGGCCCTATACAGCTATCGCTTTGCCGATGGTGACCTGCTTGCTATTGCCATAGAGACAATCGACGTCATACAAGCGTGTGAAACCATGCTTCGCATGTTAGAGGTAAAGGGCGTGAACGTCGAAGAAGCCATTGGCGCCGTCTATGTGAAGAACTTGGGGAGAGGTTACTACGGTGGGTGATATCAAACTTATTGGGTGCCCATTCTGTGGCGGCAACGACCAAGACATAGGCGTGACGAGGGCGTTTGAGGGTGTGTATGTCGGAGATGTCACCTGCTCATGTGGTTGTCAGATCATTTCTGGCGATTACGCGACAGAAGAAGAGGCGATAGCAGGTGCAGCGAAAGCCTGGAACACCCGCCAGCAAAGGAAGGGTACGTGTCACTGGGAGTGGGACGACACGGAAGGCGCCTGGGATACCGAGTGTGATAACAAGATGTACTGGGATACCGGGCTGCCTCCTTATTGCCCGAACTGTGGCTCAGAGGTCGTGGAGTGCTGGGGGGAAGAAGGAAGGGTGTGTACGGCAAAGACTCATGCCCCCGCTGTGGTGCCCCGAGGTGTCACCAGCGATATAAAGAGCCACGCAAGAAAACATTCACGCTTGGCGAACATGTTTCGAATTTGCACCCCGTTGACGGAGTGCTGTGCCCGAAGTGCGGGTTGCCTTTTTTGGTACGCAAACTCGATTGCGAGGATGGGTGGCTTGAGAGCGATTGCGAGTTCGAATTTGTACCGAATTACTGCCCGAACTGCGGAGAGAAGGTGGTGGAGTCATGAGGGAGAGCATCGAAATCATAACGTGCGACCTGTGCGGCACGCAGTGTGAGGATGTCGAAGTTGTTAATTACCCGGTCGTATTCATAACCGAGCAAACGGAATGCCATTCGTGCGAACCATACATCGACAACACAAACATCGACGTATGCCCTGTGTGCAAGGAGAAGATACTCAGGGTCAGAGCGAGCGGGTGTATGGGACGTAACAATTACGAGGTGGTGGCACGATGAGCGAGAAGAAGTACCTGCTGACACACGACGAGATTTGCCAGCTCCAAGACATTTCACTGTCTACACAAGCATGGGAAGATGATGGTAACGACGAGATGGTGAAACAACGGCAAGAGGAATATCGCGCGATGCTCGAAGCTCACGAGTACAAGGAGCGCACGTGCCTGATGATCAAACGCCGCGAATGCGAGCAGCTGTGGAATGATTCGACCGCCTATGACTGCTCGGTGTGCGGCCACCTGAATCTCGATCCTATCGTTGGAGGCTATTGCCGGTATTGCAGGGCGAAGGTGGTGTAGCTATGAAGATTGCTCATAAGCTATTCCCTGATGAAACCGGCTATCTGGCATCCATAAGTACGAAAGACGTTGAGTGTCCGTACTGTGGCGCTGAACTTGAAGTCGAATACGACGATCACGAAGGGTGGCCGCTTAGCGAAGAATGCTTCGACACGCATGTAATATGCCCTGCATGTGAGCGCGAATTCGAATTGGCTTGCCGACTAGACTTTATTTACGAAGCTAAGTTGTTAACAGAGGGGGCTTGGTATGACTAAACGTAAACGCATTACGTGCTGTCCGCATTGTGGGAGTGACGAAGGCTTCTACATTCTGTCTGATTATATCAACGTGCGGTACGAACACGGCTTTGATGGCAGTGAGCGAGACAACACTGACTTCGCCGGACCCCGAAGAACCGCGTTGAGTTTTACTGCGAGAAGTTGCAGCAGCGGTGTGATGAGTTGAAAGCTGAACTGAGCCTATGCGGCGGTGATGCTGAGTGATCTTATTCGTTATGTACTATCTGGCAATGATTGTTGCAGTTCTGGCCGCAACCATTCCGGCGTCATTTTTGTTCTATTGCGGCCAGGTTTGGCAACCATTAGTCCTATTGCTTGTTGGAGCGTGCATATTCCACGAGACATCTAAGCGAATGTACGTAATAAAGCGCGGTGAAAAGAAGGTGAGCGATGACTAAGACATGCAACACCTGTGGTAACTGCGTGATATGTGGATGGCGACCGAACCGCGAAGTCATGACGATCAGTTATAAGTGCGACGTGAAACCCGGCCATGTATACCCAAGCGACGATGATTGCGACGCCTGGGTGCATGGTGAACCGCGGGAGCGGGCTGAACGAGAATGGGAGCAGGCAGAGCGAGTGTGGGAGGAACACCATGGGCGATAAGACATGCGGGACGTGCGGGCATAGCCCATGGCATAACGACACAATGGCCGTCTGCATTCTCGACAAGTTCTGCTATTACTGGGTGGATGCCGATGCAGAGCGCCCTTCGGGGCGCTTTTTTGTTGCCGAAAATATTATAAATAGTTGCCAAATAGCATTGCATAATAATTAGCAATAGTTTATAATATAGTCATCGGGTAAGGGAAGGACGAAGATGCCAAGCGAAACAGAGAGAAAAGTCAGGAACGTGCTCAAGCGGTTCAGGAAGGAGGGATGGACGGAGCGGCCAGGAAAGGGAAGCCATGTGATCTTTGAGAAAGACGGGAAGACGGTAAGCGTTCCAACCTCGAAAGACCCGATCAAGTTGGGAACCTACCTGGAAATAGCGAAGCAGGCGGGGTGGCGTTAAAGCCCCGCCGGGCTTCCGGCTTTGAAAGGATAAGCAATGGGAAAGTACATCTATGAAGCGGTTCTGCATCCCGACGAGGAAGGCGGGTACTGGGTGACGGTTCCCGATCTTCCGGGATGCGTGACCGAGGGAGAAACTGTGGAAGAGGCGGCCTTCATGGCGGCTGACGCGATGAAAACCTACGTCGCGTCCCTTTTGATGGATGGTCGCCGCCTTCCAAAGGCGACGTTCGGTGCTGATGTTGAGGACGGCGGATTGGCTATAGCCGTGTTCTTCGAGACGGACGAGAACTACATCGTCTCCGGCGAGGTCATGTCGGCGGCCCAGGCATCGCGCGAGCTCGGCGTGTCTCCCGGGCGCGTTACTCACATGATCGACGCGGGCATACTCGAAGGTTACCGTGAGGGCAGGCGTACGTACGTCACGGTCGAATCGGTGGAGCGGCGCAAGGCCGACGATCCCAAGGCCGGAAGGCCGAAGAAGGCGGCGATGGCGTAGGAGAAAGAGCACCGCTTCGGCGGTGCCTTTTTCATATCGGCTGCTGAACAGCTGATAATAAAAGCGATAAAACGGGTATAATCGCAGTCTGGCTTGGTGTTCGACGGATGGGAGGATCATGGCGGTTTCCATTGGCAAGGGCGAGTTCAAGGCGTACATGTGCAGCGTCATCGACGGCATGGAGGAGGGCAGCGAGCAGTACCGGCGATTCAGTGAACTTTTCCTCACGGCGTGCGGTGTGATCGATACTGACGGCAACCTGACCGATGAATACAAGTGCTCGCCCTATTGGGCGGGCGGAGACGACGGTACGCCTCTTCGCCCGAGCGTGCAATCCGAGCTGCTCTCGAAGCTCTCTCCGCGCGTGCGCGAGGCAGTCGTTTCGATGGAGACCGAGCATGGCCGATAGGCTCCCGCGCTCTCCGAAATACAAGCAGGCCCAGGCGTACTTTCGCGGCATCCTCGCCAACGAGCGGCGAATCAGATGTTTGGAGGCCGAGATACAGCGCCAGCAGTCGCGCCTCACGCTCAACGGTGTCGAGGGCGGTGAGACGGTGAGCCGCACCATGGAGGGCGACGCGCTGGAACGTGGGTTTGTGAGGCTCTATGACTACTGCGACGCGCTTGACACCGAGCTGGTGGGCTACGTTGAGGAGCGCGAGGCGGCCATGCGCGCTCTCGCCGAGCTGCCAGACGGCGACATGGTGGAGATCGTCTACCTGCGCTACTTCGAGGGTCTGCGCTTCCCGGCCATACACAAGCTGCTCGCCACTAGCGACCACCCGATGAGTGAGCGCAAAATGTACTCGCTGCACGAGCAGGCAATGTGCAGGTTGTGGCGTTTCATTCCGCGTGAATATCGTCAGCGGAAAAGTGTGCAGTAAATTGCAGTAAAATGTGCGCTATAGTGTATTTCAGCAGAGCCGTCCCGATGGGGGCGGCTTTTTTATTGTCTGCAACTTATCAGTATTGGAGGTGCAGCAGTGCCGTCGTCCAACCCTCGCTACAGCAACCCAGCTAAGCGCCGCGAGATTCGCCGCTGGCTACTCGCAACACAGCACAACTGCGCGCTGTGCGGTCAACCGATCGGCAAGACGCTTAAAACACCTCATCCGATGAGTGCAGAGGTAGACGAAATAGTGCCAATAAGCCGAGGGGGGTCACCAATTGCGCGCGACAACGTGCAGCTAGTGCACCGTATCTGCAACCAGCGTAAGGGCAACCGAATGGCACACGAGCCACGCAAGACAATTTCCGAACCGTTACCAACGTCAAGAGAATGGTGAACATGAACGCATACGAATTCATTGATGCCTACGTGGGGCACTGGGTAGACGCTGGCGGAACGATCTACGGCAACAGCCTAGACGACGTGTATCGCAGCGCCGTTGCACTGCATAACGAATTGTTCCCGCCTGTCGCCGAGCATGTGGAATTTGGCTTTGTTGAGCAAGTGCCGAATGAGGTAGAGGAACGAGCCTGGGGGTGATGCCCCCCCATGGGGTCATGATGACCCCGGAGGCATAGCGCCAATCCCCCCGTTTTTTGAAAACCACATTTGAACACAGAGACGCCGAAGGAGGTGCCGTGATGGCCGCGCGCAAAAAAGAACCAAAAACCCTGCTCGAAGCAGCAAAAAGCGGGAACACGCTCGAAACGCTAGAGCGCCTGCGCGACAAGCTGGCCGATTCGATTGAAACATGTGAATCGGGTCGCGACATTGCGGCGCTGTCCCGGCAGCTTTCGCAAGTGCTTGAACAGATTGAAGAAGTAAAACGCAACGAAGCTGGGGCGAGCGATAAGGAGGTGCCGCTTAATGCCATCCTTATCAGCGTCAAAAATCGGAAACCAAGAGCCAAGGATTAGGCTCGAACCTGATTTTGATCTTGATTATGGCGAAGACGCTATAGCCTTGGCGGCGGCATACGGGCTTGTTTGTGACCCTTGGCAAGAAATCATTATTCATGCCTGGTTGGCACAGACGCGCGGAGGGTTGTGGGCGAGCACCACGTGCGGCGTCCTCGTTCCTCGCCAGAATGGCAAAAACTCATGCGTGGAAGTCCGTGAGTTATTCGGCTCGGTTGTTCTTGGCGAAAAAATACTTCACTCGGCTCACAACGTCAGTACGTCGATGAAGGCGTTTGAGCGCCTGAAAGTATTTTTTGGCGAGAAAAAGAACGACCCAAGAGCCAAGTACCCTGAACTCAACGCGTTGGTGAAGCGCATTAACAATACCAACGGCAAAGAGGGCATTTGGCTTAAAAACGGCGGGTCGGTTGAGTTTATTTCCCGCTCCCGTGGCAATGCTCGCGGTTTTACCGTTGACCTAACGGTATACGACGAGGCGCAAGAACTCACCGATGAACAAATGGAGGCTTCGCTTTATGCGAAGGCCGCAGCCCCGCTGGGCAATCCTCAAACGATCTACTTAGGCACACCGCCGAACCACAACATCACCGCCGAGGTGTTCGGGCGCGTGAGAAAAAACGCGCTCAATAAAGAGCCGGGTATGTGCTGGCATGAGTGGAGTGTAGAGGAAGTCGGCGACGTTACCGACCGTGGCCGTTGGTATGCCTGCAACCCGGCGCTTGGAATCCGCATTAGCGAAACCACGGTGGAAGACGAACAGAAAAGCGCCAGTCCCGATGGCTTCGCCCGTGAGCGCCTTTGTTGGTGGTGCGGCACCGTGCAAAACCCAGTGTTTGCCGCTGCCCAGTGGGCTAAACTCGCCACAAAAACGCCGCCCGAGGGCGGGAAGCTTGCCTATGGCGTCAAGTTTTCCGCAGATGGCGCGTACGTCTCGCTGGCTGTGGCAATTAAGCCAAAAACCGGCAAGCCTCATGTTGAGGTAATTGAGCACCGCTCCATGGTTAATGGCTCGGCGTGGCTTGTGGACTGGCTCGCCAGCCGGTGGAAGCGTGCGGCCATTATCGTTGTTGACGGGAAATCAGGCGCGCAAGCCCTTGTCGATAATCTCCGCGAACGCAAGGTGGGCAAGCCTGCATTGTGCATGCCAATGGCTAAAGACGTTATCGCCGCCGCCTCAATGTTTTTAGACGGCGTGCGAGAAGAAGCAATTACCCACTACAACCAACCGGCGCTCAATCTTGCGGTTGAAAGCGCCCAGAAAAGACCAATCGGCCAGGATGGCGGGTTTGGTTTTCGCGGCTATGACGACGTGGACGTGTCGCCGCTTGAAGCCGCCTCGCTCGCGCTGTGGGGAGCGAAAACGACCAAACGAAACCCCAGTAGAAAGCAGGTGATTCTATGATTGATTTTATCCCCACAGCCATTCGAGGCATGACGCAAGAGGAAACGGCCACGCTAAAGCGGCTGCTCAAAATTTTAGATACAAAGAGCCATCGCAACAAAATCCGCACTACTTACTACAGCATGCACAACCGGTTAAACGATATGGGCATCGCGGTACCTCCGCAGCTGACCAATACGCTCACCGTGGTGGGATGGCCCGCGAAAGCGGTTGACCAGTTGGCCGCTCGCTCGATCTTTGATGGCTTTGTTTCGCCGTCTGATGCATCATTGAATGGCCTCGAAAGAATCTTGCTCGAAAATAATTTCGAAAACATGTACAACCAAGCCACCACGAGCGAACTAATCCACTCGTGTTCGTTCTTTACCGTTTCGGCGGGCGCGGATGGCGAGCCGCAGGTAATCATTTCTGCATATTCAGCCGAGAATGCAGCAGCTGAATATGACTACCGGCGAAAGCGCATCAAAAACGGCCTTACCGTCATCGAACGCGACGACGATGCCAACAAAGAGCCATGCCGGATGAACCTATACACCGACAAGGCAGTGATTGAGATTGCGCGCAGTGGTGGAAGGTGGGCGGCGACACGTAAGCGACACCCACACGGTCGCCCTCTTATGGAGCCGTTAATCTACAGCCCTTCGCTTGACCGACCATTTGGTAAGTCGCGCATTTCGCGTGCGGTTATGAGCATCACCGATTCGGCGGTGCGAACGGCCTTGCGCACTGAGGTAAGCGCGGAGTTTTTTACCTCCCCGCAAAAGTACCTCATGGGTGCCGATAGCACGATCTTTGAGGACAAATCAAAATGGGATGCGTACCTGGGCGCAATCTTCGCCGTGTCAAAAGACGAAGATGGGGACATTCCTCAATTTGGCCAGCTTTCGCAAATGAGTATGCAACCGCATACGGAATATATGCGGAGCCTAGCGGCGCGATTCAGCGGTGAAACGAACATCCCGGTGAGTTCGCTCGGCGTCATCCATGACAACCCGTCAAGCGCAGAAGCGATTTACGTGGCCAAGGAAGACCTCATTATAGAGGCGATGAACCTCAACAAGACCAACGGCATTGCGCTGCGCAACGTTGCGCTACTTGTTATCGCCATGTTGCAGAACAAGCCACTGCCGAAGTTGAAGGACGACGAACGGGCTATTAAGGCTCATTTTCGCAACCCCGCTATGCCGTCCGTGGTCAGCCAAGCAGATGCCATGTGCAAGATCGCGTCCGCTGCGCCGTGGATTGCTGAAACTGAGGTGTTTTTGGAGGAAATTGGGTTTGACGAAGCGCAGCGAGACCGCTTGCTGTCCGACAAGCGCAAGGCAAGTGCCGTGGGTGGCTATTTGTCCCAGCTTGCAAAGCCGGTAGAAGCTGCACCGCAAGAGGCTGATGTAAATGATAAGCAACAGCCAAATTGATGAATATTCGAGGGCCATTGACAAGGTTTGCGAACTGGCAAAGATGGGGTTTAACGAAAAGGTTCTGGCGTTGGTTGACGCTTTCGTTCTTGCGGTAGACGAGCCAGAGCGAGCGTTATTCCGAGATGCAATTATTGACGAAGTATATGCGCGCTGTAGTGTTAACGCTTCCATTGCGGCCGAACTTGCCGACGAGTTCTTTTCACAGGTAGCGGCGGCCGAAGCCTTTCCGGTGGCCCTTGCGCCGCACCAAGACACAAGTCTAGAGGCCGTGGATGCTCGCGTGAGGTCGGCCGCAAAAGTGCTGTTTGCTGCAAAGCCGAACAAGGCCGCATTCGTTAACCGTATGGAATCATTCATTGAGCGCCAAGTAAGCATGGCAGCCAATGATGCCATGGCCGACAACGTAGAAGCTGCTCGAAATCGTAAGGTAGATCTTCGCTATGCTCGCATGACCGCTTCGCCTGAGCCGTGTGGGTTCTGCTTCATGCTGTCATCGCGCGGGTTTGTTTATCGGACGCGCTTTGATGCAGGAGACGGCCATCGGTTCCACTCGAACTGTAAATGCCGAGTTGTCCCTGGCATTGATGGGAAGACGAGGGTAGAAGGATACGACCCGGAAGGCATGCAGCAGCGCTGGGCGATGTGTCGAAAAACGTGCGGTTCAGATGACGCAAAAAGCATCATCAAAGAGTGCGAAACGCGCGATGCGGAGTGGCTGTGGACGGGCAAAGAACCGAAGCCAATCTACCTAAAGCCGAAGGAAGCCTTTATTGGAGCGCCAGACGAAAAAGACCTACTAGCGCATGCGGCGCTTTCTCGAAACGGCTTCGCGATTACGGTGCGAGAAGAAAACGCACCAGAAGGCTATTCGAACATCGATCTAGAAATAAATCAGCAATTGTGGGAGATAAAAAGCCCCAAAAGTGGCAATGAACGGGCTGTGGAATCGAATTTAAGAAAGGCGAAAAAGCAGTTTGGAAAGCAATACAAGCCGAAAAGCACAACGGCGCGCGTTGTTTTTAACGGTCAAAAAATGGAACTTTCGGATGAGAAGGTAGCGGAAGAACTCGTAAAGAGGATGAAACAACATGGAATTGAAGAAGTCCTTCAAATACGGAAGAACGGGACGGTAAAGCGATTAAGGGCATAAGAAAAGCCCAATGTCCCTATTAGCAGAGCCACCAGGCTTTTCATTGCTTACATTTTACCATCACACACGCCGTTAGTCTAGCGGAAGGGCGGCAGTCTCCAAAACTGCAAGCGGGGGTTCGATTCCCTCACGGCGTGCCATATTTCCGGGTAGTTCAACGCCAGAACAACGGGCTTTGACCCCGTAAATGCGCGTTCGAGCCGCGCCCCGGAAGCCATTTTAGAAACAAGCGCCTACGGGCGCTTTTTTCATGCCCATTTTCGGGCACCACCCACGTCACTGCGGGCGGAAACCGCAGAAACACGCAACCAAGCGGAAAGGAGCACCCAAGCATGGGCGACGAAATTACTGCCGTGGAGCAGGACGAAAAAACCGACGAGGCAACCGAGGTGGATACGGCTGAGGCCAAACCCAAGGAGGCCGCGACGGACGAATTTACGCCGATCACGACGCAAGAAGAACTCAACAAGATCATCAGCGCTCGCGTCAAGCGCGAAAAGGCCAAAACGGCCGCAGCAATTAAGCGCGCGGAGACGGCGGAGGGGCTAGTGGCTGAGAAGGACGCACTGCTAGCCGAAAAGGACGCAGAAAAAGACCTCGCAACGTGGAAGGCCGAAGCCGCCAAGAAAAACGGCGTGCCCGCAGAACTGCTGCGAGGTGAGACGAAAGAGGAACTCGAAGCCCACGCCGAGGAACTGGCGAAGTTCGTAGCCCCAGCTACCCCCGTGGTGACCGGCGACGGCGAACAGCCATCAACGGGTGGCAAACCAGACCCGTGGGCTGATTTGGCAGCAAGTGTATTTGGACGAGATTAAGGAGTAAGAAAACATGCCCAACATTTTACAAACTGGCGATATTACGATGCCGCGCGAACTTGCCGGTGGCATCTGGCAAAAGGCGCAGAAGGGTTCCGTCATTGCAGCCCTTTCTGGTGCTGAGCCGCAGAAGTTCGGCGAGAAAGATATCATGACCTTTGAAGAGCGCCCGCGCGCAGAACTTGTGGCTGAGGGCGGCAAAAAGTCTTCTTCCGCCGCAAAGTTTGGCCTGCGAACGGTGAAGCCGCACAAGGTGCAGGTTACCGTACGCTTTTCTGAGGAAGTCAAGTGGGCCGACGAGGATTATCAGCTTGACGTGCTGAGCACCCTTGGCGGTTCGCTGTCTGGCGCGCTCGCTCGCGCCCTTGACCTCACGGCCATCCACGCAATCAACCCGCTTACTGGCGATAAGGCCGATAGCATTACGGAGCACATCGGTAAGGCTACCAACATTGTTGAGGCGGGTAACGACCCCGACCTTGACATTGAGGCCGCTGCTGGGCTGATTATTGCCGATGGTTTTAAGCCGACAGGCGTTGCGCTCGATCTTGCCTATGCATGGCAGCTTGCGACGCTCCGCTACCCGGATGGTCGCAAGAAATTCCCCGAAATCGGTCTCACTACCGACGTGACCAATTTCGAAGGTCTCAAAGCTGCGACGAGTGACACCGTGTCTGGCAACCCCGAGGTTGCAGCCCCGACGAATCTTCTTGGCATTGTTGGCGATTGGGGCACGATGAACTGGGGTGTGCAGCGCAAGATCGGCGTAAAGATGATCGAATTCGGCGACCCTGATGGCCAAGGTGATTTGCAGCGAATGAACCAGATTGCACTGCGCGCGGAGGCCGTATACGGCTGGGCGTTTATGGATATGAATGCGTTCGCCCTGATCAAAAAGCCGGTGGCCCAATGAGGTGGCGAAACGTTACCACGGGGTGCGTCGTTGACGTCCGCGATGATAAAGAAATGCCTATGGGTTGGGTTGATGCAGATACACCCGACGACGGCCGACCGGATATGACGTGGAAAGTCGGCGAGATTGACGCGTACGCCTCCGCAATGGGAGTTGACACGACGAAGCTTGCCAAAAAGGACAAGCTGGCCGCCATTGAGGCTGTCGTGGAGGGTAAAAACTAGGGAGGTGGTGCCACATGGAGGCTTTTGCAACCATTGAGGACTTGCAAGCCAGGTGGCGCACGCTGACTGCAGACGAACAGGCACGAGCCACAGCCAAGCTAGCGGATGCTTCCGTTATCATCGCTACCGAGTGCCAGCGCGCAGGAGTGGACGTGGCCGACCCCGACGAATTGACCGCCGCGAATCTGTGCTTGACGACCTGCGAAATGGTCAAGCGCGCCATGCTTGCGGGCACTGACCAGGTGCCCATGTCGTCGTACAACATCACCGCAGGGCCGTTTTCGGAGCAGCAAACCTTCGTCAACCCATCGGGCGACCTTTACTTGACGAGCAAAGAGCGCGCACGCCTTGGGATTAACCGGCAGCGCGCTGGCTCCATCATGCCCAACATCGGGGGTGTTCCATGATTGGCGAGGTGGTAACCGCACTAGTGCCGGAGCAGGTCGGTGAAGACCCGTACCACCAGCCAATCGTTGAGTTGTGCCCCGAACAGGTGGATAATGTGCTGGTGGCCCCAGGGGTGACGGATGATTTTAGCGAATCGAACCGCCCCGATGGGGTCACCGTTGCTTATACCCTGTATTTTCCCAAGGCTTTTACTGGGTGTCTTGATGGGGCGCAAGTGGTGGTGCGCGGTGAGACGTTTTCCGTGATTGGCGCGCCACGGAGATACCCCGAGGTCATCACCCCGACGCAGTGGAATCTGAAAGCCGAGGTGGAACGAACCGATGGCTAAAGCACAGGTAAAAATGAATAGCGCTGGGGCGCGCGAAATTATGAACTCGCGGGCAATCCAAGACGAACTACTGCGCCGCGCGAGGGCAATTAAGGCGCACGCCGACAGCATGGGAAGTGGATGCTATGAAGCTGACGTACAGCCAGGTAAAAACCGTGCTCACGCGATGGTAAAAACCACAGATGTGGTGTCGATGGCCTCTAATGCTAAGCACAACACGCTGCTTAAATCGCTTGACGCTGGGAGGTGAGGGAAGGAGCCGAATGGACATTGAAAAAAGGCTAGCCGACTACCTCACTACCAGCGTCGGCGTATTGGCACAGCCTGATGTGCCGCGAAAGAGGCCGGATAGATTTATCACTGTGGAGCGCACCGGCGGGCCGCTTGAAAACGTCGTTATAGATCGCGCAACCGTTGCGGTGCAATGCTGGGCAGCTTCGCGCTATGAGGCATCCGCCCTTGCTGCGCGAGCCGATGCAGCCCTTGCCAGCTTTTCTCAAGAGCCAGGAGTTACAGCAGTCAAGCGCCAGTCGCTCTACAACTTCCCCGACCCAACAAGTGGGCTGGCGAGATACCAACTCGTCGTCGAGATAACAACGATCAGATAGCCGCGAACAGCGGCTTTTTTATTTTAGGAGGACTTTATGACGCAAAACGCGGCAAACGTTTTTACTGCCAAGCCCAAAGTGGGTGGCGCTGTTTGGAGTGGCGCGCTCACGATTGCCCCGCCGACCGATGCGGTGACGGCGCTGCCTGACGGCATTAACAGCCTGGGCTATATGCACGAGGACGGTATCACCGAATCTGTGGAGACGGACAACGAAAGCATTGCGGCCATGGGCGGCGACAAGGTGCACGTTGTTCGTACAACCCACGATGTAACGTTCAAATTTCATCCGATTGAAACCAACCGGTACGTACTTGCTGAGCAGTACGGCGACGAGAACGTGACCGTTGGAAATGACGGCAATATCGCGGTGAAGTACAACGCCAACGAGGCTCCGGCTCGCCTCTACGTCCTCGAACTGCTTCTGGATGCGACTCACGTCATGCGCGTGGTCATCCCCAACGGCAAGGTTACCGAGGTCGGCGAAGTCAAGTACGGAAGTTCCGACCCCATTGGGGCCGAACTCACCATTACGGCCTTGCCGGATAAGGACGGCAACAAAGCCTACAAGTATTTCTCGGAGATTAAACCGACGAGCGGGAGTGAGGCGTAGAAAATGGCTACACGAGCAAAGAACACCGAGGTAAAGGTAATCACAAACGCGGACGTGCCCGCTCCCGCGAAGAAGCAAAAGGTCACCGTGAAGGGCATCACCGTGGAAGTGTCCGCCGACGTCATGGACGATATCGACATGTTGGAGTGGATTGGTGAGATGCAGGAGGGCAATATTTTCGTATTCCCGAAAATTCTGCGCCGCATGTTTGGCGATAACTATGCGGTCGTGAAGGAAAAGCTATCCACTGAACACGGCATTACGACCACCACGGAAATGACGGACTTTTTCACGGGTGTTATGAACGCCCTGAGCGCACTTGATGCAAAAAACTAATTTTCTTTGCCAGGGTACGGAAGCTTTACCCCAACGAAGTCCGCGCTGATCTACAGCGCTATTACGGCATCTGTCTAGATGACGTGGGCGTGAGTGTGTCCGTTAAGCACGCCGCCGCGCTTGTCTATTCGCTTCCGCGCGGCGCGCAAACCCTGGCAAAGATTGACCCAAAAAGCGAGTGGGGCGACGCCGAATGGCTCCTGCTCGCAATCCTTAATTCCCTCAGAGAAAAACCAATAGACCCGTGGGACACGGGCGAAAAACAAGGGTTCGTAGCTGACCAAGATACCTACGAAGCCCTGCTTAGTGCTCCCAGAAAGGAGGTGATCATAGGCAGTGGCAACTGAACTCGCTGCGGCTTATTTGTCGCTTGTCCCCTCGCTTAAAGGGGCGCAGAAAAGCATTGAAAGCCAGTTAGCCGGGGTAAATCTTGAAAAAACCGGCGCAAACATGGGCAAGTCCCTGTCGTCTGGCATGGGCAAAACGCTGTCATCTGGCGTGGAGAAGCACATGGCAAACACCATTTCTGACGTCGGAAAAGGCATGAGTAGCGTGTTTGGCAAGGTCGCGAAAATCGGTGTTGGTGCCATTGCCTCCGTTGGTGGTGCAATTGTGGGACTTGCCGCTAAGGGTGGTATTTCACGAGCCATTAACATTGAAAACGCCCAGTTCAAATTCCGCGCGTTAGGGCTTGATGTTGAGCAAACTATGGCATCGTGCAGCAAGGCCGTAAACGGTACCATGTACGGCCTTGATGCCGCCGCCACCGTCGCCGCAAGCCTTGGCGCGTCTGGCGTTGAAGCTGGCGACCAGATGACGCGCGCCCTAAAAGCTGCCGCCGGTACGGCGACCATGAGCGGCCGCTCGATGGAAGATATTGGCCTGATTTTTGGCAAGGTAGCGGCTACCGGAAAGCTACAGGGCGACGAACTTAATCAGTTTGCCGAATCGGGCGTTAACGCCCTCGCGGCGTTGTCTAAGCACCTCGGCAAGTCGCAAGCCGAAGTGCGCGAATTGATTACCAAGGGCAAAATTGACTTCCAAACGTTCTCGGATGCCATGTATGCAACATTCGGCGAAGCTGCTGCCGGGGCAAACGAGACGTTTCAGGGGGCCATGGCCAACGTCCGTGCGGCTCTTTCGCGCGTGGGTGAAAAGTTTGCCAGCCCCGCGTTGGATTCGTTACGGCGTGTATTCGTCGCGGCAATCCCTGCAATTGATGGCGCTTCGGCGGCACTTGGCCCGGCGGTCGCGCAGTTCTCCGCTTTCGCTAATGTGGTGTCTGGCCGACTTGTTAGAGGTATCGAGGCATTCGCGGAGGGCATTAAACCCATCCACGAATTCGACGAAAACGGCACCATCCTAAGCACCACGGTTGATGTGTTGGGCGCGCTTAGTTCGGCGCTCGATGCGGTGTTTGGCCCTGGCACGGCTGAGCGAATTCAAACAGTCGTTTCGGTGCTGGGCACCCTCGCAGTGCTCGGCCCTGGGCTGCAACTCGTGGGCAAGGGTATGGAGATTGCCGGAAGCGCAGTGGATGCGTTCAGCGGGGCCACCGGAAAAATTGGCGGCGTCGTGTCGTCCTTCGGCGGTTTTGTTGGCAAAGTCAGCGGGGCAGGGCTGTCTGCCATACAGACATTTGGCCAGTCATTGCTGCATGGCTTTATCCCGCCCGGGGTGTTTGACAGCATCGCGTCGCTTAGTAGCGAACTGGGCTATGGTTTGCGCGATTGCAAGACTGACCTCGTTAACGCGTTTAGTGGGGTTAAGCAGTCAATCGCTGACAAGTTCAACGGGCTGGGCGATGCCATTAACTCCAAGCTGGGCGGTGTGCCCGGAAAGATTAAGGGCGCGCTGTCCAATGTAACTAGCGTTTTTGGCGAATCTGCCAAAAATGCGTGTGACACCTTCCGCGCCAAGCTGGGGCTTGGCAAGGTGGCCGACGGCGAAACGTCCAAGGTGTCGGCGGCATTTGGAAAGGTCAAGGGCGCCGCCGGTACGCTTGGCCGTGGTCTTACGGTTGCGGCGGGCGGCGTTGCTGCGGTGTCAGCTGGTCTGCTCGGTATGAGTATGGCCGCCGCTGCCGGCGGGCTTGATTTACAGGGCATGGCAAACGGGCTGCTGGCTAATATGCAGCAGTTGACCACGGGGCTGCCAATCATGGCTCAGCAGGTTGCGACTATGCTGCCCGCACTGGTGCAGCAGGTAGTGGCCGCAATGCCTGCGCTGACGGGCGCGTTAATTACGGCGCTACAGTCCATCGTTACGGTGCTGCCCACGGTGCTACCGGTCATTGTGACTGGGCTTACCGACATGATCACCCAGCTTGTGCCCGCGCTGGTGGAGATGGCTCCGACACTGCTTGCCGCCGGTATCCAACTCTTTACCGCACTTGTTAACTCGCTGTCTGAGATTGTGCCGGTGCTGATTGAGCAATTGCCTACGTTGGTGGAACAACTTTCCTCGGCGTTAATTGCCAACATGCCCGCGCTGCTCGAAGCTGGCCTTGCGCTCTTTATGGCGCTGGTCACGGCGTTTATCGAGATGCTGCCCCAACTGATTGAGAACTTGCCGCAGTTAATTGACCAGGTGTCAAGTACCCTGATCGGCTTTTTACCGCAACTTGGAGAGGCGGCGGGGCAGCTTTTTAAGGCATTGGTTGACGCTGTGCCTAAAATTCTCGATGCGCTCCTTACAGCAGTGGGTGAACTGCTTAACAACTTGCCAGGTAAGGTGGAAGAATTTATCGGCCAAATGAAAACAGCTGGTGAAAACCTGATTAGAGGCGTAGCGAATGGTATTTCTGCTGGCGCTGATTGGGTTATTTCTAAGATCACAAGCATTTGCAGTGACGCCCTGGGGGCCGTTAAGTCCTTCTTCGGCATTGCGTCTCCGTCCAAGTTGATGACCAAAATGGGTAAGTTTATTACTCAGGGCTTGGCGAATGGCGTTGAAGCTGCTGGCAAGCTGGTAACCAAGGCGGCCACCAAGGTATCTGTTGCCACAGAAAAGGCCATGAGCAAGACGAGTGGCTGGGCGTATGGATACCACGCAGCTGTGGATTACTCCAAGGGGCTTGCAAGCGGCACTAAGCTGGTATCCGATGCAACTACCTCCATGGTGGGTAATTCGGCCGATGCTGCTGAGCGCGAACTTAACCAATATATTGATCGGATGATTGCGGCCTACGAAAGCCGCGTTCCCGAGGTTAAGGAAGCCTCGAAGGTGCTCACGGATGCCATGTGGGGCACGGTTTACCCAACGATCATGGCCGAAAAGTATGCGCGTCCGGCGACTGGTGCCGTATATGACAGCATGAAGGTGATCGAAGCGGCGGGATATACGCTTGATTCTTTTATGGCGAAAAACAACGAATACGCCAACAAAAAGGCCGAGTGGGACAGAAAGCTGTCCACGGAAAAAGTCACCGACGCCACCAAAGAAAGCTTCGCGAAGTTTCAATCCGAATACGATAACTGGATGGCCCTAACCGGCCGCCTTACGGCGTCGTATGAGGACATGGGCAAATGGCAATCCATGTACAAAATGAAGGATTCCCTGCTCACGGGGTTGGACGCTGCTACCACCTGGTCTGATACGTGGGACAAACTCACGAACAAGGCCGGAGTTGTTTACAGCCAGAACTTCGTTGATCGCGTGGCCGAGGGCGGGGCCGATTTTCTGGTGGCCCTGAACCAGATTGCGGACGGTTCGGCCGAGGAAATTCAGGCGGTTGTTGACCAGTTCGACGCTCTAGCGTTGGCTGAGAAAGAGCAGGAACTGGCCCAGCGCAGCCTCTACGTGAACTCGCAGCAGAACTTAAAAATGAAAAAGCCGAAAGAGTGGATGCTTGAATTCCGCTCTATCTGCTTGGATGTCAAAGAGGCGCTAAACGGCAATGATGGCCTGATGGCTGCATTTAAGGCCACCGCTACCGAGGTGGTGGACTTCGCGGCGGACTTGCAGGGGCTTGATGTGTCCATGGACGCGTTCGCCAGTGGTGTTGCCGATTACGTGAGCAAGGTGAGCGATGGCTTTAATCAGCTAACCAAGCACGGGCTAACCGGCCTGACCGAGTGGAGCCGCAACCTAAAGTTAAATATCGCGGAATCGCAGCAATACGCTGATGACCTCGAAAAGGTGTTCGCGAACATTGACCCCTCAATAGATTCCGAGGCGTTCCGCAAGGCCATTTATGAGGGCGGTTTTGAAAAGTGGGGCATGGTGGTCAGTGACCTCGCCAAGGCATCATCGGACGAGGTAGCAGCGGCCATTAAGCTGTTTAACGACAGTGTCGCCGCCGCGAACCAAAACGCCATCAACCAGTTCAAAGCGTTGTCCCCCGGCGCTGAAATGCTGCAAGCCGCAGTGCTCGGCATGCAGGATGACAGTATCGCGCTTATTGAGGTGGTTGGGCAGACGGCTGTCGATGCAGCCAATGCGGCTGCCGCGACAGTTCCACAGTGGTTCGAAACCGGGCAGAACTTGGCCGGTGGAATTGCCCAGGGCGTTGAGTCTAAAATTTCGGCCATCGCAGCTTCGGCTGCGGCAGCGGTGAGGTCAGCTATTGAAGCTGCTCGGGCGGAGGCCGGTATCCACTCACCCTCAACGGTGATGGATAAAACCGTGGGCCAGATGCTTGGCCTGGGCGCGGCGCGTGGTATTGACCGCACCCGTGAAACGGTGGCCAAGGCGCTGTGCGATTTGGTGGATGTGCCCATGCGCAAAATTCGCAACATCCAAGGCGCAATTGATGTGGAGGGAAAGCGTACCAACCCGGTGGGCGTTGGGCGTGCCATCCATAACGAAATCACGCTAAAGGTGGAAAAAGCGGAGGTTAGAAACGTAACGGATATTGACAAGATTACGGACAGCTTCGCCCGCAAGGTGGGTATGAAGCTGAACGCGCTAAACATGAGGACTATGAGGGCGGGTGGTATGGCATGAAAGGCTTAACGTACGACGGCTACGACCTGAGCAGCTTACTTATGGTCGAAAATGTTATTCGCCCGCTCGTGCCGCCGATGGAAGTTACCACGGCGGAGGTGGGAAGCGATGGCGCGCCTGTTAAGCGGGCGCGTCTGCTCCCTATGACGGTGCGAGTGTTGGCCCATCTGGTATCGGATGAAAAGACCGAGAAAGACCAGATCAGACAGTTAGAAGATATGCGCCGCAAGGTCGCCTACCGACTGTACCGAAAAGAACCCTGCCGCCTCGTCCTGCCGGACGCTCCGGACGTGTTTTTGATGGCGGTACTGGCTGATGAAAGCGAATTGGAACGCCTCGGGTATACCCGGGGCACTGAGATATCTTTTCGTTGTGCCGACCCGGTAGCCTACGGCAGTGAGCGATTTAAGGAGGCGAAAAGCGGCGGCATCATCCGCTGTAACGTAGGCGGCACTTATACCACCATGCCAACGGTTGCGGTGCTTGCGGAATCGGCAGAGGTCACCGTTAAGTTCGACGGCGTGGAATTTAGCACCCTTGGCAACTTTTCGAGTGCCGACCCGCTGATAATCGACGCCTTGGCTCACGTTGCAAGCAAGGGCCAGATTGTAGTGCCGGTGAGCATCATGAGCGACTGGCCCGAGTGGGAGCCAGGCGTGCACACGATCGAATGCAGCCACCCCTTCGCCGTGTCATGGCGGGAAAGGTGGCTATGATGCGCGCAATTGTGTATAGCAACTTCGGCGAGTATCTCGGCGAATTGGTGGATATTGAAACGGCTGAGCACAACCAGGAGATTAACGGCGAAGACACCCTGGCGCTAACTACCACGGATACCATCCTCGCTAAATATGATCGGGTGCTGTGGAGTACTGGCGAGGACTGGCACGAGCACGTTGTAAATGAGACGGGGCAAACCCACACACTGGGCGAAACGCACGAGTACACACTTGAAAGTAGTATGCAGGTAGATCTTCGACGCGCCTATATCGACGTGTGCGTAATGACTGACGTTGCCGCGAGCGAGGCGCTGGCAATCATGCTGGAGCAAACGGCCTGGGAAGTTGGCGAAGTTGACGACTTCGGGGCGGCCCAAGTGGTACTTAGCGACATGACCGGATGGGAGGCGCTGCACGAAATTGCCGGGGTGTTTGGTGGTGAGTTTTATCCGTCGATAGCTGTTGATGCGCGCGGCGTCACGACGCGCCGGGTGAACCTGGTTAGAACAATGGGCGGGTTCTACGGCGCCCGTTTCGAGTACTCGCATAATATGGAGGGCGTTACCAAAAACATACTCGCGGACGACGTGTATACCGCAGTGTACGGCTTTGGGAAGAACCTCGAAAGCAACACCGACGGCGTAACTGACCGCCTCACTTTCGCGAGCATCAACGGCGGCGTGCCCTACGTTGAGGCCGAAGACCCCGAGGCAATACAACGGTGGGGCGTTATTGGCCCAGGCGGTCAGCTTATCCATTCGTTCGGCTGCTACGTTAACAGCGAATGCGAGGACAAGCAGCAACTTCTTGATGAAACGCGAGCCTATCATGCAGAGCATTCGGCCCCGGCGGTCAGCTATACCGTGCAGCGCATTTTTGATGGACTAATCCACTCAGGGCTGGGCGACACCGTGCAGGTGATTGACCTCGATTTTACCCCTGAGTTGCGATTACAAGCCCGTATTGGCGCACTAACCCGCGACCTACTTAATGACGTGGTGACAAGTGCAACGTTCGGTACCGTCGTATCGATATTGCCCGATGTGCTGACGCGCACCTATCAGCAATCGCAGCGTGCTATCACAACAGCAAACGCGCTTATGGATACATCAGGAAAGGCGATAGCGTCAGCCGCCGAGACATTGGAGCAGATTGGCCGCGAGGTTAACACCCAGACGGTCACCACTAAAACGGTGGTGCTGTCAGATGGTGGTGCCACCGGCACGCTCACGGTTAAGGCGGACGGGCTGTACTTCAATAATACGAAAATAAGTTAGGAGGGATAAACTTTGGCAATTGTCGAAATTACGCTTGACGTGACAAAACCGCAGGAATGCATCGAGAAAATCGAAGGCCGCCAGGGCGACACGGCGACCATCGTACGCGCAACAATCCTAAACGACGGCGAACCGTATGACTTCGTAAGTGGCAAGTACCTCGAACTTGCACTCGTGCGACCCGATGGCGCATGGGTGCATTTGCGCGAGAATGTCGTGCAACACGATGGCAATGTGTGGGATGCCACGCTTCCCGTGGAAGCTACGGCGTCGGACGGCTTGTGCAAGCTGTGTTACTTCGTTGTGCGCAAAAACGATGATGTGGGTTATCACGAATCAACACAGCGGTTCATGGTTGACTTGGACGTCAGTGCAACTGCCGAGGCTCACCTTGGGCCGTATTCTGACCAGGTTGACAAGCTTGTAGCCGAGGCCGAAGCGGTCATCGCCGCTTGGGAGGCCGAGCGAGCCCGACAGAGGGCTGCGTTTGAAGCGGAACAAGCAGCCCGCGCCGAAGAATTCGCAGCTGCTCAGCGGGCGCGTGCAGCTGATTTTATCGCCGCCCAAGAGGCGCGAACGGATGCGTTTAACGCCGCGCTCGAGGATTGCGAAAAGCAATTCACCGCATCGGAATCTGCGCGCCAAGAGGCCTATGATGTTGCCGAAGCTGCCCGTCAGACGGTAAGCGAGGCGGCAGTGACGCGCGCAAACAACGCCGCAAAGCGTGTGGAGGATGCGGTAACCGGAGAACTTGACCCGCTTTTTAAGGGCTGGATTGACGACCAAAAGAACGTCGAAGGTGGACTTGTAGGCTACGACAAGTACCTGCAAGAAATGGTAGTAGCCGACGAATCGACCCTACACAAATCAGGCACTAGCCTCTCTATCGCCAACGGCGGAGTTAGCGCCAGTAAGTTGGCCGAAAAGTCCGTAACCACCGGCAAGTTGGCGGACACCGCCGTGACGGAGGCCAAACTAGCAACCAACGCCGTGACGGCAGGCAAGATCGCAAGCGGCGCAGTGAGCACCGCAAAGCTGTCCGACGGCGCGGTGACAGCCGCAAAGCTGTCCCCGAGGTCGGTAACGCCGGAAAAAATCGACGAAAGAGTATTCACAGAATTTGACTACGGCAAAGCTCTTGACGGAGCGGGGTATTTAGACCTCACCAATACAGGGCCATTTAAACGTATGTTTTCCGGGCTGAACTACTCGTACGTTAAGGTACCTGACAACTGGTACTTTAGTCATTTTGAAACATCTGATGGTTTGCCCGTCTTCTATGCAAGAGCGGCGTTTTCAACAACCTCTGAGAAGCTGGTAGTGATCTTGTCTGTTGCGTCTCCGGAAGGCGTGGTGCGGCAGATCGAGCTTGACACAGGCATTACCAAGTTTGTGAAAAGTAACACTTACATGAATACACAACAATCATGTAACTATGTAACCGTTTATCCAAGTCATGGACACCTTTACCTTGTGGCTGCGGTTGTACCTGGTGGTTATATAAAAGACTACTTTTCTGGTGATTGTTATCTGGTTGTCTACGATATCGACCGAGAAACCCTCACCTATACAAGCAAAACATTAAATCCTGGTGTTTATATGTCCTTGTACAACCTGAAGGACCAACACTGCTGCTGGCTTATTCCTGCTTATGCAAGTATAAAGGCGAGTGACTCCCTCGATAAGGACATCAACATCGCTCATATGAAGTTTGCTCGCAGAAACTCGTCTTCGTCTACTTACACAAGCAAAAAACTCGATCTGCAAACGATGACGCTCGCAAATGAAACTCTACCGGAAGCCGATCAAGAATCAATATTTCCGCTGGGGGATGTTTCTTGGGCATCTACTTCGACTGGTTATGTATCTAGCATGGCTTATACGTTTTTTAACAATGTGACAGGGGTTACGGGCAATGTTTCGTATGACCGTGACAATGGAAAGTATTTATACGAACTTGCTAAGGCTGATGGGGATAAAAGAGCATGGTTTGCCGAGGGAGAGGCTTTCACTATAGAGGGCACGACGGTTTCCCGCTATAGAACTGATGGTGAAGCATTCGGAAAAATAACAGAGCCCGTTTATAAAGCTGAGGTCTTATTTAATGCTCCTGAGGTTGCCACGATAGATAGTTTGTACTCGGGCAAAATCGGAAATGTGATCTTGTTCAAATACTCAGACGCAGCCAGCACACCAAGGAAGGGTGTCGGCATGCTTGATATGAGCACCATGAAGATGGTGCTGAGTGGCGATACAGCTATTGAGCCGAATGGCACCGCAATCAGCTCGTGTGAGAGAAATAGAGCTGCGTGGAGCAACGGCGACGTATGCGTGTTTCCGACCTATCAATATACAGACACCCTCAGGGGAAGTTACCTCACATTCATGACACCGAAAGGAGTTTAACCAATGTATGAATTCTATAAGGGCCAAACGGTAAAGACGGTGATCGGGAAAACTCTTACTGCTGAAGAGCTTCGAGAGCGGCCTTTCTTTGCTCCGTTGTTTGAAGATGAGTGCGTGATTGTCCTGAATAGCGATGGGCGCATGACAAGCTTCAAAACACTTTCCGAGGCAAAAGCTGATCTTGGAATTCCAGTTGATGATGGTACGACGGGAGATGATGCGGCCCGTTTGCTTAACGAAGCCCAGGCAGAGGTCGACCGCAAAGCCGCCGAAGCGGAGGCTCAGGCCAAAGAGGAACAAGCAACCCTGGCCGATATCCAGGCCCAACTCGACGCCCTCACCGGTGCAAACTAAGGAGGCACGTGAACTATGGAAAAAGCAGAACTCGATGCCAGGATTGCCATGCTTGGCCAGATGCATACGGCCATGCAGTACGCCGTAAGGGATGTTGACCTCACTGACGAAGAGGCCATGAAAATCAACACCATATACCCTGCATGGGGCGATGGTGTTGCTTACGCGGTAGGTGCCGTAGTTAACCACAACAATAACCTCTACCGCTGTGCGCAGGCCCATACCTCCCAGGCTGACTGGACACCGGATGCAGCAGCGTCGCTGTGGTCGCCTATCAGCATTGCCGAGGATGGCACGGAGATGTGGACACAGCCCAGCGGCGCGCATGATGCCTACGCTGCAGGAGCTGTAGTGCTCCACGGGGGCAAACGCTGGGTATCTGATATTGACGGCAATGTCTGGGAGCCGGGCTTGCACGGTTGGACGGAGCAGCCAGCCTAAGCCAACAAAACAACTGATGTGAGTGAAGCCCTGGGGCATGGCCCTGGGGCTTTTTAGTTGCAAAAGGAGGTGAGGAAACATGTTGGAAGAAATGAGACTCACCGGAGGCGACATCGTGACCATGAGCGCGCTTGTTGTTGCGGCGCTTGGTCTGGTCATCAACGTGTGGCGTTCGAGTAGGGATGACAAAAGGTCAGATTCTGCGGACGTCGAGCGCATCGTTCGCATTGACGAGAACTCGCGTGAAACGCGCGCAGACGTGGCGGATATCAAGGCCGAATTGCGATCTGTCCGAAACACAATCGGCGACCACGAGCGCCGCATCATCAAATTGGAAGAAACATCGAGAACTCAATGGATGCGCATTGATGAAATCAAAGATAAAGCAGAGTAGGGAGAAAACATGAATACCAAGATCAAAAAGTGGGCAAGGGCTGCCGCTGTGCGTGCCATCAAGACTGCCGCTCAGACAGCTGCCACCATGATTCCGGTTTCTGCGGCGATGGGTGACGTTCTCTGGGCGCTGGTTGGTTCCACGGCACTCTGTGCTGGCATCCTGTCCGTCCTAACGAGTGTGGCAGGTATTCCCGAGGTGGAAGACGGTGCCAGCGTAGCCAAGCTGGCGAAAGGAGAATAACCATGAACGATAACCGAGTTATGCCGGAACAAATCGACGCAATCATGAACGCGGCTGAGGTGACCGTAGAAGACCGTTTCGGCTGCATGACTGTCGTGCACGCGAAGCTGTCGTGCGGTTTCATCATTACCGAAACGTCGGCGTGTATTGACTCGGCGAATTATGACCGAAAGATCGGCGAGGAAATCTGCATGGAGCGCGTGCGAAACAAAGTGTGGGAACTTGAGGGCTACCACAAGATGCGTCGCAACGCCGATGTGGAGTAGCCATGGGGTGCGCGAACGTCGCGGCGACGCTGCATCATCACAAGTGTACTCATCCCTGGCACGGCTATACCCAGGGGCCTGGGCGCTGGGGCGACGGCGAGGGTACGTGCCCCGTGGAGGTGGACGGACGCACGTACCATCTCCAGCAGGGTGATGGAGACTGCTCTAGCACGGTTGTTGAGTGCTGGAAAGTCGCGCTTGAAGGCACGCCCTACGAGGGCGCGCTGGACACGGCGACATACACCGGCAACATGCGCTCGGTGTTCGTTGGCTCGGGGCTGTTCGAGTGGCACCCTATGGGCGACGGCTATGTCGCGCAGCGCGGGGATATCTATCTAAACGAGGCCAACCACACGGCCATGTGTCAGTCGGCAGAGCCCGATATGCTGAGCGAATTTTTGAGTAACGAGCATGGCACTATCACGGGCGGAGCGGTAGGTGACCAGACGGGTTATGAGAGCGTTGTGCGTGAATACTACGACTTTCCCTGGGATGGCATTCTCGCCTATAACGGCAAAGCGGATAGTGCAGTACAGGGGGGCCACACGCCAGTTCCTAACGTCTCGGGTGGTAGCTATGAGTGCGTTGTCGATATCCTCAACGTGCGAGGCGCCCCAAGCCTCGCAGGCAGTGTGGTAGCATCCTATACGCATGGTGAGACGGTTGTGCTCGATGATTGGAGTAAGGAGGCAGACGGCTACCTGTGGGGCCGCTACACGTCCTACAGCGGGGCCGTGCGATACATCGCCATCGGCACGTCTGACGGCGGGGAAACGTACTTGCGAAAGTTATAGCCGGTATACTCATGTAAGTGATGGCAAAAAACAGGGGGCATCGCATCGCGCGGTGCTCCCTGTTTTGTTTTGCAGCCTCAGACTTCTTAGCGGCTTTTGACCACCTCGGACACCTCGTATAACATGTCTTCGACCTCACCAAGGATGGCTGCTACACCGCGCAGTGCGTCCTTATCGTCACTCAAATTGCTTGCCAACTCGATACAGCAGGATTGTGATGCCTTGATGCGGCATCTCGCGTCATATATACAGGGTACGACACGCTGCATGGGTTCGCCGTACATGCGGTAGCTGAGTAGTGCACAGTCTTCGATATTGTTCATGGTATGATGCTCCTTGCCTCGTTTTGGGGTGAGCCTTCGCGTGTCTGTCCAAGGATTGCGGGGGCTCTTTTGCATTTACTGCTGTTTTCGGAGGCCCCCTTGCTGAGTTTTGTGATGACGCTAAAACGTGCATTTCATATCCTTTCAATATCCTAAGTTACCGTTTTTCATGAGCTTTTTAGACTTGGCATTGCTAAAGACGCAGGTCACAGAGTTGTCGGAGTTAAAAAATGTTAAGCTGCTTAAGGACTTCTTAATGTTGCCGCGCCTACGATGCCTTTCAGGAATACATCAATCCGGAAGGTGATCATGAAACAACCTGTTATTCAAACTGAGCGGCTTTCGAAGAACTATGCGGCTGATGGGGTGCAGACGCATGTGCTTTCCAATATTGACCTGGCGCTTTATGACGGTGACTTCACCGTTATTATGGGGCCGTCGGGCTCCGGTAAGTCTACGTTGCTCTATTGTCTTTCGGGTATGGATACGCCCACGGCGGGTGACGTGCGGTTTCGCGGCTCGTCCATCGCGGGGCTGCGAGAGCGCGATATGGCTGAAGTGCGCGCGCAGCATTTTGGCTTCGTATTCCAACAGGCGCATCTCGTGTCGAACCTCACGCTGTTCGAAAACGTCGCCGTACCTGGCTATCTGAAAGCGGGTCGCACGTCCGCCGAGACGCGTGCGGTGGCGCAGGCGCTCATCGAGCGCATGGGCCTCGCTCCCGATGCGCGCCATCTCCCTAGTCAGACCTCCGGCGGTCAGCAGCAGCGCTGCGCCGTGGCGCGCAGCGTGGTGAATGACCCCGCCCTCGTGTTCGCCGATGAACCCACGGGCGCCCTCAACCGCGCGAATACGCTTGAGGTGCTGGCGCTGCTTGTGGAACTGAACGAGCGCGGGCAAACCATCTGCATGGTGACGCACGACGTGTTCTGCGCCGTGCGTGCAAACCGCATCCTCTACCTGGAGGACGGCGCCATCGTCGGTGAGTTGGAGCTGCCCACGTGGCCCTCCGACGCCGATGCGGCCCTCGTGAAAGCGCGCGAGGCCCAGGTGAACGCCTGGCTCTCGTCGCTTTCGTGGTAGGGGGCGGCACCTATGGCACTCATAAGTACACTCGCGCGAGCCGGCCTCAAGCGCGGGAAAGCCACCTTCGCGGGCCTGTTTTTCCTCATGGCGCTTACGTCGACGACGCTCTGCTTCACCATCGGTCTGTACACCGACCTCAACGCGCGGCAAGCTGAGGCGTTGGCGCAGGCCGGCGCGGGTGACATATTTGCCTACGACGTGCCGCAGAACCTCACTGACGAGGTGGTGGAGGAACTGCGCAGCCTTGACGAGGTGGGGGAGGTACGGGCGTATTCCGGGCTGAGCATTCCCGCAAGGTTTAGCCATGCGGGCGAAGAGAGTGACAAAACCCCCACGTTATCGAACATGTTTGAAGCGTGGGGTGAGGGTTTGCGCTACCAGGTACTCACGCAGGATGGTACAGCGTTCGTGGAAGACGCGCAGGCGCCGCGCGCAGGTGAGCTGTACGTGCCTGCCTCGTGGAGCCTGTCACCGGGCGTTGAGGTGGGCGATACGGTGGAGCTGCTTGTTGGTGATGAGGTGCATCCGTTTACCATCGCAGCGTTTTTCGAAGACCCGCAGGTGGGAACCATGTTCATGGAAGTGAAGCGCTGCCTGCTCGCGCCGGATGACTTTGAGAAGGTTGGCGCGGCAGTCGATGAAGCTCTGGCCGAGTCGGGTGCGCAGTTTGATATATTCACGGCAACGCAGCAAGCATTTCGTGTGGTTCAAATGAACGCGGATCTCTCCGCCGAAGCGCAGGCTGCGGGGCTGACCTCGAACGATCTCACGCGCATTATTGCGGAGGAAACCTTGTGGGGTAAAACCACCTCGGGCTTATTCAGCGCGGCAACACTGACGGGTTACGCCATGATGGTGGTTATTGTTGGGACGGCTGTGTGCGCGGTGTTTGCGTTGCTGCTGTTCATCATTGCGCTTGTCATCTGCACGCATGCGGTTTCGACATCCATCGAGCAGGACTACGCCGACTTTGGCACCTTGAAGGCGCTCGGCGTGTCCTGCGGCACGCTGTCGCGAGTGCTCGTGCTTGAATACGGCGGCGCGAGTTTGTTGGGGCTGCTCGTGGGTCTGGTTCTCTCCCTCGGGCTTGTTCCTGCGGTCTTGCCGCTCTTCACACCGATTACGGGTGTGCTTGCGTCGAGTCATGGCATGGCGCTGCTCTCGGTGGCGTGCGTTGTCCTGCTCACGGCGCTTGTTGTGGGTGTGGTGGCGCTTAAGGCGCGCAAGCTTTCGCGCATCTCGCCGCTTGTGGCGTTTCGTGGTGGCGCTCGCGACGTACGTTTTGCAAGTCGGCTTGCGCGTCCTGTTACGGGTCGACTGCTTAACGCGCAGCTGGCGATGCGCGCGGTGGTGTCGGCGAAGCGCCGCTATATCGGCCTTCTGACCTGCTCGTTTTTGCTGAGCGCATTCATCGTGCTTGTGTTTGGCATCGGCGGCACGTTGGGCGCGCCGGGCGCGGCGTATGCCGCATTCGGCATGTGGACCAGCGATGTGTCGGTGCGTGTGCCGTCCGACGACGTACCCTTCGCCGAGGTGGAACAGGCTATCGAAGAGGTGAGTCCCATCGAGAACTCGTGGAAAGAGCGCTTCGCGATGGTGAACCTGGGAGGCGAGAGCCGCGCTTTTGTGGGGTTGACCGACCTAACGCTTGTCTCGGAAGTGGCGGAAGGTCGCGAGCCGCGTTACGACAACGAGGTGATTATCGGCCCGAACCTTGCACGTACGCTTGGACTTGCGGTAGGCGACGAACTTGAGCTTGAGGTGGCAGGCGAGCCGCGCACGCTCATGGTGAGTGGGTTGCTGTCGGGTATGCTCAATGCTGGGTACGGTTGCGTGCTCACCTATGATGCCTTCTGTAGCGTGTTCGGCACAGACGTGGACGATGCGAGCGTCGCCCGACAGTATACCCTGGCTTACCCTGAGGCGGCCGACGAGGTACGCCACGCACTGGAAGAGCGGTTCGGTGATGCCGTCGACGTGCGACCGACCGGTCTCTTTGCTGACACAAGCGACCTCATTTCGCTCATCCAGACGCTGTTCATGACTATGGCCTACCTCATGGCGGCGGTTGCAGCGGCGCTCGCGTTCCTTGCCGTGGGCCTTATCACCAGCCGCATGTTCACCGCTGAACGTCAGGACCTCGGCGTGTACCGCGCGCTCGGGTTCACCGCAAGTCGCCTGCGCCGCCAGTTCGCCCTGCGCTTCTTCCTGGTGGCGCTCGTGGGATGTGTGCTGGGAGCGATCACGGCCACACTCGGCGGCGGAAACCTCATGGGTCAGTTGTTTGGCCTGTTCGGCGTCACAAAGTTCAACCTCGCCTCAGACCCTCTTGTGGTGAGCGCCCTCACGCTCGGCTTCGCTCTGGTGTTCTTCGTGGCCGCCTACGCAGGCGCGCGAAAGATTAAACACGTCGACGTACGCGAACTCGTGGCAGACTAGCCAGGTGGAGAAGGCGTTGCCGAGGGGTGATGCCCGGGTCTTTGCGCAGTGCTATACTGCGCTCGGCGTTGGTGGAAGGAGGCGTTATGGCGCTTGAGATTCGGGCGTATCGTGAGGAAGATCTTGCGGGTATGGTGCGGGTATGGAATGAAGTGGTGGAAGCGGGTAATGCGTTTCCGCAGGTTGAGCCCCTCACTGAAGAGACGGCGCGCGAGTTTTTTGCCGCACAGACGCTTACTGTGGTGGCGGTGGTGGACGAGAAGCTGTTCGGGTTGTACATCCTGCATCCGAACAACGTGGGTCGCTGTGCGCATGTGGCCAATGCAAGCTATGCGGTGGCGTCGGGTTCCCGCGGTTTGGGTCTTGGCCGCGAACTGGTGAAAAACTCCCTTGAACAGGCTGCCCGTGCCGGCTTTCGCGGCCTCCAGTTCAACGCAGTGGTGGCCTCGAACGAGGCGGCTATCCATCTGTACGAGGATGTGGGCTTTACGCGGGTAGGCACCATTCCCGGTGGCTTCTGCAACGGCATGGGTGCTTTCGAGGACATACATATTTACTATAAGAGTTGCCTTGATGCTCGCCGAGGTTGTTGAGGCTGACAGGCGCCCGGTCGGGTGCAGTAAACATGGGATTTTCGAGGATGCGGGCGGTTGGCATTGGCTGAATGTGCGTGGTTCGGTACAATTTGGGCAAGTAATCCGCTTGTCAAACGGTCGTTTACGCCGTATCATAAGCAATTGCTGTTTTCGCTACGCCGCGCAGCCGCTCGGCGTTGAGCATCGAATCGAAGATAAGAAGCAAAAAGGAGTTCACCTTCATGGCAGTCAAAATTCGCCTCGCCCGTCATGGTGCGAAGAAGCGCCCGTACTACCGCATCGTCGTTGCCGACTCGCGCTGCCCGCGTGACGGTAAGTTCATCGAGGAAGTGGGTCGTTACAACCCCTGCGTCAACCCCTCCATGGTGTCGTTTGACATGGAAAAGGTCGACCAGTGGGTCAAGAACGGCGCCCAGCCGACCGACACCGTCGCCCGCTTGCTCAAGCAGGCTCGCGAGAACGCGTAGCACCTATGGCCGAGCAGACGGAAGACATCGTCGGCCTCGTCGATGCCGTTGTGCGCCCGCTCATCGAGTTCCCAGATGATCTGCGCATTGAGGCAAGCGAAGCTGAAGACGGCTCCATCCTTGTGGAAGTTCATGTGAACGAGGAGGACGCCGGCAAGGTGATTGGCCGTCAGGGTCGGGTCATCAAGGCTGTTCGCACGCTGGCCCGCGCGGCTGCCTCGCGCACGGCCACTCATGTGGAAGTGGAGCTCATCGACTAGATGCGCACGTGGGCTGACGTCGCCGTCTTGGCGAAAACGAGAAGCTTGCAGGGAGGGTTCGTCGCACAGAGCGCGGCGGGCCTTCCCTTTTTGCTGTCTGAGGGCCAGGAAGTGGCCTTTGTGCCGCCGGTGCTGGACGCGCCGCGCCGCGCGCACGTAACGTCGGCGGTGCCGCTGGATGATCATTCTTTCGCAGTCACGTTTGATGCGGTGGAAGACATCGACGTGGCTGAGGCGCTGGTGAGGTGCCACTGCTTGGTACGCCGTGCTGAACTTCCCGCCGATGCGCTTGACGTGCGCCCTGACGCCTGGGAAGGCTGGCGCGTGTTTGACGCAAGCACCGGGTTCGTGGGAAACGTGCTGGGCATGGTGGAACTACCAGGTCAAACGCTGCTGGAGGTGGCACCTGAGGCCGAGTCTGCGGCAGGCGAGGGAACTGGCGCTGCGTCAGGTGCTCCCGCGCGTACGATTCTTATTCCACTTGTGGATGAGTTTATCGTTTCCATGGACGAGGACGAGTGCCGCATCGATGTGGACGTGCCCTCCGGCCTGCTGGAGTTATAAAGCCGCCGAAAGGATACCCTCGTGCTTATCGAGACGCTCTCGACCTTCCCCGATATGTATACCTCCGTCATGGGCTCTTCCATGATGCGCCGCGCCCAGGATAAAGGCATCATCACCTTCAAGGCGCACGACCTGCGCGACTGGACGCACGACCGTCACCGCACCACCGACGACGACCCCTACGGCGGCGGCGACGGCCTCGTAATGAAGTGTGAACCCATCTTCGAAGCGTTCGATTCCCTTACCGACCATCTGCCCGTCCCCCCGTACACTATCTTCCTTGCCCCCCACGGCGAGCCCTTCAACGATGCGCTCGCCTGTGAACTGGCTCGCGAAGAGAGGTTGCTGTTCATCTGCGGGCACTACGAAGGCATTGACGAGCGCACGTATCAGCTGGCCGATCGCATTATCTCGCTTGGTGACTACGTGCTCACCAGCGGCGAGCTGGCCAGCATGGTGGTGATTGATGCGGTGGTGCGCAAACTTCCCGGCGTGCTGGGTGCCGAAACCGGCGCCGAGAATGAAAGTTTCGCCGACGGGCTTTTGGAGTACCCCCAGTACACGCGCCCTGCGGTATTTCGCGGCGAGGAAGTTCCGGCCGTGCTTCTGTCGGGTGATCACGGCAAGGTGGCGCGCTGGCGGCGCGAGCAGAGCCTTGCGCGTACGGCCCGTATGCGCCCCGACCTGCTAGATCACGCGGATCTTTCGGCCGCTGATCGGGAATTTCTGAAGAGTTTATCGAACGGCGAGGGCGTGTAGGCGCGAAGCGCTATCATATACGCTCACGACCTCATCCGGGCGCCTGCGCCCGTGCGGAAAGGATAGACTACCTTCATGGATTCCGGGCAACACGCCGAGCCTCGAAAGCCGGGCATCTTCAGAACGTTCGTGAACCTGCTCGTGGCGGTGGCCTTCATCTTCGGGCTGTCATGGGCACTACGCACGTTCGTCTTCCAACCCTACGAGATACCCTCCGGGTCGATGGAAACCACCATCATGACCGGTGACATGGTGTTTTCGGAAAAAGTCAGCTACTATATGCGCGACCCTGAGCCGGGTGACATCGTCACGTTCCAAGACCCGGAAATTCCCGGGCGCGTACTCATCAAGCGCTGCATCGCCGTGGGCGGGCAGACGGTCGATCTCCAGGACGGCAAGGTGGTAGTGGACGGCGTCGTGCAGGATGAACCCTACACGCGCGGCCTGCCTTCCGAGCCGCTGACGCCCGCGCTGGGCACCACTATTACGTATCCCTACACCGTGCCCGAGGGGCACTTGTGGATGATGGGCGACAATCGCACGAACTCGCAGGACTCGCGCTATTTCGGCGCCATTGACGAAAGCACCGTAACAGGGCGAGGCATGCTGATTTACTGGCCGCTGAACAACATCGGCCTTTTGGGTTAAGCGAATAAGCAGGGGAAGCGGGCCGGAAGACTCGCATACGGGCAGAGTGTACCGCGGTGCGTGTGCGCGGGCGTGTACAAGAGGGAAGGACAAAAAGAGCCATGTCAACCGAAACTGACTCCGCGATGCGAGCGGAGGGGCAGGCCGCAGAGCAGCTGCCCCCGACGTTCCAAGACGTCATCATGAACCTCCAGCGCTACTGGGCAAGCGTTGGCTGTGTCATCTTACAGCCCTACGACAACGAGGTGGGCGCCGGCACGAACGCCCCGGCCACCACGCTGCGCTCGCTCGGCCCCGACACGTGGCGCACCGCGTACGTGCAGGGCTGCCGCCGTCCTACCGACGGTCGCTACGGCGAGAACCCGAACCGCACGCAGCACTACTTCCAGTTCCAGGTGCTTATGAAGCCCTCGCCGGACAACATCCAGGACCTCTACCTGGGCAGTTTGCGCGCCATCGGCATCGACGTGGACGCGCATGACGTGCGCTTTGTCGAGGACGACTGGGAAAGCCCGACGCTGGGCGCGTGGGGCCTTGGCTGGGAAGTGTGGATTGACGGCATGGAAGTGACGCAGTTCACCTACTTCCAGCAGGTCGGCGGTTTTGAGTGCGACCCGGTGCCCGTGGAGATTGCTTACGGCCTTGAGCGCTTGACCATGTACATTCAGGGCGTGGATTCCATGTTCGACATCGTGTGGGCGCGCGGCGACGACGGCGTGACGTTCACCTACGGCGACGTGTATCTGGAAAACGAGCGCGAGTACTCGAAGTTCAACTTCGAAGTGGCCGACACTGAGTTTTTGTTCCAGGAATTCAACGACCGCGAGGCGGAGTGCCTGCGCACGCTTGAGGCGGGGTTGCCGCTGCCGGCGTACGACAGCGTGCTCAAGTGCTGCCACACGTTTAACCTGCTAGATGCCCGTGGCGTGATTTCTGCCACCGAGCGCATGGCCTACATTCTGCGCGTACGCACGTTGGCGAAGGCGTGCTGCGCAAGTTATATGGAGCACGTGGTGGGCATTGCGCCGGCCACCGATGACACGGAGGCCAGCGATGCTGCAGCGCCCGCGTCCGAGGCGGGGAAGGGGGAGCGTCATGAGTAGTTTGCACACGCTCGCTTTCGAGATTGGCACCGAGGAAATTCCGGCGTTTGACCTGCACAAAGCCATGCTTCAGCTGGAGAAGCTGGTGCCTGCGTCGCTTGATGCGGTACGCATCCCGCACGGCGCGGTGTCGATCCATACCACCCCTCGACGCCTTATTGTGCTGGTGGAGGACGTGGCTGAGACTACGGAAGCCTTGGAAGAGGTATTCCGCGGTCCGTCGGCGAAGATTGCCTTTGATGCCGACGGCAACCCGACCAAGGCGGCGGCGGGCTTCGCGCGCGGCAAGGGCGTGGACGTGGACGCGCTTGAGCGCCGCGAGGAAAACGGCACTGAGTATGTGTTTGCCACCCGCAGTGTGCCTGCTCAAAACGTGGCGGAGCTTCTGCCCGGCGTGCTGAAGGGCGTTATCGAGGACATCTCGTGGCCGAAGTCGTGCCGCTGGGGCACGCGTCGCGAGTACTTCTCGCGTCCGGTGCGCTGGCTCGTGGCGCTGCTTGACGAGCGTGTGATCCCCGTGGAGTTCGCAGGTCTCACAGCCGGCAACACCACGCGCGGCCACCGCTTCCTGGCTCCCGGCCCGCACACGGTGCCGACGGCCTCCGATTTGCTTTCGGTGGTGGAAGCCGCCCATGTGGTCACGAGCGAACAGGGCCGTGAAGAGGCCATTCGCGCAGGAGTGGCGCGCGTCGAGGCCGAGACGGGCTTCACGGCGGAGCTTCCCGAGAAGACGCTTCTGGAAGTGGTGAACCTCTCCGAGCAGCCCACGGTGCTCGTGGGTACGTTCGAGGAAGAATTCCTGCGCGTTCCCGAGGAAATCATCGTGGATGCCATGCTCATGCATCAGCGTTACTTCCCGCTGTATGACGCCGAAGGCGCGCTGACGAACCGCTTCATTGTGGTGACGAACGGTGATCCGGCCTGCGCCGACATTATTACGGGTGGCAACGAGCGCGTGGTGCGCGCCCGCTTGGCCGACGCGAAATTCTTCTACGAGGAAGACTTGAAGCGTCCGCTTGAGGCGTACGTGGAGCGCCTGGATGAAGTGGTATTCCAGGAGACGCTTGGTACCATGAAGGACAAGACCGACCGCATTGTGGCGCTGGCCGAGCACTTGGCCGCCGACGCGCAGCTCGGCCAGGCTGACGCGGCCGATGCCGTGCGCGCCGCGCAGCTGGCCAAGGCCGACCTCGTGACCAACGCGGTGGTGGAGTTCACCAGTGTGCAAGGCGTCATGGGCTCCTACTACGCCGAGGCATCGGGCGAAAATGCCCAGGTGGCACAAGCCATCGCCGACCACTACCGCCCGCGGTTCTCAGGCGATGAACCGCCTGCGTCCGACGTGGGTAAGATTGTGGCCGCGGCCGACAAGCTGGACACCATCTGCGGCCTGTTCGCGGTGGGGCAGGGCCCCACGGGCTCGTCCGACCCCTTCGCCCTGCGCCGCAGCGCCATTGGCATTATTGCCATGCTGGAAGCGGGCCTGCCCGTGTCGCTTATGAAGGCCGTGGATGCCTCGCTTGCCACGTATGCGAATGCGGGCATTGCGTTTGACCGCGAGGCCGTGCGCGCCGAGGTGGCTGACTTTTTCGTTACGCGTACCAAGGTGATGCTGCGCGATTCCGGCGCGTCGCCGGATGCCATCGATGCTGTGCTGGCGGCAGGCGTGGAAGAGCCGGCTGAAATCATCGCCCGCGTGCGCGCCCTGGAGGCCGCTCGTGTGAACGAGCCCGAAACGTTCGACGACCTGGCCACGGCCTACGCTCGCGCGAACAACCTGCGTGACGCCGCGCTTGGCGCCGAGGTGAACGAGGTGCTCATGGGCCCGGCCGAAACGGCGCTTGCCACGGCTGCCAAAGAGGTTAACGCGCGCGTGGAAGAAGCGCTCGCGGCGGACGACTACGCCGCCGCTCTCGCCGCGCTGGCCGCCCTGCGCGCACCCATCGACACGTTCTTCGCCGACGTGCTTATCATGGATGAGGATACGGCGGTGCGCGAGAACCGCTTGCGCCTGCTCAACCGCTTTGTGGGCGTGTTCGCCCACGTTGCCGACTTCGGCAAGATGGCCAAGGGCAAGTAGCGCCATGGCGGAATGCATCGCGTACGGAAGCTCCACCGACCTGCCCACCATACACGTGATCAGCGACTCGGTGGGGCTTACCGCCCAGGCGGTGGCCCGCGCGGCCGCCGCCCAGTTCGGCGTGACGAACCCCGCCATTGAGGTGCTGCCGAAGGTGCGCTCGTTCGAGGAAATCAAAACCTTCATCGACGAGCACAGCGCCTTCCACAAGCGCAACACCGGCGACGGGCGCATGCTGTTGTTCTACACGCTGGTTGACCGCGACCTCTCGCACAAACTGGCGGCGTACGCGGCCGAGCGTGACGACATCGTGGCCGTCGACCTCATGACCGATGCCATTGCCGCCATCGCCGACATGACGGGCTTCAAGCCCTCCACCAAGCCGGGCGGGCTGCACGTGGCCGACCAGTACTACTTCAAGCGCATCGAGGCCATCGAATTCAGCATCGCCCACGACGACGGGCGCAACCCCCAGGAACTTGCGCTTGCCGATATCGTGCTTTTGGGCGTGTCGCGCTCATCGAAGACGCCCACGTCCATCTACCTGGCCCAACAGGGCTATAAGGTGTCGAACATTCCGCTTGATATGCACACCGAGCCGCCGCGCGAGTTGGCCGACGTCGACCGCACGCGCCTCTTCGGCCTCATGACCACGCCTGAGGTGCTGGTGGGCATTCGCCAGCGGCGCCTCGGCAACGCGGGTGTGGTGGCAAAGAGCTATGCGGACCCCGAGTATGTCTATCAAGACCTCGAGTCTGCCCGCGCGCTTATGCGCAAACTCGGCTGTATTGTCGTTCACACCGAAAATAGGGCCGTTGAGGAAACGGCTCAGGAAATTTTGCGTTACTATGAGCGCGCCCACCCCCCCTCCGCTGATATGATGGGCTAGACCTGCGGACCCAGGGGGCCCGGCTCTGAACGGTTAGATACGTCGCGTTTAAGGAGAATAAGGTGACCGAAGAAGTCAAACGAGTCTACGCGTTCGGCAAAGACGCGCAGGGCAACAACGTAACCGAGGGCAACACGCACATGAAGGCGCAGCTCGGCGGCAAAGGTGCGAACCTTGCTGAGATGGCCAATATTGGGCTTCCCGTGCCTCCGGGTTTCACCATCACGTGCCAGACGTGCATGGAGTACGCCAATGCCGACAACACGTGGCCCGAAGGCGCGCTTGACACCATTCAGGCCTACCGCGAAGATCTTGAGGCCCGCATGGGCAAGAAGATCGGCGACGCGGCCGACCCGCTGCTTGTGTCCGTGCGCTCCGGCGCGCCCATGTCCATGCCGGGCATGATGGACACGGTGCTGAACCTGGGCTTGAACGACGAGTCCATCAAGGGCCTCATCGCCCAGACCGAGAACCCCCGCTTCGCCTGGGACTCTTACCGCCGCTTCATCCAGATGTTTTCCAACGTGGTTATGGGGCTTGACGGTGACTTGTTCGAAAACGCTATCACGGCCATGAAGAACGCCCGCGGCGCTGCTTCCGACACCGATCTGTCGGCCGAGGACTTGCAGGAGCTGGTGAGCGAGTTCAAGCAAATCTTCTCCGAGAACGTGGACGCCGCGGCGTACCCGTCGCTCGTGGTGGACGGCCGCGTGCAGTTCCCGCAGGACCCGAGCGTGCAGCTGCAGCTGGCCATTGAGGCTGTGTTCGGCAGCTGGAACAACCCGCGCGCGGTGCTCTACCGCAAGCAGAACAAGATTGCCGATGACCTGGGCACGGCCGTGAACGTGCAGTCCATGGTGTTCGGCAACAAGGGCAACACCTCCGCCACGGGTGTGGCGTTTACGCGCAACCCCGCCAACGGCGAGAAGGAATTCTACGGCGACTACCTGGTGAACGCCCAGGGCGAAGACGTGGTGGCGGGCATCCGCAACACGAGCCCCATCGCCGACCTCAAGAACGTGGAAGGCCTCGAAGAGGCGGGCCGCGAGCTTGAGGAAGTGTTCGTCACGCTGGAGAACCACTTCCGCGATATGTGCGATATCGAATTCACCATCGAGCAGGGCAAGCTCTGGATGCTGCAGACCCGCGTGGGCAAGCGTACCGCCGCCGCCGCGCTGCACATCGCCATCGAGATGGAGAAGGAAGGCCTCATCACGAAGGAAGAGGCCGTCATGCGCGTGGACCCGGAGCAGCTTGACCAGCTGCTGCACCCGCAGTTCGACAAGAACGCTCACTACGACGTGATTGCCAAGGGCCTGAACGCAAGCCCGGGCGCTGCGGTGGGCGAGGCCGTGTTCTCCGCCGCCGATGCCGTGGCGGTGACCGAGGCCGGCCGCAAGTGCGTGCTGGTGCGTTGGGAGACGAACCCGGACGACCTCGCGGGCATGATTGCCGCCGAGGGTATCCTCACCTCACATGGTGGTAAGACCTCGCACGCGGCCGTTATCGCCCGTGGCATGGGCGCCCCGTGTGTGTGCGGCGTGGAAGCGCTCAAGATTGACGCCGAGAAGAAGCAGGCCGAGGTGGCGGGCACCGATATCGTCATCCGCGAAGGTGACATGATCTCCATCGACGGCACGACGGGCTCCGTGGTGCTGGGTGCCGTGAACCTCGTGCTTCCCGAGCTCACGGGCGACTTGGACACCATCCTTGAGTGGGCCGACGAGTTCCGCACCATGGGCGTGCGTGCCAACGCTGACAACCCCGAGGACGCGGAGCTGTCGCGCGGCTTCGGCGCTGAGGGCATTGGCCTCTGCCGTACCGAGCACATGTTCCTGGGCGATCGCAAGCAGATCATCCAGTCCTTCATCCTCACCGACGACCCGGCGGTGCGCGAAAAGGCGCTCGACGATTTGCTGGAGGCGCAGACGGGTGACTTCTATGGCATGTTCAAGGCCATGGACGGGCTGCCGGTTATCGTGCGTCTGCTCGATCCGCCGCTGCACGAGTTCCTGGAGAGCCCGCGCACGCTGGATGTGGAAATTGCGCGCATGGAGGCCACGGGCGCGCCAGCTGCCGACATCGCGGCAAAGCGCAAGCTCATGGAGCAGGTGGACGCCATGGCTGAGGCGAACCCGATGCTGGGTCTGCGCGGCTGCCGTCTGGCCATCCTCTATCCGGAGTTGCCGGCCATGCAGGTGCGCGCCATCGCTCGCGCCATGGCACGCCTGAAGAAGGAAGGCCTGAACCCCGAGCCCGAGATCATGATTCCGCTGGTGAGCGTGCTGCCCGAGCTGGAGACGCTGCGCGGCGAGTGTGAAGCGGTTATCGCCGAGGTGTGCGAGGCCGAGGGTGTTGAGCTGAACATCCCCATCGGCACGATGATTGAGTTGCCGCGTGCCGCCGTCACCGCTGACGAGATTGCGACGCAGGCCGACTTCTTCAGCTTCGGTACGAACGACCTCACGCAGACGACGTTCGGCTTCAGCCGCGACGACGTGGAAGCCAAGTTTATCCCGCGCTACCTGGAGCGTCGCATCCTGCCGTGCAACCCGTTTGAGACGGTGGACTCCGGCGTGGCCACGCTCGTGCAGATGGGCTGCGAGAAGGGCCGCTCCACGAATCCGGACATCCAGCTGGGCGTGTGCGGCGAGCACGGCGGTGATCCGGATTCCGTGAAGACGTTCCACAAGATTGGCCTCACGTACGTGAGCTGCTCGCCCTACCGCGTGCCGCTCGCGCGCCTTGCGGCCGGACAAGCTGCCCTCGCCGAAAAGATGGGCGACGCCCGCGACAAGTAAGCGCAGGTAAATAATACCTTCAAAAAGAACCCGCGACGCGAGCCGCGGGTTCTTTTGTTGTCCAGCGCTTTTCACCTGCCAGGTTGCCCGCTTCGCAAAAGTGTGACGCGCTTCGCGCTGGCTAATACGCCACGGCGTGGTTGCCCTCCCTACCACTATGACGAGGGCTTTTTCATGCGCCATAAACCTCACTAGAAAGGTAACCATCGTAGGGGCGCTTCACGATGCCCTCTCCGCCGAAGGCGGAGAACCCAACCTCGATCTGCCCCTACGAGAGGTAACCTTACCTGATAGGATTGAAGACATAAAATCGCTTTTGAACTGCGTTTTCGCGCTTCGCTCGAATGGGGATGTAACAAAAGTCCCAACCAAAAAGAGAACACCAGGAAAACCTGATCCTCTCTTTTTTAAATCTATTGCTCTGCCGAAAAGTCTTGTAGGTTTTGAATTACAGACTTACTTTTCAGTATAGAGAAGAAATCTCAAAAAGAGCATAGTGATAATTCCTTAGCGGGCGAGTAACCGATGAGGTTGTTCCAGCCCTTCGATCAGAGAAAGAATTAGAGTTGCAAAGGCTAGTCATCTAGCCGGATTTTGCATGTTGGCTTGAATCCGAAAAAATCCTATTCAAGAGGCTGTAATTGCATCTTGCGCAGGGAAAAGACCAAAGCTCGCAAGGACCCCGACTATGCCGTAAGAGGCCGTTGAACGGTGTTCAGAGGAATGCTGTTGTGGTAGGATTTGCTCCCAAGGTGCAGATAGTCAAAAGGGGGAGACGGGGGATGTTTCTCAATGCCTACGTGGTTGCATCGAAGCTTCAAGGGGTAACGGACTCGTATCTTCGCAGCGACAGCTTGGAGGCTCGGCTGTCCTTTGCAGCTCCATTGACCGAAAGCCGTCTTCTCGCAGAGTCCTGCCTATATGTTGCTGTTGGAGAGGACCTTGCGCGGATCGCTCCGTCTCCCACCGAAGGTTCGTACAGTATCGTGTCCATCGGACCACCTCCGGCCGAACTGATCGAGAACGAACACTTCGACATCGTAATCGTGCGACCTCTTCGCGATCTGTCGACCGTGCTTCAACAAGTCGAGGATCTGTTCGCCCTGTTTAACGATTGGCAGCAGGGCATGCTCCTCGAACTGGTGTCGGAGTCGGCGAGCCTGGACAGGTTGCTCTCCCGAGCGGTTCCCATCTTCGGCAATCCCATTGAACTTTTCGGCGAGAAGTTTCAGGTGCTGGGCCGTGGCCAAACGGAGGCTCATTTTATACCTGATTGCAACTATGACAAGGAGACGGGCTTTATGGCGCGCGATCTCATGGACCGTTTCGGTCACAACGAAGCGTTCGCACGCTCCCATGATTTAGAGGGTCCACATGTAGACTTATCTTTAGAATCAGCGTTTTTTAATATCCGAAAGCGGGGAAAGTTCGTCGCCCGACTGGTGATTCCCTTCATAGATCGTGACTGCGACGAGGGCGATCTATATCCCCTCATTGTGCTTGCCGACATCGTGAAACAGTACCTTCTCATCAACCAGGTCTCTGTGTTCGGTTTGCAGTCCTCGTTCAAGAAAGCCCTCCAGCGTTTCTTTTTCTCCTCGGATCAGTCTGACGGAGTAAAGAAGACTGCCGTTTCCGCCATCAATCGCTTGGGATGGGGAACCTGTGATCCCTATCAGGCAATCTGTATCGTGCCTGATTTTTCCTCCGTGGCCATCAACGCGCTGTATTACCAATGCCTTGAGCTTGAGAAAGAAATATGGTCCAGCGTTGCCATGCTTGAGGGGAGCGAGATATTCCTGTTGGTCAACCTCTCGGGGCAACAAAGCGGGCGGAATGCCGTGCTGGATCAACTGGACGAACTATCCCAAGAGCACTGCTTTGTTGCAGGGACGAGCACCGTGTTCGATGACTTTAGCCAGGCACCGGTTTTCTTCCGTCAGGCGCGCGCAACTGCGTTCATGGCTGTCGAGCACGAGGCGCAAACCTACGGCGTGTACTCCTTCGAGAAATATCGGCTAGCTTTCGTGCTCACAAACGGGCTTTACGAGTTGCCCTCTGTGGCTATCATTCCTGCAAGCCTGCAAGCCGTCATCGACTATGACAGTCAGCACGGTACGGAATACTACGACACATTGAAGACATACTTGAAGGAGAACCTAAACGTGTCGGCTACGGCGGGCTGCATGTGCGTTCACGGGGGGACCATGCGTTACCGCATAAAACGTCTCGAGGAAATGCTCTGCGATCTCGACCTGCAAACCGTCGATGATCGGTTGTTCTTGCAGTGCGTGTTCATGCTCATTGACGGACTCTATAGTTCCGCCTCGTAGGTCTCGACCCGGCGCTTTCGGCAACAGGTAGTTGTGCGCGTCGACACCCGCTTCTGCCCGACAAGTCGCTCCGCGGTTCGAAGCACGGTCCCGTCGCTATTTTTCGCGAAAGTGCACCACTTTTTTCGATATTTTTTTCAATAGGGCACGGCGCAAGAGCCGCGCCTTTGTCAACATGCGTTAGACATCGCTTTCTGAATCTGAAACCTGTCGAATATACGCGAAACCTCTCCGCTCCTATGATGAACCCGACCTGAAGTCCTACAAACAGGACGAATCGAGGGAACGAGGAGGAGACATGTGTTTTAGACCACCTACTGCCAGCGCCACGAAGAAATGCCCCAACTGCGGCACGGAAAACCCATCGCTTGAAATCATATGTTCTGAGTGTGGAGCCGAGCTTCCCCTTGAGGGCGTTCCCTCGGGAGCTCCTTCCATGCCCGCCGCTCCCAAGCCTCCCGGAGCTCCATCCATACCCGGCACTCCAAGGATCCCGGGGCCCCCGAAAGCGTAGGGCGCCTGCAAACCTTTCGTTACAAGTGTTCGACAAGAAACGGCGGGAGGAGGTGCAAGGAATACAACAAAGCTGCGCATACAATCTGAGACAAGAGATCAAGGAGAAGAAAGATGTCAGAGAAAGACAAGTGGATTCCGCTTGGGATCAACCGTCCCATCAGCTGGAAAGAGGGAGATCTGACGGTTACGCGCAGCACGGCCTGGTCTGGTCCCGGCTGCCATAATGGCTGCATGGTACTCCTGTATACCAACGAGGAAGGTAAACTCGTCAAAGTCGAAGGCGACGAAGAAGCTCCGTACAACCAGGGCCGACTGTGCTCGCGTTGCTTGGACTTGCCCGAAGTAGTCAATCACCCCGACCGACTGCAGTATCCCATGAAGCGCGTAGGTGCCCGCGGCGAGAACAAATGGGAGCGCATCAGCTGGGACGAGGCATACGATGCCATCGTGAGGGAGTTCACGAAGATCAAAGAACGCTACGGCGCCGAGGCAGTGGTCTTCGCTGAGGGTACGGGTCGCGATATAGTTGCCTACAACACGCGCCTCGCTTGGAGTTTCGACAGCCCCAACCCTGTGTACTTCCTGTCCGGCTCCGCGTGCTACGACCCCCGCATTACGGCATGCTTCGCCATCACGGGCTCGTTCTGGGTGGCCGACTGCTCCCAGAACTTCATCGACCGCTACGACAATCCCGAGTACAAGATTCCCGAAGTCATGCTCGTGTGGGGAAACAATCCGCTGGAATCCGGTCCTGACGGCTTCTACGGTCATTGGGTGGTCGACCTTATGCGGCGCGGCACGAAACTCATCGTAATCGATCCGCGTGTGACCTGGCTGGCCAGCAAGGCGGAAATCCACCTACAGGTGCGCAACGGCACTGATGCGGCCCTCGCGCTCGGCATGATCAATATCATCATCCAAGAAGACCTCTACGACCACGAGTTCGTTGAGAACTGGTGCTACGGCTTTGACGAACTGGCCGATCGTGCTGCGCAGTTTTCCGTGGAGCGTGTCTCCGAAATCACTTGGATCCCGAAAGACAAAATCCTTGCTGCCGCCCGCATGTTCGCCAAAGCGGAAAACGGCACCGTCCAGTGGGGCCTCGCCATCGACATGAACAACGAGGAGGCGTTCCCCCAAGCGATGGCCATCATCGACCTCTGGTCGATCACCGGTAACCTGGACGTGCCCGGCGGCATGCTTCCGCCTCACCAGATGGTATCCGAAGCTTACGGCTGGGGAATCGAACACTTGAGCCCTGAGCAAGCCGAGAAGCGCATTGGAATCAAGGAATACCCGCTCGTCGGCTCAATCCTGAACCTCGCCCAGCCTGACATGACCGTTAAGCAAATGATTACAGGTGATCCTTACCCCATCAAGGGCGCTTGGCTGCAAACAACCAACCTGCTCGCGTGTTGCGGCATGGACCCAGCTGAGTTCAGGCAGGCCCTCGACAATATGGACTACGTGGTCGTCGTTGACCTGTTCATGACCCCCACCGCGTCCGCTTGTGCCGATATCGTTCTGCCGGCCGCTTGTTTTCCCGAACGTTACGGACTGCGCACCAATGACGGCCCACAATTCGGCGCCACTATCAACAAGTGCTGTCAGGTGGGCGAGTGCAAGTCCGACATGCAGATTAACATGGAGCTCGGCCACCGGTGGAATCCTGAGGCTTGGCCGTGGGAGGACGTGCGCGACATGTTCACGAACTTCGTCCAGGGCTCGTTCCTCAAAGGCCAGACGTTCCAGGATCTTCAGCAGCAGGCTCCCGTCTACAAGACGGTTGAATACAAGAAGTATGAGAAGGGTACCTTCCGCACAGATGGTCAGTTCGGCTTCCCCACGCGCACGGGCCGCGTGGAGCTCTACTCGCTCATGTTCGCCGACTTCGGGCTCGATCCACTGCCTTACTTCGAGGAGCCTTCGATGAGTCCGGTGGGAACCCCCGACCTTTACGAGGAGTATCCTCTCATCCTTAGCACCGGCGCCCGTGATTGGATGTCGTTCCATTCCGAGCATCGCCAGGTTCCCCGCCTGCGCGCCTTGAAGAAATGGCCCGAAGTGCAAGTGAATCCTGAAACGGCTGTGAGATACGGCCTGGCCGATGGGGATTGGGTGTGGATAGAGAACCCGCGCGGCCGCGCAAAGCGTAAGGTGAAAGTCACCGAGATGGTTCCCGAGTGGATGGTGATGACCGATCACGGTTGGTGGTTCCCCGAGCAGGATGGCGCTTCCCCTAACAACTTTGGCGTATGGGACGTCAACATCAACCAGCTTATGCAGAACAAGTGCGGCAAAACCGGTTTCGGCACCAACGCTAAATCGCTGCTCTGCAAGATCTACAAAGTTGAGGAGGGTAAGTAATCATGAGCCGGAACGGAATCCTGATTGACTACGAGTATTGCACGGGCTGCCATGTATGCGAAATCGCCTGCCAAGCCGAGAACAACCTACCCGTGGGTCAATGTGGAATCAAGGTCTTTGAGGTCGGTCCCTATTCCTACGGGGGAGACGGCGAGGAAAAGTGGCAATTCGGCTACTACACCGGCTTCACCGACCAATGTGACCTGTGCGCCGAGCGCGTCGAAAAAGGAAAGATGCCCACGTGCGTGAAACATTGCCAGGCCGCTATCATGACCTACGGCCCAGTGGAGGAGCTTGTCAAGCAGATGGGGGAGAAGGGTAAACAGGCGCTGTTTGCTCCCGTGAACTGACACTGGGCGGACTACAAGACAAGCGAGTGGTTTTGTGAGTGTTGGCGCGAAAGCGCAAGAGCTGCTCAACCATTATCCTGTTCGCAAGGAAAGGCAGCGCGGATTGAACGAAGGGGCGCTGCTTTTCCTTACGGGAGACCGTTGTTCGAAGGAGGGTGTTCAAAATGGATGTTGAACTTTCGAAAGGTCGCAAGATCTTGTTTGTTGTCACCATAATGCTTTCGGCGCTCATACCAATGGCCGACTTTGTGGTGATTCCAATCTTTCCTGTTTGGTATGGGGACTTCGACGGGAACATGGTGAACGTCGCGACTACCGGCCCGTTGCTCATGATGGCTATCGGGTCAGTTGTCGTTGGTTCGCTCTGCCGCTTGATCAGCAAGAAATGGATTCTCGCAGGATCCATGTTGCTGTTCGCTCTCGCCTCCATCTCCACAGTGGCATTCTACGATATCGCATGGATCATTGCGTGCCGAATCGTAATCGGATTCACCATGGGCACTTCGATGGTGACGTGCTTCTCGCTTATTGCCGACATATTCAAATCCGAAAAGCAGCGTTCGACGATGATGGGCGTCTTCAATGGCGCTATGACCGTTTACGGCATGGTTTTCGGCATGGCTGCTGGATTTTTGGCGCTAAGCTCGTGGCGAAACGTATTCGGCATCTATTGGCTCTCCGTGCCAGTGTTCGTTATGATTATACTCTTCGTGCCTAGCGTAAGCATAAAATGGAAGGGGGATGAAGGAGATGAAGCCGATGACGGAGGTATCGACTGGCTAAAGCTCATGGCTATCTGCGCTAGCTCCGTAGTGTTTCTCATTTTGTACAACGCTTTCCTTTACCTGAGCGGCGTGTACGTTGAACAAACGGGCATTGGTGATTCAGCCTTTACGGGTACGCTCACCACTGTCGCAACGTTTGGCGGGCTCGTTGCCAGCATAATCTTCGGCATGGTCTACGGCAAGATTTCCCGGGCTTCAATCGCCGTCAGCTTCATCTTCGCGGCAGTCTCCCTTTTCATCATGTTTGCGTTTCCGAGCGTGCCTGTTGCCTTAATCGGGTCTGCGCTGCTCGGCTTCGCAAACAGCAATGCGCTCGCGTACTACCCGATGCAATGCTCTGTCATAGCCCCCGAATCGAAGAATGCCGCGGTGATCGGCATCAACAATGCCGCCATCGCCGTTGGGAGCATGCTCTCCTCATTCGTGGTGACGGCGTTGCTTGTCATCATGCGTGTCGACACTGTCCGTGAAACATTTTCAATCCTTGCCCTTGCCGGCGCCGTGGCCGCAGTTATCTCGATAATACTTGCCATACGCTCATTGAAAGCAAAAAGTTGCGAATCGGATTTTCAGGCCTTCAATTCGCAGGAACAGTCCTGATAATGTTCCGCATGATACAAAAACACAAGAGGACTTTTGTTACAGCCCCCTACGGAGGTTATGCTTCTTGCAAAATCTCGCCTACAGGTCAGTCAGCCCGCGTCGTAAGGTAAGGGATAACGGGTAACCTCGTGGCGCATTCGTTAGCGCGATAGCGCGTCGCACTTTTGCGCAGCGGGAGAGGGCTTTGCTATAGCTCCGAACAACCAGAAGGCCCGCGCGGGGCGGGCCTTCTGAGAGGGGGCTTGTTGCGCGCGCTAGGCGCCCTGGGGAGCTTCGCCGTCGAAGTTGGGCTTGTCAGCCGGCAGGGCGGGGGCATCCTCGCGGCGCGCCATGGCGCGGTCGTAGTCGCGCGTGCCCACGAACACCTCGTGCAGATACGGGTTCACCTTAAGCTTGCGTGCGCGGTACATGATGTAGGCGAAGGCCGCAATGTTCGCGCCGAGCGCCAGCACCGACACTACCAGGTTCACGTTCGGGTCGTTCACCGACTGCGTGCTGAACACACTGTAATCTTGGAACATGGGGAACACCTGCGCAAACATGCACCAAATAGCCAGCGTGAACGCGCGGTTCTGAATCCAGCCGCCCTTGTTCCAGAGCATCGCTGCCACGGTGGGAGCCAGAAGCAGGGCCAGACCGCAGTACCAGGAGTGCGTGGGCAGGCAGTTGTAGGTGTAGCAGAAGTTCCAGAGGTCGTAGGCAATGATGAACACCCAGGTCATGTCAGGCCAGAGCATGTCCTGCTTCTTCTTCGACACATAGATGCCGAACCAGCCGGTCATGCACGCAATGTTGATGATGCCCGCCACGCCGTTGAACACGTTGTGCCAGCCGCCGTAGAGTGTGACGCCCTCGGAGGACACCCAGGTGGTGCCCCACGCGCGGAAGGCGCTTTCGAAGTCGCTCACCACGGCAATGAGGATGTTAATGGCCACAATGACAAACGGGAAGCACTTGAACCACTCGGCTTTCCCCAGCTTGCCCCACTTGTACTTCAGTGCCATGAAGCCGATGCAGCCGATGGTGGCGGCGTAGAGCTTCGCGTAGTGGAACCAGCTGTTCATGTGCACGTGCGTGGGGTTGTTGAGCGCCCAGTCGGCCCCCATGCCCGCGCCTACCGAAATGGCGATGAAGTACACCGTGAGCACGGCCGGCAGCACGATAAAGCAGCACACCCCGCCCACCTTGGTGCGGCGCGCAATCTCGTTCACCAGGATGAGTCCGATGAACACCACAATCCAGCCTATCCACTGGTACAGGGCGTTCTCCCCGTAAACTTGGAACAACATGTGAAACCCTCCTTCTTCTTGCGGTTCTCTTTGGCTCTTTATTCCCCGTTTAGACCGGCGGCGTGGTACCCCGGTCCATGTGCAGCGTTTGGGCGATGACGTCTTTCAGTACCTCGTCGTCCACGTCAGGGTGGCGGCGCACGTACCCCACAATGCCCAGTATCAGGATGTAGAACGTCTCGTACACGTGGTCGATCTTGATTTCGTGCAGCTCGCCGTAGTCGCGCACGGTGGTCTGCACGATGTAGGTGGCCATACGGTCGGCGACGCGGTTCACGAATTCCAGGTACAGCGCCGCGTTTTCCTTGGAGGCGAGCGAGCGGCGGAACGAATCGTGCTCGAACAGCGCCAGGCGCAGGATCTTCACCACGCTTGAGAGCGCGGCTTCGATGTCGCCCGTGCGGCGTTCCTCGTTCCAGATGTGCAGCGCTTCCAAAAAGTCGGCGATGTAGTCGTCGAGTACGGCCGAGGTGACGGCGTTCTTGTCGGGGAAGTAGTGGTAGAAGAGCGAGCGTGCCACGCCCACGCGGTCGGTGATGGCCTGCACTGACGTGCGCGAAAGGCCCTGCTCCTCGTAGAGTTGGCGCGCGGCCTCTACGATGTCGTCGCGGCGCGTCGAGCGCGTCTCGCTGTCGGTGTGCATGGTGTCCGCCTTCTGCATCTTTCCCCTCCTTCGGCCGGCGACCTCCCTGACGAGCGGAGAATACGCCGCGCTTTGACGGTGCGTCAATGTACAGATCGGGCAATCCGTCAATGACAGGTTCGTTGCGACCATGATACTATGAGCGCCAATAAAATTCATAGATGAAATAAAAAACAATCAGCTATGAATAATAAACGAAGGAGGAGGGACGCATGGACGAAAGGGTTAGGGAGGAACGCGACGGCCGGAATGCTGGTCCCAACGAAGTGGCGACAAGGCCTGATGATGGGGGTGCGCCCGAGGGGCGGCGCGCACCCAAGCGGTCGAAGCGGTGGCCGCTCGTGGTGGGCGTGGTTGTGGTGGTGCTGGTGGCGGCGGGCGCGGGTTTCTGGGTGTGGCACGAGCAGCCCAGCTTCTGTAACGCCATCTGCCATGAGCCGATGGACAACTACGTTGAGGGCTACTACCACGACACCACACTCATGGCGAACGCCCATGAGCGCGCCAGTGTGACCTGTTTGGAGTGCCACGAGGCGAAGATCGACGAGCAGGTGGCCGAAGGTCTTGCGTGGGTGCGTGGCGACTATGTGACTGATGAGACGGGCTACCTGGCCACGGTGGGTGTGACGGCCGACTCGAAGATGTGCGCCACGGCGGGCTGCCACGATTTCGACGAAGTGGCGGCAACCACGGAGAACTGGGGCGGCGAGGAAGGCGTGAACCCGCACGTGTCGCACCAAGGCATTGCCATTGATTGCAGCAACTGCCACGTCGCGCACGGTACCTCATATCTGTACTGCAACACGTGTCATGACTACGACGTGCCTGCGGGCTGGGAAAACCCCGGCGCGGCGCGCGCATGAGGGGAGAGATGAGCACAGTGAGGAGGAACGAGCGATGAAGAAAACAACAGCGGCAGCCTGTGGCGCAACCGCCGCGGTGCTCGCCTTGGGATTGACGGGCTGCGGGTCGTCGTTTGAGGGCTCGGGCTCGAAGGACGCAGCGAGTGCTGAGCAGCTGGCTCTGCGCGCGGATGACCCGTGGGCCGTTGAAGTGGTGGCTGACCCCGCGGCGAAGGCTGAGGGTACTCTGGCCGACGGCGTGTACACCGGCACCGGTAAGGGTATGGAAGGCTTGGTCACCGTGAAGCTGTTGGTGGACGACAACCGCATTACGTGCCTGGAAACCACGCAGGAAGGCGAAAGCCAGAGCCGCGGTGGCTATGAGGCCATTCGCGACGGCAAGTTCGCGGCCATGATTGAGGCGGCGCAGGGGTCGGACATCGACGCGGTGACGGGCGCCACCATTACGACGGCCGCCGTGCGCACTGCTGTTGACGATGCGCTTGCGCAGGCCGAAGCGGCGGCCGCGGGCGCCGCAACGACGGGTGAGGGGGAGCAGCGATGAGCGAAAACACGCGCGCGACGGGAGGCATGTCCCGGCGCGATTTTCTGACGCGGGCGGCTGTGATGGCGGCAGGCACGGCGGCGGCAAGCATGGTACCGGCGGCGGCGCAGGCGGTGGAGCCCGGCATCATTGGCGACTGGGCGGCCGACGGCTCGCGTGCGGTCACCGTGCCAGCGAGTGAAGAGGGCAACGCATCGGGCTCTGACGGCACGTACCGCGAGCACAACTCAGCGGCCTTTCCGGCCGACGATGCCACGCCCATCCCGCCCCGCGCGGTACCTGCGAAGTGGGATTATGAGTGCGAGATCTGCGTGGTAGGTGCGGGCGGCGGCGGTCTGAATGCCGCGGCTCGCGCGGCGGAGCTGGGCGCGAAGACCATCTGCGTGGAGGCGCTTGGCCTGCACGGCGGCAACGCGCAGGAGGCAGGCATGTGCGCCATCTTGGGCGGCTCGAAGTTGCAGGAGTCGAAGCGCTTTGCCTTCCCCAGCTACCCCTTCGACGCACGTAAGTTGGCCGACTGGGCTATTGACGAGTACCACTACGCGTGTGACCCGCGGCTTATCCACCTTATTGCCGAGGCAGGCGGGGTGTGTATCGACTGGATGGCCGACTGCGGCGTGCAGTGGCGCCTCGGTGAGGTGCCCGTGTACGTGGCGCCGAAGAATTCCACGCTTGATCACCATGTGCTCAAGATGAAGGATGCCACCGACGCCATGTTCAGCTTCGGTCAGAAGCACGGCGTGGAGTACCACTTCCAGTGCCCGGCTGAGGCGCTCGTGCGCGACGACGACGGTCGCGTTGTGGGCGTGGTGTGCCGCGAGGACTTCAAGCGCGAGGTGTACATTCATGCCACAACGGCGGTCATCCTCACGGCCGGCGGGTTCTGCAACAACAAAGCCCTGCTCAAGCAGTATATTCCGACCGCGGCCATGGGCTGCGCCTCAAGCTACCTCACGGCCGGCGAGACGGGCGAGTGCTTCCGCATGGGGCTGGGCGTGGGCGCAGATGTGTCGGGCTTCAACAGCTCGGCGTCGTTTGATGGCGGCGTTGACTGGGAAGCCGAGGGTGGCCAGTGGGCGCGCTTCCTCTACGACGGCATGACGCAGCTTTCGCGCCAGCCGTGGTTCACTATCGATCGCTGCGGCAACCGCCTGCGCTACATGGACAGCCGCGTGGGTGAGGACGGCGCGAACGCCATCTACGCGCTGGGCGATTTGGCCACCATCCAGATGACGCCTCCGGGGCATCGCTCATACATCATCTTCGACTCGCACTACGAGGAACACCTGGCGGGCTACGCACAGGAGCACTGCCGCAAGCTGATCACGCCGGACCTTGAGCAGATTGACAAGGTGCCCGAGCACTACCGCGACTGGCACCACGGCGTGCAGGACGCCATCGACGCCGACGTGCTGAAGAAGCGCGACACGCTGGAAGAACTTGAGCGTGACCTGGGTTTCGAGCCGGGTGTGCTGGTAGAGGCCGTGCGGAAGTGGAACGAAACGTGCGAGCGCGGCGAGGACGACTTCATGTATCCCATGCCGCCCGAGTGGCTGCACACCATCTCCGACCCGCCGTTCTACGGCTGTCGCATCGGCGGCAACCTGTACGGCACGAAGGCGGGCCTGCTCATCAACGACCAGATGCAAGTGGTGTCCACGAAGGGCACGCCCATTCCGGGTTTGTACGCCGGGTGGCACACGGCCGGCGGTGCGTGCGGCGAGAACAGCTACATCGGCGACCCCATTTTGGGCTCGCTTCTGGGCGACGTGAGCCTGGCGTTCTGCGGTGGGTATCTGTGCGGGACGTTTGCGACGGGCAACGAACTGGGCGCGCAGGCGCACGGTGGGAAGGAGATGTGACATGCTGCAGCAGATGAAAAGCATGGCGCGGCCCTACGGGGCGCTGTTCGCCCTCTCGCTGGTGGTAGCCCTCGTGGCGCGCGTGGGCTTGGGTGTGATGGATCTCACGGGTACGCTGTCCTACGACTACATTTCGGCTGCTGACGTGCCGATGCTTGACGTGATCTGTTCCATTTTGACGGGTTCGACGCTGGTGGCGTTCATGGCGCTTTCGGGGCTCGTGCTGGTGGTGTCCGTGGCGGGTGTGGCGCTTTCGGGGCTGCTGTTCGAGCGCGGCGTGGCCGGTGCGGGCAAGCCTGCGACCGCGTTTCTGTGGGGTTGGGCAACGGCGCTTGTGGCGCTGGTGTGCGCGCTGGTGATGGCGAGCGGCATTCTGTCTGCCGTGCAGGTGGGCTCCATGAGTTCGAAGCTGCCGGGCACGGCGGTGTTGCTGCTGGCGGCCGTGGTGTTTGCGGCGTTCATCGGCACGCTTCTGGGCGCGGCATCGCAGGTGGTGTGCCTCTGCGTGGCACGTGCGAAGGCGCGCGGCACGGGATTCGGCCGCACCCTGGTGGTGGCTGCGCTTGTATGTGGCCTCGTGGTCATGCTGCTCACCGTGGGCACGTTCGCGTCCATCAACACGGCGCACGTCCAGCTGGGTGTGGTGGGCGCTTGGTTTGCCGCCGACATCGTGGCGAACCTGGCCATCCTGTTGGGCGCAACAGCCCTGATGAAGAAGGTATCAGCGTAAGCGCGTTACGCGATTGGTTTCAAGAGGCCGAGGGCGGCTTTGCGTTCGGCCTCTTCGCGTGCTTGGAGGTCGGCCACCACGACGCGCCAGGCGCGGGCGAGGGCTTGTCGCTGCTCGGCGTTCAGGCGTTGCCACAGTTGGCGGCGGGACAATACGTCGATGGTGCGGGCGATGGCGCGCTGCTGGCGACGCCCCGCATCGGTGGCGTCCACAAATACGGCCTTGCGGTCGTTTGGGCTAGCCAGGCGCACCACCCACCCGCGTGCGACCAGCTTGTCAACGGCTCGCGCCACGGCAACGGGTGTCATCTGCAACTGGCGCGCGATGTCTCCCACGCGCAGGGGTTCGCCCACTTCACCCAAGCGCTGCAACACGCGACATTCGGCAAGCGACGCGCCGTCGCACGTGCTGCGCAGGGCCTCTTCCAATGCCAGTTTCACCAGCTCAAGCGACACGAGTGCGCGGGAGGCGGCGAAGCGCCCGGAGATGTCACCTGAAAGCGGCGGGTCAATGCTCGCGCCGGCGGCGATAGACGCTTCCAAGATGCTGCGGTAGCCTGCGTCCTCGGTGGGGAAGAGGGCATACAGGCGCTCAACAATGGAAGTATTCACCTGCTCCACGTGCCGCGTGCCCGCTTCGGTGATGCGCGCGGTGCGCACGCGTCCGTCCGCGCCCGTATCGCGCAGACGCTCGGCGAACCCCTCTGCTACCAGCACGTTTAAGGCTTGGGTCACCACGTTGGGCTTGAAGTTCAGCAGCTTCGCCAACTCCGTTTGCGGCACGCCGGCATCACCAGCGGCCAGGAGTTTTACCAGCATGCGGTACTGCGTCACGTTGAGGGAGCTTGCGCGCTCAAGGCCGCTTTTCAGCGCACGATGGGTCAAGTCGAAGGCAACGAAAAACGTTGAATCAAGCCTCAGTTCCTCAAAGGCCCTGTTGTCTACCCGCGCGCTCATTCCGCTCCTTGCTCACGATTGTTTCACCAATGAAACAATAATAGCGCGCGAGCGGGGACGCGGCTCCCGGCGCTGCGGGAGCCGCGCAAAGTCTCCATGCACCCCGCGCTCAGGCGAAGGTGCCGGTGCGACAGCCTTCAATGGTTGCGTTCAGGCGCTTCTTGTAGATGGACTTCGAGGCGTAGAGGCCCGCGCACGCGTTGTTGCCGGTGATGTGGTCCTTGGTCACAAGCGTGGTCACCGGCGCATGTGAGTACCGGTAGAACAGCGTGTCATGGCCGACGCAGAGCCCCATCACAATGTTGAGGTCGGTGTGCTCCTCTTCCAGAAGGCGCGCCTGCATGAGGGGGTTGCAGAGCACCGCACCGCGTTTGCCGTCTTCAAGCACCAGGTCAAGGTCGTCGCGGTGGTTGCTCTCCACCTTGCACGCGATGCCGAACACCTCAAAGCCCGCGCGTTCAAGCAGCTTGCGCAGCGTTCGGCTTTCCTCGACAAGCATGGTGCACGTGGCAATGCCAATGCGGTGCGCACCTATGCGGTGGGCGAATTCCATGGTTTCTTGCACGCGCGTGAGGTTTGAGCAGCGCTCGCTCGTTTGCACCGCCGCCTTCATGATACGGTGGTTCTCCGGCTCGGCGTAGCGCGCGTGTACCTCGTCGTGGATGGTGGGCGTGATGAGTTCCTGCACGCACTCGGGCGGGTTACTGCCCGTTTCGAACTCGCACGCTTCACCTGCGCAGCTCAGACACGAGAATCCACACTGCTCCATCGTTTGCCCCTTTCGTTGGCTCCCCACCTACCAGGTTGCCCTCCGTTACAGCCTTTCGTTTGGCCTTAGTATACCCCCTCGTGCCACGTCGGGGCGAGGGGGCGAAAGGGGGAAGAGGTGCGCGTCAGCTGCGTGTGCGCACTCGGCCGATGGCTTTCGCCACCTCGGTTTGTACGAGCGAGAGGAACGCGAGGCCCAGCGCCACTCCCCACTGCCAGAGGTTCATGGGTTCGCCGCCAAACGCCGCCAGCACGGGCGAGATCAGCAGCACGGCTAGCATGAGCACCACCGACACGCCCACCGCGCCCCAGAGCCATGGGTTGCGTCCGCCGCCGCGATCCCACACCGGGTCGGTGGTAGAGCGCTGATTCACCGCGCGCAACACCTGGGAAAACGCCAGAACAGTAAACGCCATGGTTTGCCCGACGGCATCCCCGCTCGCTTCGCGTCCCACTACGAATGCCGCCAGTGCAAACACCGCAACAAAGAGCCCCTGGAATATGACGCGGCGCGCCAGCCGGGGTTCAAGCAGCGTGCCAGAGCGCAGCGGCGGGTGCTCCATGATGTGGCGGCTTGCTGGTTCTACACCCAATGCAAGGGCCGGCAGGGTGGCCGTAGCCAGGTTCACCCAGAGAATCATCACGGCCGTGAGCGGGGCATTCCAGTTGAGCGCCACGGCGGTAAGCAGCACGACAATTTCTGCCAGGTTATCGGCTACCAAAAACGCGACCACCTTCTGGATGTTGCGATACACGCGCCGCCCCTCGCGCACCGCGTTCACAATGGTGGTGAAGCGGTCGTCGAGCAGAATCATGTCAGAGGCGTCCTTCGCCACGTCGGTGCCGGTGATGCCCATGGCCACGCCAATGTCGGCGGCTTTGAGGGCGGGCGCGTCGTTCACGCCGTCGCCGGTCATGGCCACCACCTCGCCATCTGAGCGCAGCGCGCGCACGATGCGCAGCTTGTGGAAGGGGGACACGCGTGCGAACACGCTCGTGCGTTCGATGGCGGCATCCAGCTGTGCGTCGTCCATCTCGTCAAGTTCGCTGCCCGATACCACGAGGTCTCCCTCGCAGTAGATATCCAGTTCACGTCCGATGGCGCGTGCGGTGGCGGCGTGGTCGCCAGTGATCATGATGGTGCGCACGCCAGCGGTGCGGCAGGTGTCCACGGCCTCGCGCACGTCGGCGCGCGGCGGGTCCATCATGCCCACCAGGCCAATGAGCGTGAGGTCTTCCTCAATGTCCTCGCCCTCGGCGGGCAGGGCGGGCAGCGCCCGGGTGGCGAAGGCGAGCACGCGCAGCGCCTCGTCGGAGAGCTGTTGTGCCACTTCAAGTGCGCGGGTGCGGTCGCCTTCGGTCATGGGACGCGGGCCGTCTTCGTCCATGAGGAACGTGCAGCGGGGAAGTAGCCCGTCGAGCGAGCCCTTCACGGCCACTACCAGTTCGCCGTCGCGCTCGTGCACGGTGGCCATGCGCTTACGGTCGGAATCGAAGGGACGCTCAGCCAGGCGCGGGTAGGTGGTGCGCAGGGCGGCGGGGTCGATGCCGTTGTCGCGCGCCATGACGAGCAGGGCGCCCTCGGTGGGGTCGCCGATGATGGTGTCGGGCGAGGCTGCACCGCCGGGAGCGGTGTTGCTGGCGTCCGTGTCCGCGAACCCCGCATCGTTGCAGAGTACGGCCGTGAACGCGAGGTAACCGAACAGCGTGGGGTGTTCCTCAAGCGCGCGGGTGGGCGTAGGTGCCGCAGCGTGGTCGAGGTCGGGCCCGAGCGCGGCGCGCACCACGCTCATGCGGTTCTCGGTGAGGGTGCCGGTCTTGTCCGTGCAGATGACGGTAGCGCCGCCGAGTGTTTCCACGGCGGGCAGCCGTCGCACAAGCGCCTGGTGGCGGGCCATACGCTGCACCCCGAGCGCCATAACAATGGTAGCGGTGGCGGGCAGCCCCTCGGGAATGACCGAGATAGCCAGCGAGATGGCCAGCAGCAACAGCGGTGCGAAGGGGCGCCCATAGGCCATGCCCACGGCCAACACCACCAGCGCCGCCGCCACGCCAACGATAGTGAGCAGTTTACCGAATGAGGCCAGCTTGCGCTTCAAGGGCGTGTCCAGTTCCTCGTCGCCTTCCAAGAGGCCCGCGATGTGTCCCACCTCGGTGTTCATGCCCGTGGCAACCACCACGCCCACGCCGCGTCCGCCGGTCACAATGGCGGTGGCGAACGCCATGTTCGCGCGGTCGCCCACGGGCGCGCCGGGCACCACGGTGGCCGTGGCGTCCTTTTCCACCGGCACCGACTCGCCGGTGAGCGCGGCTTCCTGCATGCGCAGCCCTGCTGTGGAAAGCAGCCGCAGGTCAGCGGGAGCCATACTGCCGTCATCGAGGATAACCACGTCGCCCGGTACCAGTTCGCGCGCGGGCACTACCGTTTCCGCGCCATCGCGCAGCACGCGCGCAGTGGGTGCACTCAGGTTGCGCAGCGCCTCAAGTGAGGACTGTGCCTTGCGCTCCTGTACAATGCCGATGACCGCGTTCGCCACCACGATAATAAAGATGATGCCGGCTTCGGCCCACTCCTGTAGAAGCGCTGAGAGCGCGGCGGCCACCAGCAAGATGAGCACCATGGGGTCGCCCACCTGCTCGCGCACCATCTGGGCAAGCGTGCGCGGCGGCTTGGCGTTCAGTTCGTTGGGACCCACTTCGGCCAGGCGCGTGCGGGCGTTAAAGTCGGAAAGGCCCTCGCGCGAGGCGTTGAGGTCGGCCAGCACCTCGTCAAGCGGCAGCGCATGCCACGGTTTGGGCGCGCGTGGGGCGGCAGGTTTGGCAGGGGCAGTCGGGGACGGGGAGGGCATAACGTTCCTTTCGACGGCGGGGCGGCGCAGATGAATCTTGAGTGTACGCGTCCGCCTGCGCCGCGTACGTTCGCCGCTGCGAACCGTCATGCAACTATTACCTGGGGTGTGCCGGGCGGCCACGTGCCGCCTTTTCCGGTAGAATAGCGCTGACAAACGAGAGGAAGGCCCCTGATGGATCACGTGCTTCACCTTGAGAAGTTGCCGCGCACGGTTGAGTTGCAGCGTGACGGCGACGGGCGCACTTGTTTTGCGTATGTTGACCAGCGGAAACTGCCCACTGATTTGGTATTTGAGCGCACGGACGTGTGGCGCGCGGTGGTGGAGGCCATCAAGACGCTTGCCGTGCGCGGGGCACCTGCCATTGGCGTTGCGGGTGCGGCGGCTGTGGCACTCTGGGCGAGCAACGGTGGCGCGTCGGCGGCGACGGCGCACGGGTGCGCTGAAGCTTCCGGGCAGTTCGCGGGCGAACTTGCCGCAGTGGCTGATGAAGTGGCCGCCGCCCGGCCCACGGCTGTGAACCTGGCGTGGGGCGTACGCCGCGTGGTGGACGTGGCGCAGGCACACCTCGCCGAAGGCGCGCTGCCCGGCGAGGTGGCTGACGCACTGTTTGACGAAGTCAAACGCATGGAAGCCGAAGATGAGGCCGTGAACCGTGCCATCGGCGCTCACGGCGCGCAGCTGCTTAGGCCGAGCAGCCGCGTGCTCACGCACTGCAATGCCGGCAGCCTGGCCACCGCGTTTTTCGGCACGGCGCTCGGTGTGGTGTATGCCGCTGCCGCCAAGGGCAAAATAGCGCGCGTGTATGCCGACGAAACGCGGCCGGTGGGCCAAGGCGCGCGCCTCACGGTGTGGGAACTTGCGCGTGCGGGCGTTCCCTGTACGCTCATCTGCGATAACATGGCAGCCAGCCTCATGGCGAAGGGCGAAGTTGATGCCGTCATCGTGGGTGCCGACCGCATTGCTGCCAACGGCGACGTGGCCAACAAGATAGGCACCTACGGCGTGGCGGTGCTCGCGCATCACCACGGCATTCCGTTCTACGTGGCCGCACCCACGTCCACCATTGACGCAACGCTTGCAGACGGCTCCGGTATCCCCATCGAAGAGCGCAGCCCCGCTGAGGTACTTCCACACCCAATGCCAGGGGTGGAGGTGTGGAACCCTGCGTTTGACGTGACTCCAGCGGCGCTGGTGACGCGCGTGATCACGGAAAAGGGCGTGTTCGAACCCAGCAAGCTGGTATACTGAGCGCATCGCCCAGTCCAAGGAGGGTCGCCATGCGCATCATTCACCGCGAGGACCAAGAGGAACGTGAGCACGAGGTGCTGTCGCCCGACGCGTCGTTCGCCGACGAGAGCGAAGGTCGCGCCCGTTCCACCGAGCCCGACATCCTGCGCAACGACTTCCAGCGCGACCGCGACAAAATTCTGCACACGAAATCGTTTCGCCGCCTGTCGCACAAGACGCAGGTGTTCCTCGCTGCTGAGGGTGACCATTTCCGCACGCGACTCACGCATACGCTGGAGGTCGCGCAGATTGCGCGCACCATCGCGCGTGCGCTTGGCTTAAACGAGGATCTCACGGAGGCCATTTCCCTTGGTCATGATCTGGGGCACACGCCGTTTGGCCACACGGGGGAGGAAGCGCTCGCGCGGTGCCTCGCGCGTCACAAGGGCCTTGACCCGGACGCTCCCGGCACGCACGCGTTGTACCGTCACAACGAGCAAAGTCTGCGCGTGGTGGAGCGCATCGAAAATGGCGGCAAGGGGTTGAATCTCACGCCCGAGGTGCGCGACGGCATTCTGTGCCACACGGGTGACTTGCGCGCCGAGACGCTGGAGGGGCGCATCGTGGCCACGGCCGACCGCATCGCGTACGTGAACCACGACATCGACGACGCCATCCGCGCGGGCATTCTGTCCGAGGATGACCTGCCCGCTTCCACGCACGCCGTGCTGGGGCCCGACCATTCCTCGCGCATTCAAACGCTCGTGCTGGACATGGTGGAAACGTCCGCTGAGGTTGATGACATTCGCATGAGCGATTCGGTGTGGGATGCCATGATGGAGTTGCGCGCGTTCCTGTTCGCGCGCGTGTACACGGCACCCGTTGTGATGGCCGAAGTCGAGAAGGCAACGCACCTGGTGAGCGACTTGTTCGACTACTACGTGGCGCACATCGACGAGGTGCCGGAGGAATACCGCGCCATCTCCGAGGGCGACACGTTGCGCGCCGTGGCCGACTACGTGGCCGGCATGACCGACCGCTACGCGAAAAACCAGTTCCAGCAGCTGTTCGTGCCGCTTTCCATACATTATTAAATAGGTAGGGGCGCGGGCGGCCTTGCGTGGCGCGCCTGCGGTGCGCGCCCGCGGGCAGAAGGTCGTTGCGCACGTTCGCAAAACTTGTATAATCGGTAAGCTATGCTTTCCGGGGATCACATCAGACAATCGTTTCAGGCGGCGCTGCCCATCATGTTGGGCTACGTCGCCATTGGCATACCCTGCGGTATTTTGTGCGCCTCCATCGGCCTGAACGCGCTGCAGGTGTTCCTGCTGTCGGCCCTGTTCTACTCCGGTGCAGGGCAGTTCATGATTCCGAATATGTGGCTGGCAGGCTCGCCGGTGGCCTCCATTATTGCCAGCGTGTCGCTGGTGAACACGCGCCAGATGCTGTACTCGGCGGCGTTCGCGCCCGCGTGCAAGGGCGTGCGCAAGCGCCTGGCGTTTCTGTTCGCGGCCACGGTGACCGACGAGAGCTACGGCGTGAACGTGTCGAAGTTTGCTGAGGGGGAGTGGTCGGTGGGCCGCGCCACCCTGGTGAACCTGCTGTCGCAGAGCTCCTGGGCGCTTTCGAACGTGGTGGGCGTGCTGGTGGGCAACGCCGTGGGTATTCCGCTTGCCATTGCGTCGTTTGCGATGACGTCCATCTTCATCTGCTTGCTGGTTACGCAGAAGCCCTCGGCGGCTAACGTACTTGCGGCGGTGGTGGCCATGGTGGGCGTGTTCGTGTGCAAGGCGGTGGGCCTTTCGGGCCCGGCCATTTTGGTGGGAGCGGTGGCTGGTGTGGCTGCGGCGCTTGCGTTTTCATGGGCAAGGAGGCGCGGATGATGGAGCCGATGAGCCGGGGAGACTTCCTCATCGTGTTCGCGTGTTGCGCTGTGACCATGCTCATATGTCGCACGGTGCCGTTGTTCGCGCTTAAGGGGAAGAACCTCCCCGCCAGCGTGGAGCGTGCGCTCGGGTTCATTCCGCCCGCTGCCTTCGCGGCGTTGGTGGCAAACGATCTGCTCACGCCTGGCATGTTTGACGCGGGTGTGTGGCCTGCGGCAGCACCGTTGGTGGCGGCGGGCGTGGTGGCGCTGGTGGCGTGGAAGACGAAGTCGCTTCTGTGGTGTGCCGTGTCCGGCGTGGTTGCCTACGCGCTGCTGACGCTTATCTGAGTGCCGCGGGACGCGACGCGGGCCGGTGAGGGATGAGCGAAAGGCTTGTTGTTTTCTGCGCTTTGCGTGGAGAGGTGGGCAATACGGGAAAAAATGCAGGAAGTGATGCGGTTTTTCCTTGCGTGAGAAGGGCTGGGGCAGTATACTGTCCAATTGTGTCTTTCCACAGAACACGCACGAGATTCATTTTGAACACATAGAAGGATAACGAACATGGACATCATTCGCGCTATCGAACAGCAGCAGATCAGGCAGGACCTTCCCGAGTTCCACGTGGGCGACAACGTGAAGGTCCACTACCGCATCGTCGAGGGCAACCGCGAGCGCGTCCAGGTGTTCCAGGGCGACGTCATCCGCCGTCATGGCGCCTCGAGCCGCGAAACGTTTACGGTTCGCAAGATCAGCTTCTCCATTGGTGTGGAGCGTACGTTCCCCGTGCACTCCCCGAAGATCGAGAAGATTGAAGTCGTCCGTCAGGGCGATGTGCGTCGCGCCAAGCTCTACTACCTGCGCGACAAAGTGGGCAAGGCTGCCAAGATCAAAGAGAAGTCCTTTAGGTAGTTCCGTCGGCCTGACGGCCGCCGGAACTTCTCGACGCTGCGAAGCCCCCTCGTACCGATCCTCGGCCCTTTCTCGCTTGCCTTCGCGTACCGAAGTACGCTCAGCCGCGAAACGGGCCGATTATCGATACGAGGGGGCTTCTCGCTGTCTTACTACGCCAACCTGGGCGACTGCTTTCGCGCTCCGCGCGAATTGCGCGAGGGGTTTGTTATTATGGGCGTGAGACGAGAATTCGAAGGCGCGGCGCTGGGGCGGTGCGCTTTGTGAGAGGGAATGGCGGGCGCGTGGGGTTGACGGTTGCTGAGATTAAGGGCCGACTGCATGAGGCGGACGAGAAGGAGTTCGCCGTGCTGGAGCGCGCGCTGGTGGCGGATACGCGCAAGGGGGTACGCGAAGCGGTTGAGGCGGCGCGGCGGCGGTTGGCGGCGGTGCGCGCCGAGCGCGAGCGACTTGCTTCCCTGTATGCGTATGAGCGAGCGCTCGCGGCCGAACGCGGCGGCACGGTTATTGTGGGACTCGACGAGGTGGGGCGGGGCCCGCTCGCAGGGCCGCTTGCGGTGGGTGCCGTCGTGTTGCCCGAAGATCCCATTGTTGAGGGCCTGAACGATTCCAAGCAGCTCACGCCCGAAGCGCGCGAGCGCATTGCGGGAGTTGTCAAACAGGTGGCCATGACCTGGACAGTTGAGTACATCGAAGCCTGCGATATCGACGCGGCGGGCATGACCGCGTCGCTCGTGTGCGCCTTTCGTCGCGCGGTGGCGCATGTGGAAGAGGCGGGCGTGCATCCGGACGTTGTGCTTCTGGACGGCAACCCTCTGCGCATGGATGCGCGCGAAGTGAACGTGGTGAAGGGGGACACCTTGTGCGCCTCGGTGGCCGCCGCGTCCATTGTGGCGAAGGTCGAGCGCGATGCGCTTATGTGTCGTTATGCCGAGGAATATCCCGAGTATCATTTCGAATCCTGCAAGGGCTATGCGAGTCCTGCGCACATTGAGGCCATCAAGCGCTACGGGCTCACGCCCATCCATCGCGTGTCGTTTTGCACTGCGTTTACCCAGCAATCTCTGTTCTAATTCCCGGTTTTCCACCGCGAGGTTCCGGGGCCTCGCTTTTTCTTCTTCTTTCTGAAATGCCAGGTCAATACTCGCGTGCTTCAATGGCGTTGGAAATGCGCCGTACTTGTGCCGCGTTTGCGGCGTAGGCGCGCTTGAAACGCGTTTGATATGCGCCGTAGTTTTGTCGCAGTGAGTACGGCTTGTACGCCGGCTCTTGGTCATGATTCTCACGGCGGCGTGAGGGGTGCCCTGACGGCGAATTGGTAAGGTTGCGGCTCTACGATGACCCCGAAGAGAAAGGGGTCATCCTATGAGTAGAGCAAGTGCCACGGTTGCGAAACCGCGACCGGATGATGTTGACCAGGTGGCGGCTGAGAACGCGGCGGAAGCGGGCGCCGCGAAGTCTTGTTCTTCGCGCAAGCGCCCCAAAAGCGGCGGTTCGCGCGGCAAACACAACACCGAACTGGGACGACGTGGAGAAAACGCCGCCGCGCGCTTTTTGGACAGACGCGGCTACGAAATACTCGAGCGCAATTGGGAGTGCGCGGCGGGCGAGGCGGACATCATTGCGCGCGACGGCGACGTGCTGGTGTTTGTTGAGGTGAAAACCCGGTCAAGCACGGAAAAGGGCCTTCCCGCCGAGGCGGTTGATGAGGCCAAGCGTAAACGCTATGGGCGCATCGCGTCACTCTACGTCAAAAACTACGAGGTGCCCGATGTGTCGGTGCGCTTCGATGTGGTGTCGCTATTGGTGATAGCGCCCGATCGGGTGCTCATGCATCACTACATCAACGCGTTTATGGCCGGGTGAGCAGCATGCAGGGAAGGTGCGCGGTGCGGGGTGCCACACTGCGGGGCGTCGAGGCTGTGCCGGTGGATGTTGAGGTGGTGGTGAGCAGCGGTATGCCGGCGTTTTGCATTGTTGGCATGGCTGATGCGGCGGTGCAGGAGGCGCGCGAACGCGTGCGCGCGGCCGTGCGCGCGAGTGGCTTTTCCATGTCTAACGATCGCGTGGTGGTGAACCTGGCACCGGCGGCGCTGCGCAAGACCGGCTCGGGTTTTGATCTGCCTATTGCAGTAGGACTGCTTGCGGCGACGGGGCAGATTGACCCGCGCGTCTGCGAGGGGGCACTTCTGGTGGGTGAGTTGTCGCTTGAGGGGGCGGTGCGTCCCGTCGATGGACTTATGGCCTACGCGTTGGCGGCGCGTGATCAGGGGTTAGACCTTGTGTGCGCCGACGCGCCCGAGCGGCTGGTGGCCATAGAGGGGTTGGTGCAGCGCGGCGCGCGCACCTTATCCACCTTCCGTACGGGGGACTTCGTCGATCTAAAGGCACCGCACTTCTCGCGGGTGCGCAACGCACCTGATTTCCGTGATGTCGCTGGCCATGATATGGCGAAACGGGCGCTACAGATAGCGGCAGCGGGTGGGCATGGTGTGCTTATGATGGGTCCACCCGGCTCGGGCAAAACCATGCTCGCCTCGCGATTGCCTTCCATTCTGCCACCCTTGACCGAGCAGGAAATGCTTGAGTCGGCGCTCGTGTGCTCGGTGGCGGGTGAGGAAGTATCGGGCGTGTTGGGTGGGTTGCGGCCGTTTCGCAGCCCGCATCATTCCGCGTCGCTGGCGGGGCTGGTGGGCGGTGGCTCGCCGCCGCGGCCGGGTGAGATATCGCTTGCGCATGCGGGGGTGCTCTTTCTCGATGAACTGGCGGAGTTTAAACCTTCGGTGCTGCAGGGTATTCGCCAGCCGGTGGAGTCGGGGCGTGTCACGGTGACCCGCGCAGATGGGTCGGTGTCTTTTCCGGCACGCTTTATGCTGGTGGCGGCTTCGAACCCGTGTCCGTGTGGCTATAGCGGTGACGAAGAACATGCCTGTTCGTGTACCGTGGCGCAGATTCGCGCTTATCAGAACCGCATCGGTGGGCCGCTGATGGATCGCATCGACGTACATATTGACGTGTGTCGCATTGCCCCTGGTGAGGTGCTGTCTTCCGGCGGTGGTTCCTCGTCAGACGAGTTGCGCGAAGGCGTGTTAAAGGCGCGCGCCTACTCGTCGTGGCGCACAGCGCGCGAGGGTGGCAATGCGAAGCGACATGACACGGCGGCTTCGCTCATAAAGGCGTGTGCGCTCACCGACGAGGATCGGGCGTTTTACGAGGATGCTGCGCGCGCGGCCAGCATGAGTGGGCGTGCCATTATGCGCACGCTCGCCGTGGCACGCACGATAGCCGACATGGAGGAAGCGGCGGCGGTAACCAAGAGTCATCTGTGTGAGGCACTTGCTTTCCGTTTGCGCGAGGGGGTGGGAGCATGCCTGTAAAGGGACCGCGGTGCGAACTGGCACGGGATGATGCGCGCTTTCCCGCGGCGCTTGCGCGTATTCCCGATCCACCCAAGCGGCTCTATGTGGTGGGGGATACGGCTGCTTTGCAGGAGGGACTTGCCGTGGTGGGCGCGCGCAAGGCCACGCCCTACGGCATTGGGTGTGCGACCCGTTTTGCGCAGGCGGCTGCCGAACGAGGGGTGGTTATCATCTCGGGTGGCGCGCGGGGCTGCGATGCTGCTGCACATCGGGCGGCGCTTGAGGCGGGCGCTCCCACCGTGGTGTTTTTGGGCGGGGGCTGCGATGAGTTGTATCCGGCCGAGCACGAAAGTCTTTTCCAGCGCATTGTTGATGGTGGTGGAGCGCTTGTTTCCGAGCATCCCTGGGATCGTACGCCGCGGCCGTATATGTTTCGCGCCCGCAACCGGCTTATCGCCGGGCTAGCGCGGGCGGTGCTCATTGTGGAGGCTGGTCTGCCGTCGGGTACGTTTTCGACAGCCGATGAGGCGCTTGCGGCGGGTCGCGACGTACTGGTGGTGCCGGGTGCCATCACCTCGCCGTCATCGCGCGGCGCGAACCGGCTTCTGCACCAGGGAGCCGTACCTATCGTCGACGATGAAACGTTTGCCGATGCGTTGTTTTCGCTGTTCGGCTGCTTAAAACAGGAAAGCTGGGAGGCACCTGCGGTGGATGCGAGCAACTCTGCAGGGGAAGAAGTGGTCGAAAGCGCCAGGGTTTCCGTCGGCAATTCACCACCACCAACACCAGCACCAGCGACGCGTTCTACCCACGCTTCCCGCAACGCTGCAGAAGTTCTTGGCCCTCTTGCCGCCGCGCTTGTTGCAGAGCCGCTCGGCATGGAAGAGCTCTTCGGCATCGCCCGCGACGTGTGCATTATCGCCGACCCACGCGTCTGGCTCATGGAGCACCTCGTCGAAGCCGAACGCGCCGGCCTGGTCACCCACTACCCCGACGGCCGCTGGGGCCCCGTGGGGTGAGGGAATGTAAGCAGCAATGGGTTTCATCGGAGTACTTGTGAAGTGCCAGTAGGGAAAGGAGTGCTATGACGACCATATCCCTCTTCTTTGGCATCGTGGTCATCATGTATAATGAGCCGTATGGAAAGCATCATACGCCGCATCTTCATGCGCGCTATGCGGAGTATAGTTGCTCACTCGACTTTGACGGAAACGTGCTCGATGGCTATCTTCCCGCTAAAAAACTCGCGTTGCTCCGCGCATGGGTGGTTGTTCATCGGGAGGAACTCGAAGCCGATTGGAACTTGCTAGCTGAGGGGCTGGACGCTTTCAAAATAGATCCGTTGCGCTAGTGGATGGAGGTGCGCCATGTGGGAGCCGGTAGTGGTTGATGGGGCAGTGGTAGGTATGAACAAGTCCCAACCCGATTTGACGCGCGTCGAGCCGAAAGGCGGCACTACGCTTCTGCTTGAATTTGAGACGGGGGAGCAGCGGCTTTTTGATGCAGCCCCGCTCATTGCCTATGGCGATGCCTATCGCCCTTTGGAAGACGAGCGGTACTTTAAGCATGCTCGTATCATTGATGGGGGAATGGCGCTCGCATGGCCGGCTGGCCAGGAAGTATGCCCTGAGGCTCTGTTTGAGTTGAGCGTTCCGGTGAAATAGCTGGTTGCATTGCTTCGCTGCTCGTGCGGATTTTTGAGGTCGTGGATAGGGTGCGGGCTTGAGGTTTGGTATCCTTGCGGGCATGACTGACTACGTAACTATACTGGGCGCTGGGCTTGCGGGGAGTGAGGCGGCGCTGCAAGTGGCTGATCGCGGGGTGCGCGTGCGCCTTGTGGAAATGCGCCCGACGGTACCCACGCCCGTGCACACCACCGATGCGTGCGCTGAACTGGTGTGTTCGAACTCGCTCAAAAGTATGAAGCCCGAGAGCGCGGCCGGCATGCTGAAGGCCGAGCTTGACGCGCTTGGCTCGCATCTCATGGCGGTAGCGCGCGAGTGCGCTGTGCCTGCGGGTGGCGCGCTTGCGGTAGATCGTGCGGCATTCGCGCGCGAGGTGACGGCGCGCATTGAGAAGCACCCTCTCATCAACCTGGTGCGCGAAGAGGCCCCCTCGCTTGCTGAGGCTGCCTGCGGTGCGCGTGCCCTCATTGTGGCGACCGGCCCGCTTACCTCCGACGCCCTGGCGGCCGACCTCGCTGCGTATGCGGGCGGTGAGCATCTTGCCTTCTATGACGCGGCGGCACCCATCGTCATGGCCGATTCGCTCGACACCGAGCGGCTCTTTCGCCAAAGCCGCTACGAGGATGGGGCGGAAGTGGGCGACTACTTGAATGCCCCGTTCACGCGCGAGGAATACGACCACTTCATCGAGGAACTTATCGCGGCTGAGCGCGTGATTTTACGCGATTTTGAGACGCGCGATTTGTTCCAGGCGTGCCAGCCTATCGAAGAAATTGCGCGCAAGGGACACGACGCTCCGCGTTTCGGCCCGCTGAAGCCCGTGGGGCTCACCGACCCGCGCACGGGACGGCGGCCGTGGGCGGCGCTCCAGCTGCGTGCCGAGGATGCGCACGGATCGTGCCATAACCTGGTGGGCTTTCAAACGAACCTCACCTTTCCTGAACAGAAGCGGGTGTTTCGCCTCATACCGGGGCTTGAACAGGCTGAATTTGCGCGCTATGGTGTCATGCATCGCAACACGTTTCTCGATGCGCCGCGCTTGCTCGACAGTAACCTGCACCTGACGGCACCCGCTGCCGCGTCCCTTGGCATCCCGGTATTCATTGCCGGGCAGCTTTCCGGCACGGAGGGGTATTGCGAGGCCATCCGCTCGGGGTTGCACGCGGCGTTGGCTGTGCTTGCAACGCTCGCCAACACGCCGTTGCCGCCGCTTCCCACCGAGACGGCGTTTGGGGCGTTGCTGTCCTACGCCACGAACCCGGAAACGGTGGACTACCAGCCCCTGCACGTGAATTTCGGCATCATGCCGCCGCTTGCGCAGCGCGTGCGCAACAAGCGCGACCGCTACGCCGCCTACGCCGCCCGCGGGGCCGAGGCGCTTGTGGCCTACGTGCGCGATCTGGAGCAGGCGGGCCTCATGCCGGCCGCGCACAAGGATGCGTGCGATGACTGAAACCTCTCTAGCACCAGATGACACCCCGGAGTGTGACCCGCACACCGAAGCGCTCATTGAGGGCTTCTGCGATGCGCTGCGCGTGGAGCACAATGCCTCGGTGCACACGCTGCGCGCCTACCGCATCGACCTGTTAGATTACGCCCGCTGGGCCGCGCGCGAACATATTGACCCGCTGGCTGCAACACACAAACACCTGCGTCGCTACCTGGGAGAACTCGATCGCGCCCAGTACTCGCGCACCACCATTAACCGGCGGCTCTCGGCTCTGCGCAGCTTCTTTCGCTGGCTCAATGTGACCAACGTCATCGACTCCGACCCGGCAAGCGTGCTCTCGGGCCCGCGCAAACAGAAAAGCCTGCCGCACGTCATACGCGCCGCCGACATGGTGCGTTTGCTGTCGGTGTATGGCAAGCGCGACGTCTCCGGCAATCTGCGCGAGCAAACCCCGGTTGACCTGCGTAACCAGGCGCTGCTGGAGTTCCTCTACGCGTGCGGCGCGCGCGTGTCCGAAGCCGCGGGCTTGCTCACGGCTAACGTCGACTTCGAGCGCGGCCAGGTGAAGGTATTCGGCAAGGGGTCGAAGGAGCGTATCGTCCCGCTGCATGACATGGCGCTCTCCTCAATGCGCACGTATTTGCTGATAGGGCGCCCACACATCCTCAAAGACCGCCAGAGTGACTTCTTCTTCGTGTCCACGCGTGGCAATGGCATGACCACCGACGGCATCCGCAAGCTGTTCAAGGAAGCGCTGCGCGCCGCGGGGCTCGACGAAACGCTGTCGCCCCACGACATGCGCCACACCTTTGCAACGGATTTGCTCGACGGCGGGGCCGATCTGCGCAGCGTGCAGGAAATGCTCGGCCACTCAAGCCTGTCCACCACGCAAATCTATACGCACCTCTCCCCGGGCCGTCTCAAGCAGGTGCATCATCGCGCGCATCCGCGCGGCTAAGGCTCCCGCCGCTCACCGGGCTGTTGGCGCGCAGGTAGCGGCGGCCTGACCGCTGCCTGACGGATGGCGCCCTCCGCCCACACTGGTCGACCATTCCTTCACTATTGGGCGTTGAACAGGCGCGCATTCGCCGCGCGACGCTCGTTAGAAGGGATATGATGCTTATGAATAAGCGCAAGTTTAGGATGATGGGCTGGGCCGTGGCGGCCGTGCTGGCCATGACGCCGTTTCTGCACGGGTGCGCGGCGGGTGACACCAATACCGACGCAAACCAAAACGAAGGCTCCGGCCAGGAGACGTCTCAAATGGAACCCAGCACCAGCCAAACCGAGACCGTGCGCTACGGTCAGGTAATGGCAGTGAACGGCGACGAAGTGACCGTTAACTTGGGCGAACTTGAGAACGCTCAGGACGGCAGTGGCGCGAAGACCTTTGTTGCCGACGAAGATGAGATCACTTTCAACAAGGGTAATGTAGTGGTTATGGACGAATCGGGCGCTGTAGCTGACGACCCGACGTTTGCGGCCGATGACGTGCTGGTCATGCGCGGCGCAGGCCTCGGTTCCGACTTCGTGCCCGAGAAGATTGAGATTCTTGACATTACCGAAAACGGCTTAGGTACCGACAAGTAAATCCGCATGCACTGTGCAGCATCCGACCAGCTCCAAAGTGAGTTGCCGGGCGCGCACTCTGCGCTGACTACCCAACGTGGCCACCGCTCGCAAGGGGTTTCTGAACATTGTTCAGAAACCCCTTGCTTCGTTTGCGGGCGTGCGTATAATAGGCACAGCTTGAAATGAACGATGTTCACTTTGGATTGGCAACACCGGCAGAAACCCACACGCGGAAAGGAGGGCGCCATGGTGCGACGAGGCGTGGATCGCGCCACCATCACGCAGACGGCCTATGCGCTCGCTGAAAAGCGGGGGCTTGCGGCCCTTGACATCCGCGGCGTGGCCGAGGCGTGCGGCGTGTCGGTGGGCACCATCTACAACTGCTTCCCTACGAAAGACGACCTCATGGTGGAGGTCATCGGCACGTTTTGGGGCAATGTCTTCCAGGAGGACTTGTGCCGCGTGGTGCCGGGGGAGCGCTTCGATGCCTTTGTGGTGCGCTTGCACAGCGCCCTTACCTCAGGCCTTGCAGCGTTTCGCTCAGACTGGTTACCGCAGATCAGCGCCTTGTCTATGCAGGGCCGTGATGCGGGCAAGCTGCGCGAAACGGAACTCTTCAACCACATGCGTGCGGGCCTTCAGGCCGTCCTTGCGGCCGACCCCGACGCCGATGTTGCCCGCGCGGGCGTGAGCGCGGAGGAACTGGTGGCGTTTGTGCTGGACAGCCTTATTCACACCCTAAGCGCCGGCGAGGGCGATTGCCGCGTGTTGGCGCATCTTTTGAGCGCCGCGCTCTACGAAGCGCCGGCGCACACCGAAGGGGCGCATGTCGCCCCTGAACAGCAAAGCGAGTCGACGGCACGGGCTGTCAAGGAGGTTGAGTAATCATGTTGAAGATAACCACCGAAAAGCTCATGTTAGTGGCTGGCATCGTGTGGGCCATCGCGGGCGCCAACATCGCGAACATCGGGCTGGGCGCGTATCGGCACGACTGGGGCTGGGTCATCTGGGCGCTCTTGGTGGGTTCGGTCGTGATCTTCGTGCTGTTCCATTCCCGCATTTTCCAGAAAATGGTGCGCAAACACACGGCGCGCATTCGCGGCTACGAAGAAGCGAAGACGAACATCTTCAAGTTCTTCGACAAGAAGGGCTATATCATGATGGCTATCATGATGGTCGGCGGCATTGGGCTGCGCATGTCGGGCCTGATCCCGGACTGGTTTTTCGCCTTCTTCTATACGGGGCTGGGTATTGCGCTGGTGGTGGCGGGCCTCACCTTTCTTCTGCGCTACTTTCGCAAGAATACGGACGTCGTGTGCCCGGTGATGCCGAACACCTCTGCGCGGCAGCACTAGCCGCGCCGGCCCTCCGATGACGATACGGTTACGTCTGGGGGCATCCGTCACGCGGATGTCATAGTATGGCTTACGTACCGTAACCTGTTGCTGCGCGCGGACGTGCGGCAACGCATCGCGAAGGGGGCTTTGTGGCCGTCATATTCATTGTGGAGGATGACGCGCCTTTGCGCGAAGAGGTGTCTCACCTGCTGGAATTGCAGGGTCACGAGCCGGTGTCCACCGCGAACTTTGATTGCGTGGTCGACGAGATTCTGGCGGCTGAGCCCGATTGCGTGCTGTTGGACTTGAAGCTTCCCGGCGCCGGCGGGCATGCCGTGTGCCGCGCGGTGCGGCAGGAAAGCGACGTGCCCATCATCATGCTCACCTCGTCCGATAGCGAGTTTGACGAAGTCATGAGCATGAACCTGGGTGCGGACGACTACGTGACGAAGCCCTACAACCCCGCCGTGTTGCTCGCGCGCCTGCAATCGGTGCTGCGTCGCTCGCAGCGCGGGGAGCCGTCTACGCGCATCGCGCACAAAGGCGTGGTGCTGGATGTGGCCCGCGGCACGGTGGAGCACGACGGGCACGCGGTGGAACTTACGCGCAACGAGCTGAAAATTCTGCACCTGCTCATGGCGAACCACGACACCATTATCTCGCGCCAGGAGCTGATGATGGAACTCTGGCAATCCGACGCCTTCATCGACGACAACACCCTTACGGTGAACGTGAACCGCCTACGCAAAAGCCTGGCCTCCATCGGTGTGCCCGAGGGCTTTTTGGTGACCAGGCGTGGACAAGGGTATTTGGTGTGAGGCCATGAGCCTGGGACGGTATCTGCGCGATCGCGCAGTGGCGTGCGTACTGCTTGTCATCTGCGCATTTGGTGTGGCAGGCATGTTTATGGTGCTGGGCGACGGCGTGCAGGCGGCCGTCCTGGGCGCGTGCTTCGTGGTGGCCTGCGGGGCGGTGGTCTTTGCGTACGACTTTGCACGTCGTCGTCGCTTCTACGACGAGTTGGTGCGTTTCACCGACGACCTAGAGAACGCCTATTACGCCTCGTCGTTGTTGGAAGAACCCGAGTTTCTTGAGGGCTGCTTGACGTTCGAGGCGCTTGAAGCCACGGGGAAGGCGGCGGCCGATGACGTGGCCGCGCACAAGCAGCAAGCCGAGGCGTACCGCGACTACATTGAGCTGTGGATCCACGAGATAAAAACGCCCATCGCCGCCGCGGGTCTCATGGCGGCGAACCTGCACGGTTCGGAGGCCACGAAGCTCAAAGGCGAGCTTGACCGCATCGAGGGATACGTTGAACAGGCGCTTTACTACGCGCGCTCCACCTCGCTTGCGCGGGACTTCGCCATTCGCGAGGTGCCGCTTGAAAGCGTGGTGCGCGGCGCGGTGAAGAAGCACGCACGCTTCCTCATTGAGCAGGGGACGACGCCGGTTATTGAGCTAGGTCGTGACGTGCGCGTATTTGCCGACGCGAAGTGGCTCGCCTTCATTGTGGGGCAACTGGTGACGAATGCGGCGAAGTACGGCGCGACGCAGGTGCGGTTCTCCACGCGCACGGAGGGGGAGGGCACGCCCGCCGCGCGCACTGTGCTGGAGGTGGCCGACGACGGCCCCGGCATTCCCGCCGCTGACGTCCCGCGCGTGTTCGAGCGAGGCTTCACCGGCCAAAACGGTCGCATGCTGGGCTCGTCCACCGGCATGGGCCTCTACCTGGTGTCCGAGCTGTGCACGAAGATGGACTTGGGCGTGGGCCTCGCCTCGGAAGAGGGAAGCGGTACCCGCGTCCTCATAACCTTCCCCCACGACCGCCGCCGTTTGGATACCACTCTCTTCCTTTCAAAAGCGTAAGGTTGGGGTAAGGATGGGCTATGGCAGGTGGGGGTGGGGTTTCGTAGTATCTTCTCATACCCGAAGAAGAGGAGATGCGAATCATGACCGAAGTGTATGCCACTCCGCAAAGCGCCGCGGCGGCCCATGCTGCAGCGGGCTCGGCGCGACCCATTTTGTCCGTGCGTCAGATTGAAAAGGTGTACGGCAACCGCGATTCCGTCACGCGCGCCATCAACGATATCAGCTTCGACGTGATGCCGGGCGAGTTCGTGGGCATCATGGGGCCGTCGGGCTCCGGCAAAACCACGCTGCTGAACTGCGTAGCCACCATCGACACGGTCACGAGCGGCCATATTCTCGTGGACGGCCGCGACGTCACGGGTTTGCGCTCGCGCTCGCTGGCGAAGTTCCGCCGCGACGATTTGGGCTTCATCTTCCAGGACTCCAACCTGCTGGACACGCTGACCGCGTTCGAAAACATCGCGCTCGCGCTCACGGTGAAGGGGGAGCACACCTCCAAGGTGCGCCCGAAGGTGGAAGAGATTGCGCAGGTCCTAGGCGTGTCGGACGTGCTGAACAAATATCCCTACCAGATGTCCGGCGGCCAAAAGCAGCGCATCGCGGCGGCGCGCGCCATGGTGGCTGACCCGAAATTGGTACTGGCCGACGAGCCCACCGGCGCGCTTGATTCGCGCAGTGCCTCGGTGATGCTGGACACGCTCACCATGATGAACACCCAGCTGAACGCCACCATTATGATGGTGACGCACGATTCGTTCGCCGCGTCGTTTGCCAGCCGCATCCTGTTCATCAAGGACGGCGCCGTGTTCAATGAAATTCGCAAGGGCGACACCAGCCGCACCGACTTCTTCAACCGCATCATGGAAGTGGTGACCTTCCTTGGAGGGGATGTGCGCGATGCTAGCTAAACTCGCGTGGCGCAACGTGCGCCGCTCGGTGCGGGACTACGCTGTGTACTTCGTCACGCTCGTATTCGGCGTGGCGGTGTTCTACGCGTTCAACTCCGTGCAGAGTCAGTCCATCCTGTTCGACCTCGCAGACACGGCCTCGGGCAGCGTGTTTGCGCTCACGGGGCAGTTCCTTGGCATGTTCAGCGTGCTTATTGCCTGTGTGCTGGGCTTTTTGGTGCTGTATGCCAACGGCTTCCTCATCCGGCGGCGCAAGCAGGAATTCGGTACCTACCTGGTGTTAGGCATGAAGCCGGGGCAGGTGTCGGCCATCGTGCTCATGGAAACGGTGGCGGTGGGCCTGGTGTCGCTGGCCGTGGGCCTGGTGCTGGGACTTGCGCTGTCGCAGGGACTTTCGTTCGTGACGGCGGGGCTGTTCAACATCCAGATGACGCAGTATCAGTTCGTATTTTCCTTCGACGGCTTCATGCTGACACTCATCTGCTTTGTGCTCATCTTTGCGGTGACGGCGGTGTTCAACACGCTTTCCATCAGGCGCTATAAGCTTATCGACCTACTCAGCGCTCGCGCCAAGAACGCGCGTTACCGCGTGCGGAATCCGTGGGTGAGCCTGGTGGCGTTCATTGCGGCGGTGGGCATTCTCGCGTGGGCGTATGTCACGCTCATCGAGAACGGCGTGCTGGATTTTGGCCCAGGATTCACCAGGGCCACGGTGCTCATGGTGCTGGGAACGTTCTTGTTCTTCTGGTCGCTCGCGGGCTTTGTGATTGCCGTACTTGAACGCACGCGCGGCGTGTATTTCAAAGGTCTGGTCATGTTTACGACACGCCAAATTGCCAGCAAGGTAAATACGGCGTTTGTGTCGCTGTCGGTGGTGTGCGTGATGCTGTTCTTCTCGCTGACAGTGTTCTCCACCGGCATGGGGCTGGCGCGCGCGTTCAGCGGAAACATTGAGAACGGCACGCTGTACGATGCCACGCTGACCGCGAACATCTACCTGAACACCGGCGGAACCGATGATCCCGAAAAACTGGCGAACATGTCCGAGGAAGATCGCGAATACCAGAAGGTGGCCGACGAGAAAGCAGCCAAAATCAAGGCCGACGCTGAGGCGTACGATTGGGACATGGCCGCGAAGCTGGCCGACGGCGCGCCCGAGCTGTGGAACCAACTGGTGAAGCAGTCCGCGCAGATTGACGCCTATGTAAGCGCCGACACATCCTACGGTGAACTCATGGATCGCTACCAGTGGGACACGGGCAACGAGAACCAGAACGAGGCCGTGCACAAGCAGGGTGTCACGCTCATCGCTGTCTCACAGTTCAATACACTTGCCGAGCTCACCGGGCGTCCGACGGTAGAGGTAGGCGAGAACAACTACGCCGTGAACAACACCCTCGATGGCATGAAAGGGCTTGCGGAATCGCTCGCGAAAGAAGGCGAGACGGTGGTGGCAGCAGGCCGCGAACTCACCTCGGTGGGCGAGCTGCGCAGTCAGCCGCTGGAAGATGCTGCGTTCGTGTCGAGCGGTGCCGAGGTTATCGTGTCCGATTCGGTGATTGCCGACTTGCGCGCTCAGGGTCAGGTGCCGGACGCGAGCTACCTGAACCTCATGTACAAGGTGGATCGTACCGAGGGCGATGTGCTGCTTGAGCAGCTGCTGGCCCAGGTGTCACCCCCCAGCGCCGAGGTGGCTGCGTCGGGCTGGGCGTTCGGCCCGAATCCCTGGCCGGTTACGCTGACGTTTACCGCGCAAGAGGTGCTCATTCAGTCGAGCGGCATGAACCTCATGATTTCGTACCTGGCGCTCTACATTGGCTTCATGTTTCTGGTGGCTACGGCGGCAATCCTTGCCATCCAGCAGCTGTCGGAGACCAGTGACTCGCTGCCGCGCTACCGCACGCTCGCCGAGATTGGCTGCGACCGCCGCATGATCTTCCGGTCGCTGCGCACGCAGACGCTCGTGTACTTCCTGGTGCCGCTAGCGCTGGCTGTGTGTCACACGGTGTGTGCGGTGGGAATTATCAGCGAGACGGTGACCAAGCAGCTGGGCGTGTCAGTACTTGAGCCCGCGCTTCTGACCGGCGTGTTTACCGCGGTGATTTACGGCGCGTATCTGCTGGTGACGTATTTCGCCAGCAAGGGCATCATTCGCTCTTCACTGGGAAGCAAGCTTCTGGGGTAGGGAAGCGTGCGCAACCCCCCGTCATCCTGCAGAGGCGCCGTTGGTGTACCCCTGTGTCATCCTGAGCGGAGCGAACGCAGTGAGCGTAGTCGAAGGATCCCGAACGGCGCCAGCAGGAATACCCCCAGCTAACGCCACACGGGATCCTTCCCCTGCGGGACTAGCTTCGCGTCGCGACTACGGCGCTTCGCGCCTCCGCTCAGGATGACAGGGGGATACTGGCGGCGTTCCGCTCGGGATGATAAAGGTATCTTTGATCAGGGAGCAGGGGAAATCCCGATGGACAGGTGCGGGGGGTTTGGTAAAATGTTTGCCATGGTTGACTCCCCTCAGACAGCGAAGCGCCGCGTGCGCGAGAAGCGCACCATCTCGCAGATGGTGGTGCTGTACTGCGCCGGTAACCATGAGGCGGCCGCGCGCACCGAGACGGCGCATTGTGGCGCGCGGGTGTGTCCGGCGTGTGCTGAGCTAGACGCCTACGCCGTGCTGCGCACGGAGCGCTGTCGCAAGATGGAGGTCAAAACCTCGTGCGAACAGTGTGGCAACCATTGCTATGCTCCCGACAAGCGCGAAGCCGTACGTGCGGTCATGCGCTACGCCGGCCCGCGCATGCTCTTGCATCATCCCGTGGCGGCTGTTCGCCACCTGCTCGGTCGCTGAACCACAGCCCTAAATTCGCCAGCCGGCTAGTCTGCCGGCTCGTCGGAACCTTCGCCTGCCGAATTCGCCTCACAGTTCGCCTGCTGAACCTTCCTCCCGTTCGCTCGTTTCCTCATCCGTTTCCCAAACGTCGTTGTTTGCACCACCCCCCTGTGCAGTTCGCGGTACAATGGGCACAAGGTTCTGCGACAGGTGCGGCGAGGAAAGGGAAGGCATGCTTGGCAAGGTCGACGCGCTGTTCGCGCGCTTGGAGGACGTCATGGCGTTCCAAGCCATTCGCCAAGGCCTCATTCTTACTATTCCGGTGCTGTTGGTGGGTTCCTTCTGTCTGATTTTTCTCAACCTGCCGTTCGCGTCTTATCAGGTGTTTCTGAGTTCTGTTCCGCTGTTTGAACGCGTGCTGAACCTGGCGTACGACGCCACGATGGGTATTTTTTCGCTGTATGTGGCCGTGGCCATTGCGCTGCGTTATGCGAACGCAAGCGCCGAGCGGTTCGGTGGTTTCTTCGTGCAGGGCGCGCCCTTTGCGGCGCTGGCGGCGTATCTGGCGTTCGTTGGCTTTGGTACTGAGGCATTCAACCTGGTGGTGCTCAGCACGCGGTCGCTATTCATAGCCATTGTGACTGGCCTCGGTTCGTCCATGCTGTATTGTCGCCTGATGCGTCTGCGCCGCGCGAAGCGGCTCTATGGCGACAGCATGGACGATGTGTTCAACCAAGCGGTGTCGGCGCTCATGCCCATTGCTGTGGTGATCCTCGCATTTGCGCTGGTGAACGTGCTGGTGGCGCACCTGGCGGGCGTGAGCAGCGTGGAAGAGCTGCTGTTCAAGGGAGTGAGCGCGCTTTTTCCGCTGGCCACGGCTACGCTTGGCAGTGGGCTTTTGTACCTCTTAATGAACAACGTCATGTGGTTCTTCGGCATCCATGGCGGCAATATGCTGGACGGCGTGGCGCAAAGCGTGTTCGTGCCGGGTACGGCGGCGAATGCGGCGGCGCTGGCGGCAGGGGAGGCGCCGACGCATATTGTGACAAAGACGTTTCTGGACGTGTTTGCCTCGATTGGTGGTGCTGGGGCGCTTCTGGCCCTGCTCATTGCGATTCTGCTGTTTGGACGACGGCGCAGTGCGCGGCGCCTGTCCACGTTTGCGGCCGTGCCTATGGTGTTCAACATCAGCGAAATCATGCTGTTTGGCCTGCCGGTGGTGTGGAATCCGGCGCTGTTTATCCCGTTTATTGCCGTGCCCCTGGTGAATATGGTAGTGGCGTACGCGGCCACGGCGGCGGGTCTTGTGCCGCTGACGGTGGTGGATGTGTCGTGGACAACGCCGCCGTTGGTGGGCGGGTATGTTGCCACCGGGTCGATGGCGGGCGCGCTGCTGCAGCTGGGATGCATCATGCTTGATGTGGTGCTTTACCTGCCGTTTCTTCGCCGCTATGAGCGTTCGGCCGACGACCGTGCGCGCCGGGAGTACGCGGCGCTGCTTGCCACGTTCCAAGATGCTGAACGTTCGGGTCATGAGGTGGAACTCATCGCTACGGCGGGGCCGCAGGGGGCGCTGGCCCGTTCGCTTTCCGAGGATGTGCGGCATGCGGTGGTCACGCGGTCGTTTGTCTTGCACTATCAGCCGCAGTTCAACGCCGTGGGCGAGGCGGTGGGGGCAGAGGCGCTGCTGCGCTTTGAGCATCCGGTGTATGGGATGCTGTATCCGCCGCTCGTGCTGGAACTGGTCAAAGAGGTGGGCGTGGAGCGCGACTTGGAGCGCGCGGTGTTCGATCGGGCGCTCGATGAGGCGCTGGCGGTGGAAGCGCTTGCGCACGAGGGCGCGCTGGCGGCGAACTTCTCCGTGAGCGTGAACGCCACGGCCACGCTGCTGCAGGACGCGGAGTCGGTCGACTTTATTATTGCTGCACTGCGGGCGCGCGGCCTGGACGCGGGGCGTGTAGTGGTGGAGGCCACGGAGCGCGAGGCGCTGCGTTGGGACGCGGACGCGTCGGGGCTGCTGCGTCGCTTGGCGGACGCGGGCGTGCCGCTTGCCATCGACGACTTCTCCATGGGTCGCACGTCGTTCCAGTACCTGGAAACCAGCGTGTTTTCCGTGGTGAAGCTTGACGGCACCATTGCCAAAGGTGTCATGGAAAACGAACGCTACGCCGAAATTGTGGCTTCCATCACGCAACTTTCCGAGCAACTGGGCTTCACGGTGCTGGCTGAGTACGTGGAAACCGCCGAACAACGCGACCGCTTGAAAGAACTCGGCTGCTCCTACTTTCAAGGCTACCTCTACGCCCCCGCCCTCCCATTCAACGAAATGGTAGAACGGGTGCGGGTGAATACCCCCTTGTCATCCTGACGATTTACTGCTGGCACAACCCTTTGTCATCCTGAGCGGAGCGCCGTCAGGCGCGGAGTCGAAGGATCCCGTGCGGCGTGAGCAGAAAGGCTTACGGTTGGCGCCGCTTGGGATGACAGGTCGGTAGGAATCGAACAGTTTGTGCTCAGAATTTGAACGAATGGGGCGAACGGATGTTTTCGCCCTTGGTTGTGCTTGGCTGCGCTAGAATGGACGATTACACGGAAATGATAGTTTTCCGGTAGCCATAGTTTCGGCCGCCGCACGATAGAAAGAGCATACGCACTATGGGACAAAACGCCATTGTTATTAAAGGTGCTCGCGAGCACAACCTGAAAGATATTGACCTCATTATTCCGCGCGACGAACTGGTGGTTATTACGGGTTTGTCGGGCAGTGGCAAGTCGAGCCTCGCCTTCGACACGATGTATGCCGAAGGCCAGCGACGCTACGTGGAAAGCCTCTCCAGCTACGCGCGTATGTTCCTGGGGCAGATGAGCAAGCCGGACCTCGACAGCATTGACGGTCTGTCGCCGGCCGTGTCCATCGACCAGAAAACCACCTCCAAAAACCCGCGCTCCACGGTGGGCACGACCACAGAAATATACGACTACCTGCGCCTTCTGTTCGCACGCGTGGGTGTGCCGCACTGTCCGGAATGCGGGCGCGTCATCAAGAAGCAAACCACCGACCAGGTGACCGACGAAATTTTGTCCCTCGCGCCGGGTGCGAAGGCCATCATCATGGCCCCGGTGGTGGCGGGCCGCAAGGGTGAGTTTACGAAGCTGTTCGCCGACCTGCAGAAAGAGGGCTTTAGTCGCGTGCGCATCGACGGCGAAATTGTGAAACTGGACGGCGAGCCGCGCACGCTGAACAAGAAGATCAAGCACTTCATTGACGTGGTGGTGGACCGCGTCCAGCTGAAAGAGAGTGCCACGAGCCGCATCGCTGAGGCCGTGGAGTTGGCCACGAAGTTGGCTGATGGGCGCGTGCTCGTGCAGGTGCTGGGCGACGACGGCCAGCCGCTCGGCGAAAGCGGCGGCAAGTCGTCGGGTGCCACGGGTGGTTTGGGCGAGGGGGAGCACCTGTTCTCGCTCGCGCTCGCGTGCCCCGAGCACGGCCACTCCATGGACGAGCTGCAACCGCGTGACTTCTCGTTCAACGCGCCTTACGGCGCCTGCCCCGATTGCCTGGGCATCGGCAGTCGTGAGGAAGTGGATCCCTCGCTGGTGATACCCGACCCGTCGCTCACGCTGGCAGAAGGCGTGGTTGCGCCGTTTAAGACGGGCAACTACTACCCGCAGGTGCTGCGCGCCGTGGCCCACCACATGGGCGTGGATGAGAACACTCCGTGGGAAGACATGCCGAAGAAGGCGCAGGATGCGCTGCTCTACGGCCTGGGCGACACCAAGGTGCGCGTCGACTACGTGACGGTGGATGGCCGCGAGACGTACTGGTATATCGAGTGGGAGGGTGCGCTTGCCGCCGTGCAGCGTCGCTATCAGGAGGCTCAGTCGGACAATCAGCGCGAGAAACTGTCCGAGTATTTCGCCATTGTGCCTTGTCAGACGTGCGGTGGTAAGCGCTTGAAGCCTGAAATCCTAGCCGTGACGGTGGCTGACAAGTCTATTCATGACGTAACCGAAATGAGTGCGGCGGACTCGCTTGAGTACTTCGAGGGGCTGTCGTTCCACGGTGCGGAGGAACACATCGCGGGACCCATCGTGAAGGAGATCAAGGCGCGCCTGCGCTTCTTGGTGGACGTGGGCTTGGACTACCTCACGCTTGAGCGCGCCACCGCCACGCTTTCGGGCGGCGAGGCGCAGCGTATTCGTCTGGCTACGCAGATTGGTGCGGGTCTCATGGGCGTGCTCTACATTTTGGACGAACCCTCCATTGGCCTGCACCAACGCGACAATGAGCGGCTTATTGCCACGCTTGAGCGCTTGCGCGACTTGGGCAACACGGTGATTGTGGTGGAACACGACGAAGACACTATCCGCAGCGCCGACTACGTCATTGACATAGGGCCCGGCGCGGGCGAACACGGTGGCCAGGTGGTGGCCGCCGGCAAGCCGGATGAAATTGTGAAGTTCGACGGCTCGCTCACGGCGGACTATCTGTCTGGGCGGCGCACCATCCCCGTACCTGAGAAGCGCCGCAAGCCGCGCCGCGGCTCGCTCAAGCTGACGGGCGCGACAGAGAACAACCTGAAAAACGTGACGCTGGAAGTGCCCTTCGGCACGCTCACCGTGGTGACGGGCGTGTCCGGTTCGGGTAAGAGTTCGCTGGTCACCGATACGCTGGCACCGGCGCTGGCAAACCGCGTAAACCATGCGCACCGACGCTCGGGCAAGTACAAGAAAATTACCGGGCTCGATAAGATCGACAAGGTTATCAACATCGACCAGAGTCCTATCGGACGCACGCCGCGCTCGAACCCTGCTACCTACATTGGGCTATGGGATGACATTCGCGCGCTGTTTGCCTCCACGCAGGAATCGAAGGCGCGCGGCTACGGGCCAGGGCGTTTCTCGTTCAACGTGAATGGCGGCCGCTGCGAGGCCTGCAAGGGCGACGGTCAGATCAAAATTGAGATGCACTTTCTGCCCGACATTTACGTGCCCTGCGAGGTGTGCGGCGGTGCGCGCTACAATCGCGAAACGCTGCAGGTGACGTATCGCGGCAAGAACATTGCCGAGGTGTTGGACATGACCGTGGACGATGCGCTCGCGTTCTTCGAGAACATTCCGGGCATCAAGCGCAAGCTGCAAACGCTGCATGACGTGGGCCTGGGCTACATTCGTCTGGGCCAGCCCGCCACCACGCTTTCCGGCGGCGAGGCGCAGCGCGTGAAGCTGTCGAGTGAGCTGCAGCGCCGCCAGACTGGCAAGACGTTCTACATTCTGGACGAGCCCACCACGGGCCTGCACTTCGAGGACGTGCGTCAGCTGCTGGAAGTGCTTGAGCGCCTGGTGGATGCTGGGAATACCGTGCTGGTGATTGAGCACAACCTCGACGTCATCAAGTGCGCCGACCGCATTATCGACCTCGGCCCCGAAGGCGGCGACCGTGGCGGCACCATAGTAGCCCAAGGCACCCCCGAAGAAGTAGCCCAGGTGGAGGAAAGCTACACGGGCCAATTCGTGAAACGTATGCTTTAGCGTTCCGGCGGCTTACAGCCGCCGGAACTTCTATAGCGAGAGGCTGCAACAAGAGTCTCTAGCCCCGCTTCAAAAAATGTGACGCGCTTACGCGTTACCGAATACGCCACAAGATGACCTGCCCTCCCTATCACCATGACGAGGGCTCCTTCATGTACGATAAACCTAACTAAAAAGGTAATTTTCGTAGGGGTGCTTCACGAAGCGCCCTCTCCGCCGTAGGCGGAGTATACAACCATGACCTGCGTTCTCAGTTCTTTTCTCGGCGCGCCTGTGCGCTTCTTCCTCAAACCCTTCTCTCCATCCCTAAAAATCACCATGCCTTGTCACGTGTTTCCGGTGATTTCGGGCGCGTTCGGCCTCCCTATACTTTTTTGCCAGATGGTGGAAAAGCGAGAGGAGGATTCATATGTGTTTTCGACCTGCAGACGTAAAAGCCCAGGCCAACATCTGTCCTGCGTGCGGTGCGGAGAATCTGGAGTACGCGGCTATCTGCGACAGCTGCGGCGCGGAGCTTGACGGGCCCAGTGGTGACACGGCTGACGGAGCTCCCCTGGGTATTCCGACCCCGCCGGGTGCCCCGGCGGCACCTAAAGCTCCGAGCGCTCCAAAAGCTTCGCTCGGTTAAACAAGCTAAGGGGGCGGTGCTGCAAAGGCATTGCCAAACGAGCCCACCGGCTTGATAAAAGGCGCGTGCTAGCAGCCGCGCGACGGTACGGCGAGATACGGAGGAGGAGACGTGGAAAACGCCCAAGCAACCAACGAAAGCGGAACCAAGAAGGTGTACGCCGGCTGTCGGTCGTGTCACCTGAACTGCCCAGTATGGGTAACAGTGAAAGACGGAAGGGCGGTCAAGGTTGAAGGGGATCCAAAGCTTGGCCCGCCTAACATGGGCAAGGCGTGCGTGCGCGCCTCGGAAGCAATTCAATTTGAGTATAGCCCGACGCGCCTGCGCTATCCCCTCAAGCGTGCGGGGAAACGTGGCGAAGGTAAGTGGGAGCGCATCTCGTGGGATCAGGCTGTCGAGGAAATCGCCGCGAAGATTCACTCCATGGTGGAAGAGTATGGGGCCGAGACCTTCGTGCTCCCCGGACGTACCGGACGCCACGACATGGGCTGGGTAGCCCATCGTATCGCACGCACTATTGGTACGCCGAACAACTACTATGGCGCTATTCAGGTGTGCTATTTGCCCCAGTTCCACGAGCATATCAATTACGGTTTCTATACAGCAACTGGCGGCGGGTCGGCGCCGACGAACTGCCATGTGAGTTTCTCAGCCGAGCAGGCTTATGCCTGGCCCATTCAGACGCAGTCCATTATGGCCAACAAGGAAAACGGCACAAAATTTATCGTTGTTGACCCCGTGCAGGGCGTCTATGCCAGCAAGGCTGACGAATGGGTTCCCGTGCGCCCGGGCACTGATGTTGGGCTCATCATGGGCATGGTGAAAGTCATCATTGAAAAGGAACTGTACGACAAGGATTACATTGTCCGCTGGAGCAACGCACCCTTCCTGGTGCGCGGCGACACCGGTGCGCTGCTGCTGGAGAGTGACATCGTAAAGGGCGGCAGCGACAAGCGTTATATGGTGTGGGACGAAAAAGAGAATCGCCTCAAGTACTGGGATGTTGAAGAAGTACAGTGGGAAGGTGGCCCCTCCGGCAAGGCCCACTACGATCACTTGGTGGAGTTGTTCGAGCAGAACAAGACCTCGACCGAACAGTCGCCGGCTGCGGAACTGCCCGATTCAATCAGCCCCGCGCTCTTCGGCGAATATGAGGTTGAACTGTGCACGCGTGGCGGCAAGATTACCTGCATCCCGGCCTTCCAGATGCTGACGAACAACGTTGAGCCGTGGACGCCTGAGCACACTGAGTTCATCACCGGCGTTCCCGCCGATCAGGTGGTGCGTGTGGCCACGATGATTGGCACGCTTAAGCCGGTCGATATCAACCAGGGCATGCAATACATGTCCACTAATGTCTCTCAGTATGTGAACGCCATCAACGTTTTGAAAATCATCACGGGCAGTGTCGATGTTGCGGGCGGCAATGTGCTGGGCGCGTTCTATCCGGTCACGCCTCATGCGTTCCCGAGCGAGCTAGACCTTTCCTGGGCTGATGGCCTTCCTTTGGAGCAGAAGCGCAAGCGCCTGGGTTACTACACCCATCGCGTCGGGTGCGGTTATGCCTGGGAAGAAATTACGAAGTGGCAGCCCATTCGCCCGCAGAATGCCGACGGCTCGCTGCTGTTCCCCGACCTCACTACGGTCATGGAAGCTGCGGAGACCGGTCGTCCGTATCCTGTTCATGGCATCATCGCTATCTCGTCGAACTGGCTCATGCACGATCCCACGCTTGCGCGGTGGCTCAAGTTGCTTGACGACGAGAACAAAATCCAGTTGCACGTGGTGACCGATGTTGTCATGACTCCCACGGCGGAGATGGCCGACTACGTGCTTCCTGCGGTCACCTGGATGGAGCGCAACTTCCTGAGTTTTGGCACTGGCGGCGGTTCAAGTCCGGTGCACCAAGCTTTCAATAAGGCCGTTGAACCTTTGTGCGAAGCACGTCATGACTACGACTTCGGTGCCCTGCTTTCTAAGGAACTTGGCAAGTATGATAAACGCTATGTGGAAGGTCGCTTGAACGACGAGTGGACAAACCACTGGGCAGGCGAGTACGGAAAGTTCTGGCCGGCAGATACTATCGACGGACAGCGTGACCTGCTGAGTCGTGAATTTTTGGGCATGCCGTTTGACGAGATGCTCAAGCGTCGCGTGGCGAAGGTGCCTGGCGCCGATACGCCTCCGTCGACCGAGCGCTATCTCATAGCGGGCAAGTTCCCCACCGACACCGGCAAGGCTAACCTGTTCTCCACGATCCATCAGAAGTGTGGCTATCCGCCCCTACCAGTGTATGTCGAACCTGCCGAATCGCCGCTTTCGCGCCCCGACTTGGCTGAAGAGTACCCGCTGGTTGGCTCGTATGGCAAGCGCCAGCCCGGCTTCTTCCACTCTGAGTTCCGTCAGTTGCCGTGGACGCGCGAAATGACGAGAACTCCCGATGTGTTCATCAACCCGGAGACGGCAGCACGCTATGGCGTGAAGGAGGGCGACTGGATTTGGGTTGAAGCGCCGCCCACGGGAGGCCGCGCGCCTTACAACCGGATTATGGGCAAGGTGTCTTTCCGGTTTATGGTGGCCCCTGATGTGGTCTCGTATTCGCAACACGCGTGGTGGCGTCCCGAAAAGTCTGCGACTGATGACTTGCATGGTGCCTTTGAGTGGAACGCCGAGGCCCTGATTGAAGTGGAAAACAACTGCCCCGAGACCGGGTCAGGCGGATATCGTTCCCAGCTTTGCCGCATCTACAAGGCAACGGATGAGGACATTGCGCGCTATCAGCCTGAAATTACCCGTGAGCAACTTGAGGCACTTATGCCCATGACGACGGAGGAGTGTGAAGCATGACGCAGTTAGGTTTGGTCGTATCGCTCGACCGTTGCATGGACACGCGCGGCTGTATGGGCGCGTGCAAGCAGGAACACAACGTGGATTTGGGTGCTTTTTGGGTGCGCACGTATACCTCAACGACGGGCGACTATCCGGACGCAGAGACGTACTTCATCCCGGTTATGTGCCAGCACTGCCGCAAGCCCTCTTGCCTGCCAGCGTGTCCTGAACAGGCTATCAGCAAGCGTGAAGACGGCATTGTGATCATAGATACAACGTCGTGCGCGGCCTGCGAGGGTAAGGTGTGCATCGACGCCTGCCCATATGGCGCTATTAGCTACAACGAACGCGACAACACGGTGGGTAAATGTGATTTGTGCGCCGCCCGCGTGGATGAGGGTTTGCCTCCGGCCTGCGCGTTTGCCTGCAACTCAAACGCGTGGCTGTTCGGTGATGTAGACGACCCTGAAAGCGATATTTCGAAGGTTATTGCTTTGATGAGTGATAACGTCCATCAGCTCAAGGTTGATTCGGGCAATGAGCCTTCGTGCTACTACCTCTTAAGCTCAAAAGAGTGGCGCGACATGGAGGGGCTGAGGGTTCGTTAGCCCATGTGTGCAGGCTGGGGGAACGTACCTCCAGCCTGCACGGTGGTTGAGAGGGGAAGGGGTTTTCCGATGATGACCTACGATGCTGTTGAGGAAACGCTGTGCGAGCAGCAAATTAAGCGGCTCCGTGTGCTTGCCCGTCTGTTTTGGAACGTTATTGATCGCGAAGCGCTTGCCACTCTTGATCTGAGCGCTTTCGACGGGATGGGTGAGAAAGTCACACAAGCCCAAGCCGCACTAGCGCACGACGCACAGCGGGCGCTTGAGGATGAAGAGGTGGCACGAAACCTGCGGGTAGAGTTCACCACGCTGTTCGCGAGCCCGCGTTTGAACGCGCCGCTGCCCTATGAGTCACTCTTTGTTCACGAGGGCGGGCTCCTTATGCAGGATGCCCGCGACGATGCGGTACGTCGCTACCGCCGCGCGGGGTTTTCCATCGATTGGGAGGGACACGAGCCAGAAGATCATCTTTCGGTTGAGCTTTTATACCTTGCCCATCTGGAAGAACAGGCGCTTTCTGCCCAGCGCGAAGGCTGCAACGAGAAGCGGGATGAGGCGTTGGCGGAAGCTGCTTCGTTCAAGCGTGACCATATAGCTCAGTGGATTCCTCACTTTTGCGATAGTGTCGCACGCACCGCGGAAACGGACTTCTATCAGGGTGCTTTGACACTTCTGGAGTCATGCGTGCAAGGGGAATGTTCGTGAGCGCACTCGTTCCAAAAACGTTCGTTATCAAGTAAGGCGAAACGAAAGCCTTCACTTAAGGGGAGGTATCATGTCTGAAAAAACAGGATCAAAATTCTTTACGCAGGGTTGGATTCAGGTGTTTATTGTGTTCGTGGTCTGCATCGTGACGCAGGGCTTCGGACTGTATTCGTTTAGTATGCTCCGTATTCCTATGACCGAGATGCTGGGTGCTGAAGCTTCGGTCGTGAGTTTGGGATTCTCGGTGTATCTCGTGGTGTCTGGCGTTGCTGGCCTGGCCGTGAATGGCCTGGTATCCAAGATTGGCATCAGGGGTTGTCTTCTTATTGCGGCGGTTATGTACTCGGGAGGCTTTTTGATTCTCGGGTTTGTCAACTCGCTCTGGATGGTATTCGTTGCATATGCTGTGATGGGTATTGGCAACGGGTGCGGCGGCCTGGTTCTTATCACGGCTATTCCGTCGAACTGGTTCATCAAACGCCGCGGCATTGCGACGGGCATCACGCTGTGTGCAACATTCCCGGCTTCACTCATTACGACGAATCTCGTAGCTATTCTTACTGCTGCTGGCAGTTGGCAGAACGCGCCGATGATTCTTGCGCTCATTTCGTTTATCGTGCTGCTTGCTGCGGCGTTTCTCATTAAGTTCCGCCCGCAGGATGTGGGTTTGTATCCCGACGGCATGACGAAGGAAGAAGCGGCCCGAGTCGAGAACGAGGAAACGGCGGGTGCGGTCAAGGTTGTAGGACTCAATCGTTCACAGGCAATCAAAACGTTCACGTTCTGGGCGGTCATTATCAGCTTCGGCTTGATTGGTATCGGTGAGCAGGGTGTGTTCCAAAATTTCCCGACTTACATTGTGTCCACTGGCTTCGACTTGGCTACGGCAGGCGTGTTTATGACGTTCCTTTCCATTGCGGGGTGCGTTGGTAAACTTTTGTCAGGGTATTTCATCGACCGAATTGGCCCGCGCATCACCTATGTGGTGGTTAACGTGCTGGCTGCTTCTGGTCTTATGGCTATCGTGTTCTTTGGAGCCAACGTTGCCGTGCTCTATATCGGTGGATTCTTCTTCGGCGCTGCGCTCAGCTCCGCGCCTGTGTGTTTCACGTCCGCGGTTTCCAAGTACCTGGGTCCTGCCTATTTTGCGGCCCTGTACAGCATCGCCTTTTTGGCGAAGACCATTATGGACGCCATCGGTGTTCCGGCGCTTGCGGCAGTGGGAAGCTCGGGCTTTGGTTGGAACGGCGCGCTGTTTGTCGGTGCAGCGTTCATCCTGGTATCGGCAGTGTTTATGCTGGTGGGTGGTAAGAAGAGTAAGCTGCTGTCGAAGATGGAAGAGGATGCGGCGAAAGAACTTGCCGAGGAGGTAGAAACGGCGAAGGCGTAAGAACTCAGGAAGTAACGGTGAAGTGCGGAGTGGCCTGTTTGTCTCAGCAACAAGTGGCCACTCCGCTCGCGCTGGTTTCATGACAGGTTTACTCGTACGAAGGCGTGCTAGAATGCGCCCCAAGGGGGTCTGCGGCATCTCTGCCGCGGTCATGCTCGCTGCCTTCTGGAGAGGTAATGCTTGGTGAGACGGTGAGTATGACGATCATCGATTTCGTTGTTGTGCGATCGGTTAGGATCGATACATGGGGAATCTAATCGTAGGACGAACCGGTATAAAACTCTTTCCATCGTCAAAGTTTCGCATTCCGCGCCTTCCAAGCCCGTGTTGTGCGCTCGATGCGCTGTGTGAGTTGGTGGAGCGTTCTTTGGAGAAGAACGCTCTCGTTCTTGTGGCACCTGCTGGATGTGGAAAGACGACGCTACTTGCACAGTGGGCCGCTTCGGCATCTTCTTGCGAGCTACCCATTTCAACGAAGGTGGCTTGGGTGCGCCTGGATGCGGGCGACAATGAGTGCGCGCGGTTTTGTGAGGTACTGATAGCGGGCTTGCAGGTGCTTGTTCCTCATCTCGGTCAGCTGTTCGACGAAGTGGTGGAAAGCGGACAGTCGGACACGTTTTCTCATGTGCTGAATGTAGCCCTTGAGCGAGGTACGCAGGCGGACGATTCAACGAGGCACGTGCTGGTACTTGATAACTTTGAATGTATCGACGACGAGGATATCGACGAGGTGCTCGATTCCTTTGTGAGATACTTGCCCGCCGCCGTGAGGCTTATTATTTCAACGCAGCGAGCACCTTCGTTTCCTGCGGCGCGTGGGGTTCCTGATGCTGATGAGGCGGTTTCCTTTATTGCCTCCGGGCAACTTGTGCTCGATGAAGATGCGACGGCCCGCTATGTACGCAGTGCGCTTGGCGCTGGGACGCGCGTACCCGAAGAGGTAGGTGCTGCAGTATGGTGCGTGACGGGTGGTCATCTTCCTGCGCTCAATCAGGCAGTTTCCTATCTTACCGAGCAAAATGACGCTGTGGATGGCCTGGTCAACACTTCTTTTGATGCTCGACCTGTACTCGACGCGGTTTTCTCGCTGTTATCTGAGCCCGAAAAAACCGTGCTTGTGAGAACCTCGTTTCTCGATATTGTGACCCCCGCTCTTTGCGACCATGTTTTGCAGGTGAGTGGAAGCGATGAGGTAATCGCAACCATCGTGGCCAAAACGGGTGCTCTCACGCCAGTATCTGGAAAGCGCGGGTGGTATGAAAATAATGACCCGTGGCCACAGTACTTACAGGCGAAATTCAGAAAACTTGAACGGTCTACCCTTGACACGCTTTGCAAGCGCGCCAGCGTCTATCTGAAAGAACACGATTACATCGGGCAGGCGATGGACTGTCTGCGCAAGGCCGCTCTCTGGGAAGAGCTCAACGAGCTGGTGGGGGAATATCATCTTTCGCTCATGTTCGACAATCGATTCGACGTGTTCAAGGAGGCGTTGGAGAAGGTGCCACGCCATATTCTTGAGTCATCGCCGAAGCTGAGCATTGCCGAGGCCTGGGTGTTTGTGAAGGCGGGCTCGGTTGAGGAGGCTTTGCGGTGTGCCCGCATCGCACGGAGTCTTGTGGACGAAGAAGATCCCGATTCCCTTCAAATGGAGACTGAGTGCTTGGTTCTGCAATCGATGTGTTGCGGCCACAGTGGTGATATTCAGGTGGGAAAAGGCCTCATCGATAAGCTTCTGCAACGAAATCAAGAAGACCCCGGTTTTTTCTTGAGTTTGGTGTACAACGCAGCTGGCTGCATTGTTGCTCGTGAGAAGGAGCCGGATCGCGTTATCGGTTACCTCAAAAACTGCGTGGAGGTTGCGGAGAGCCAGGGCAATAAACCTGCCTGTTCGGTACTGTGCTATTTCGCTGCGCGACAGTGTATTGATGCGGGCGACCTGCGGCGCGCGGAGGAAACAGCTCGGAGCGCAAGGGGCTATGTGGGTTTCCAGGTGGGGGGAGGAGTTGAGTTTAACGCTCTGCCGGATGTTATTGCGGCGACGGTTGCCCGGAAGAGGGGAGATTTTGAACAGGCCGAACGGTTCTACCGAGCAAGCCTTGAGGTCTTGAAACCGACATCGGGCGTTGAGTTTTTCTCAGAGGCGGCGTGTGGCCTAGCGCTGACACAGCACGCGCAGGGGAGAACGGAAGAGGCGCTGCAAACTACGCGCTCGGTGCTACAACTGTGCGACAAGTACCATGCGGAAAGGCCAAAACTCGTGGTACTGGTGTACCTTGCACTTATTGAGTTTGATGCGGGTCGTCTGAATGAGGTAGAGGGGCACGTGCGCATGCTGCGCGCCGCCGATCCCGCCTCGGCCGATTTGGTGAATGACTTGATTGCTTTTGTGCTTGTTCGTTTTCGCTTTGTAAAAGGCCAACTTGAAGAGGCGAGGAAGCTGATTGAGGCACTTGAGGAAAGCCTTGAGCGTAGCCATCGCAATGGCCTGCTTTTGTCAGCGCTTGTTACTAAAGCGCTGGTGGCTCATGTGGCGGGACAACAAGGTCCCGCAACCCAAACTCTTCTCCAGGCACTTTCGCTTGGCTGCGAGACGGGCGAAATTGAGGCATTCGTCAACGAGGGAGCCACCATGGCGCGTGTGCTTGCCGAAGTGCAAGAGCGAAACCTGTTGGATAGGAAACAGGAGTCCTTCGTACGCAAGATTGTGCAACGGATAGCCGACTTGAACATACCGGAGCCAGCGTGGCGCCTTGAAACGCCGAGCAAAAGCCCGCTGACGGCTCGTGAGCGTGAAGTGTGCGAACTGCTGGCGCTTGGTTATAGCAACCGAGATATTTCTGAGTCGTTATGCGTATCGGTAAATACCGTTGATACGCATCGCAAGCGCATTTACACCAAACTGGCCGTGAGTAGTCGCAAGGAACTGGTGGAAAAACTCTCCTCATAGGTTCCGCCGTTCTACGAACGGCGGAACCAGTTGACGCTGCGGGAGTCTGTGATACCCGATCTTTGCGCGATCCCGAAGGCTCGCGTAGCGAAGTACGCTTCGCCTTCGCGATCCCACGAATCTCGGGTATCACAGACTCCCTCGCTGTCTTACTACGCCAACCTGGGCGTTTAGTATGCGGCCTCCGGCCGCATAATCCTCACAACCATAATCTTACCGAATGCCTTCTTTACCGGGGGGCGGGGGCGTGCGACAATGCGCTGCGGCCTTTTTCGGGCCGAGAATCCGACACACTTTGAGGGAGCGGGGTTGCGTGGCTGAGACGACGGCGGGGCGGCATGTGGTGCGCGGAGTTGTGTGCGCGTTGGCGGGTGGCATTTGTTGGGGATTCTCGGGCACCTGCGCGCAGCTGCTGATGGACAACTACGGCGCTCCAGCGGTGTGGATCACCTGCGTGCGTATGGTCATTGCTGCGGTGTTCTTCCTGTTCATGACTGCGGTGAAGGATTGGCGCTCCCTGATTGCGGTCTTTCGCGACCGGCGCTCGCTGGTGCAAATTGCGCTCTTTGCGGTGTTCGGCGTGTTGCTGACGCAGCTGAGTTACCTGAACGCCATTGCCTACACCAGTGCCGGCGTGGGCACCACCATTGAACAGGTGGGCCTCGTGCTCATTATGCTGTATGTGTGCGTGCGCGCCCGGCGGCTGCCGCGGGTGCGCGAGGTGGCGGGGCTCATCCTTGCGCTGGGTGGCATGGTGATCATTGCGACGCAAGGCGACCCGGGCCGCCTTGCCATTCCGCCCGAGGGTCTTACGTGGGGCCTCGTGTCGGCGCTGGCGCTGGCGTTTTACACGCTTATGCCGGTGCGCGTGCTGAAGAAGTGGGGCGCGATGCTGGTCACGGGCCTGGCGATGCTCTTCGGCGGCTCGGCGGCCTCGGTGGTGGTGCAGCCGTGGACCCTGGACGTGCAGCTTTCGACGGGCGGCCTTGCGGCACTGGCGGCCATCGTGTTGGTGGGCACGCTCGGCGCCTACATGCTGTATCTGCAAGGGGTGAACGACGCGGGCCCCGTGAAGGCGAGCCTTCTGTGCTGCGTGGAGCCTGTGTCGGCTACGATCCTCGCTGTGGTGTGGTTGCATGCGCCCGTGTCGGGTTGGGATATTGCGGGCTGCGCATTCATCGTGGCTATGATTTTCTTGGTGACCGAACGCGAGCCGAAGCCGGCGCTGGAAGGCGAAGGTGCGCCGGGCGTCGCACTGAGGGAGGGCGCCGAAGCCGCCTTGGACGACCCGCCGCTGTTCGCTGGTCGCGCCTCGGTGCTGGGCTACTACACCAGCCGCCCTGCCACGCGTGAAGACTTTGACCAGGTGTGGGCGCTGCTCGATGCGGGCCACGAGACGTTCGCCGCGCTCGGCATTGACGAAGGCCGCAAGAAGTATCCCTCGGCGCGCCGCCTCATGCACAGCATCAAAAATGGCACCACGCACGTGGTGGGGGACGCGCAGGGGCATATGATTGCCGTGTTCGCCGTGTCGTTCTCGCCCGACAAAAACTACGCCGGCGGCATTGAGGGGCAGTGGCTCACACAAACCGATGCCCAGCCCCAGCCCTACGCCGAGCTGCACTGGGTGTCGGTGGCCCCCGCCGCGCGCCGCCGCGGCGTGGGCGCGTTCATCCTGGAAACGGCCGAGCGCATCACGCGTCGCGGTGGCCGCGCCAGCTTGCGCGCCGACGTCTACCAGCAAAACGAGCCCATCCAAAAGCTGCTGGAAAAGCACGGCTACACCCGCTGCGGCATCCTGTCCATAAAGGACGTGTTCGGCCGCCGCAAGGAGCGCATCGCCTACGAAAAACTGCTGTAGAAGGCCGCGCGCGGTCCGCTTTTTCGCCGCCCCCCTGCGGACGTTTTTCGCATTCCGTTTCGCCACGCCGCTCTCCCTCTTTACCGGGGTGCGCTTCCGTGCGACAATGCGCTGATGCGCCCGTTAGAGGCGCTCTTTTAACGGGCGTGAGGAAGGGAGAAGGCGAATGGCGAATGCGGCTGGTTCGCGCGCGGCGTCGCAGGAAAGCCACGTGGTGCGCGGCATTGCGTTCGCGGCGCTGGGCGGTATCTGCTGGGGCTTCTCGGGTACGTGTGCACAGCTTTTGACCAGCGGTTTTGGCGTACCGGTGGCGTGGATCACGTGCGTGCGCCTGCTGGCGGGCGCGGCTATCTTCCTTACGGTGTGCCTCGTGAGAGAGCGCAGCCGCCTGCGCGCCGTTTTCCGTGACAAGCGTTCGCTTCTGCGCATTGGTGCCTTCGCGCTGTTTGGCGTGCTGCTGACGCAGGTGAGCTACCTGTCTTCCATTTCCTACACGAACGCGGGCACGGGTACGGTGCTTGAGCGCCTTGGCCTCGTGGTCATCATGTTTATCGTATGCGTGCGCGTGCGCCGCCTGCCGAAGCTGCGCGAGGCCGTGGGGTTGGTGCTGGCGATAGGCGGCACGTTCCTCATAGCCACGAAGGGCAACTTCGGCGTGCTTGCCATCCCTGCTGAGGGGCTGTTTTGGGGCTTCATGTCGGCGTTTGCGCTTGCGGGCTACACGCTCATTCCCGGCAAGGTGCTGGAGAAGTGGGGCAGCTTCATTGTGACGGGGCTTGCCATGCTGTTAGGCGGCACGGTGGCAACCGTGTTTGTGCAGCCGTGGACTATTCCGGTGGACCTCACGCCTGAGTTGGTGGGCGTGATGGCGGCTATGGTGATCATCGGCACGTTTTTTGCCTACCTATTCTACCTGCAAGGCATTACCGACGCGGGGCCGCTGCGCGCGGGGCTGGTGGGTTGCGTGGAGCCGGTGTCGGCGACAGTGATCTCCGCTGTGTGGCTGGGCACCGCGGTCACGCCAGTGGACATTGTTGGTATGCTGATGATTTTGGTCATGGTGTTTTTGGTAACCCAGCGCGAAGAGACGTCCGCGCCCACTGCGGATGCAGCGGAAAATTCAGCATAACGGCGAATTGTTGCAGCGCTGTGGTTCCACGTTGCGCGCGTTTGTGGTACCCTGATCGGCCCCTTTGGTACTGGAACGAGAGAGAAAGAGAACCCTCCCGTGCACTTTCGTTTGACCCGCGCGTCTGATATCGACCGCATCATGGATATACTCGCTGACGGCCGCCGCGCGCTTGCCGCGCTCGGCATCGACCAATGGCAGGGTGGCTATCCCCATCGCGACGTGATTGAAGCCGACGTGGCGCGCGGCGACTCCTATGTTGTGGAAGGCGAAGATGGCCGCATCATGGCTACCGCTATGGTGGGGTTTGCGGGCGAGCGCGACTACGATCTTATTGAGGGCGGGCGGTGGCTCACCGACTGCCTTTCGAGTGACCCCAGCTACGGGGTGGTGCACCGTGTGGCCGTGTCGTCGGCGTGCAAAGGCCGCGGTGCCGCGTCGCTTCTGCTGGAAAACGCCGAGCGGTTGGTGCACGACCGCGGTTTCGCCAGCGTGCGCATTGATACGCATCCCGGCAATGTGCCCATGCGCCGCCTCATGACGAAGCGCGGCTACACCGAATGCGGCATTATCTACATTGCGCATGCTGAGGAAGCCACGCCCGACCGCGTTGCCTTTGAGAAATTGGTGTAGCGCGCGGTTTGGCGGGGGCGCTGCTGAGGGTTTGCTGTCGAAATTCTGCCGATTGGGAGACAAAGCGGCCAGACGCCTTCCAAGCGGTATAATTTCTCTCACTATGTCGGTTACTTCTCGGGAAAAAATCGCGCTCCTCGTGTTCGCGGGGCTTATTGTTCTGAGCCTCTGCGGCTTGGGATGGTATATCCTTGCGGGTCATTCCTGGAACGTGGCGGCCTCCAACTTGGATGATACGTTCGGCAGCATGGAAGGCTATACTGCCATCGTGTATCCGGGCACGGCCGATCCTGCCATTGCGGCTGCGGCCAAGCAGGATCAGGCGGAGAAGGGTTCGGGGGCTTCGGCCACGTCTGGGTCAACAACTGCGCCTGAGGCTGCGGGGTTGGGGGAAGAGCCATTGGGAGCGGGAGCGCCGCTTGATGGGGCACAGGTGCCTGACGGAGAGAAATCCGCTGATCAGGGGCGTGAGGCAGATGCGCCAAAGAAACCCGTGGATGCTTCTGGCACACCTGCCACTGACGCTGATGCTGCTCCTTCGGCGGAACCGAAGTCGACGCCTGATGCCTCTATCGACACATCCACCGACGCCGCCAAAAAGAAGAAGACTCTCAATGTGGCTGACGCTCAGAAAAGCTACGAAGACAAGGGCGCGACGGTGTTTGCGCTCGACACCAAAAACCTCAGCACCTATGAGGAAGGCGTCATCTTGAAGAAGGGCGAGCACCGCTTCGGCGTGTTCTCGGTGGCCCGACCCGCGTCGTCCATTATGTTGGAAAAGCAGATTGCGTACTTCAAGCGTCACCAGGTGGATTTCGTGGTGGCCCTCGTGGATGACAAGGAGCGCGTCAAGGACGTGGAAGGCATCGACATCGTGCTTTCGACGCAAGACGAGGACCTGTTCGTCATGGGTGAAACGGTGGAAGGCACGTTCTACGTGGACGCCCCGGAACTTGGTTCGGTGGGCGCCATCATCATCTCCCCGCACAACGTGGTGTCGGCGAAGGTTATTCAGGAACTCTAAGCGCGAGAAGGGGTAGACCGTTCCGGAACTTTTTGGAACTGGCAGCACCGGCCCCGAATTTCCTAACGTTCCCCGAATGTACAACGACCCCGCCGAGGCGGGGTCGTTTCAATCTCGCAGGTATGTCCGCGCGTCCGCTTACACGATGCCCTGGGCCATCATGGCGTCAGCGAGCTTCTTGAAGCCGGCGATGTTTGCGCCCATGACGTAGTTGCCCTCGTGGCCGTACTCGCGCGCCGCGTCGTCGGCCGCGTGATAGATGTTCTTCATGATGCCCTGCAACTTGGCGTCTACTTCCTCAAACGTCCAGCTCAGGCGCTCGGAGTTCTGCGACATCTCCAAACCAGAGGTGGCCACGCCGCCGGCGTTCGCCGCCTTGCCGGGGCAGAACACCACGCCGTTCTCCATAAGGTAGTCGGTGGCGTCTATCGTGGTGGGCATGTTCGCGCCCTCGGCCACAATCTTGCAGCCGTTCGCCACGAGTTGCTTCGCGTCGTCAATCAGCAGTTCGTTCTGCGTGGCGCACGGCAGCGCGATGTCCACCGGCACGCTCCACACGCCGCGGCCGTCGTGGTACTCCACGCCGTCCTTGCGCTTCGCGTACTCGCTGATGCGGCCGCGCTCCACTTCCTTGATCTGCTTCACCAGGTCCAGATCGATGCCTGCCGGGTCGTGAATCCAACCGGTGGAGTCGGACAGCGTGACCACCTTCGCGCCCAGCTGCTGCGCCTTCTCGGTGGCGTAAATGGCCACGTTGCCGGAGCCGGACACGGCCACGGTCTTGCCCTCGAAGGAGTCGTTGTGGCAGGTCAGGTACTCCTGCACGAAGTACACCAGGCCGTAGCCCGTGGCCTGCGTGCGGGCGAGCGAGCCGCCATAGGACAGCCCCTTGCCCGTGAGTACGCCTTCCCAGACGTTGCGGATGCGCTTGTACTGGCCAAACATGAAGCCAATCTCGCGCGCGCCCGTGCCAATGTCGCCGGCCGGCACGTCGGTGTCAGCGCCAATATGCTTGCACAGTTCGGTCATGAAGCTTTGGCAGAAGCGCATGATTTCCATGTCCGACTTGCCCTTCGGGTCGAAGTCGCAGCCGCCCTTGCCGCCGCCCATGGGGAGCGTAGTCAGGCTGTTCTTGAAAATCTGCTCGAAGCCGAGGAACTTGATAATGCCCAGGTTCACCGACGGGTGCAGGCGCAGGCCGCCCTTGTAGGGTCCGAGGCAGCTGTTGAACTGTACGCGGTAACCGCGGTTCACGTGCACGTTGCCGGCGTCGTCCACCCACGGCACGCGGAACATGACCACGCGCTCCGGCTCGACGATGCGTTCGAGCAGGCCGGCCTTCTCGTAGGCGGGGTTCGACTCGATGACCGGCTCCAGGGATGTGAGCACTTCGGTGACGGCCTGGATGAACTCCGGTTCGTTCGGGTTCTTGGCCTTGACCTGCTCGATGACGTTCTGCACGTAACTCATAGGCGGGCGCCTCCTTAGGGGGATGGTTGCATGTACTGCCATTATACGGTGGCATTCCCGACGGTGTCGGTTATTTAAACGTTTTGAAACAAACACCGCCCCGAAAGGCAGGAGCGTCTTAGCGATAGCGCGTCACACTTTTATGGAAGGGGCGCGGTGGGGAGTTTGATGGGGTAGAATCGACGGCGAGAGAAGGAGTGCGTATGAACGAGATTAAGTGCCCGCGCTGCGGCGAGGTGTTCACCATTGATGAGGCGGGGTTTGCCGCCATTGTGAAGCAGGTGCGTGACGCAGAGTTCGACCGCGAAGTGCGCCGCCACGAGGAACTTTTGGCCGCCGAAAAGAAGCAGGCCGTAGAGTTGGCCGTGGCGCAAGCCCTCGGTCAGGCACAGGAAGGCGTGGCCGAGCGCGAGCGGCGCATCGCAGAGTTGGAAGCGCGCCTGGAAGCGGCGAAGTGTGAGCGCGAAAACGAGGCGCGCCTCGCCCAGGCCGAACGCGAGCGTGCGCTAGCCGAGGCTGCGGCGGCGAAGGACGCGCGCATTGCCGAACTGGAGCAGCGCACCGCCGCGCAGGCCGCTGCGTTCGAAACCGAAAAGAAACTGGCCGTTGAACAAGCCCGCGCGGCGCTTGAGCGTGAGCGCGATGCACTGGCCGCACAGGTGGCGCTCAAGGAGGCCGAAAAGAGCCAGGCCACAAGCGCTCTCAAGGAACAGCTTGCCATTGAGCTGAAGGCAAAAGACGACATCATTGCCTACAAAGAGGGAGAGATCGAGCGCTATCGCGACATGAAGGCGCGCCTGTCCACCAAGATGGTGGGCGAGTCGCTTGAGCAGCACTGCGAGACCGAGTTTAACAAGCTGCGCGCCACCGCGTTTCCGCATGCCTACTTCGAGAAGGACAACGACGCCTCTGAGGGCAGCAAGGGTGACTTCATCTTCCGCGAATGCGACGAGGACGGCAACGAGATTATCTCCATCATGTTCGAGATGAAAAACGAGTCCGACGATTCGTCGCATCGCCACAAGAATGAGGACTTCTTCAAGAAGCTCGACGCCGACCGCGCGAAAAAGGGCTGTGAATACGCTGTGCTGGTGACGCTGCTGGAGCCGGAGAGCGAACTGTACAACCAGGGCATCGTGGACGTGTCGTGGCGCTTCGAGAAAATGTATGTCATCCGTCCGCAGTTCTTCATCCCGCTTATCTCCATTCTGCGCAACGCGGCGCTGAACTCGCTGGCCTACAAGGCCGAACTGGCCGTGGTGCGGAACCAGAACATCGACATTACGAACTTTGAAGAGCAGATGGAAACGTTCAAGGCCGGCTTCGCGCGCAACTATGACCTGGCCAGCCGCAAGTTCCAAACCGCCATCGACGAGATCGACAAAACCATCACGCACCTACAGAAAACGAAAGAGGCCCTGCTGTCCTCCGAGAACAACCTGCGCCTGGCCAACAACAAGGCCCAAGACCTCACCATCAAACGCCTGACCAGGAACAACCCCACCATGAAAGCCGCCTTCGAAGCCCTCCACGACGAAGGCGAGGAAGGGGAGGCTGCGGCTTCGTAAGCGCTTTCTATTGCATTGATCTAATACGTGGCAGGTTGGCCGTAGGGCAGGGCTCTGCCCTTGCCGTCAACCGTGTCTGACCTGCATGTTTATTGTTGTTGAGCGGCAAGGGTAGAACCCTTGCCCTACGGAAACTACTTCACGCCTCTTCGCGGAGGGATTCCTCTATGAGGCGGCGGAGGTTGGTGGTGAAGCGGTCGCGGTCGTCGTCTTCGAAGGGGGCGGGGCCGCGGGTGCGGCCACCCTGGCGGCGCAGCTTCTTTTCCTCGTGGCGGATGTGCATGTCTAAGTCGATGGTGGCCAGCGTGTATACGCGGCCGCGCACGCCGATGGCTCGCGCGCCGCGTCCGAAGGCCATGGCGGCAAGGCCAATGTCTTGCGTCACCACCACGTCGCCGCGCGAAAGCTCCTGAACAATGGCGAAATCCGCCGCGTCGGAACCCACGCCAACCGCCAGCGTATCCACCCAGAATCCGTCGGTGGGCGTGCGCAAATCACCGCGCTTGATGTGCCGCGCGAGATTCTGCGTGGAGTTGCCCGCAATGACAACCGGCACCTTGCACGCACGCGCCACCTCAAGCGCCTCCGAGGTTACGGGGCAGGCATCGGCATCGATGAAGACGGTAGGTTTCATGGGGCGACTCGCTTTCTGGTAGGTAGTGCGTTCAAGTATACGCGCTGGCGTGGGGCGGGGGCTCATCTTCGGCAGATTATGTTAACGTAAGTTGTGGAGAAACGATGGAGACATGCATCGCAGGAAGGTACTTTGCCGTGCCTCACGGGGGAGGGCACCTACCTGCGAATATTGCTTCTTGTGTCATGGCTTCTTCCCGAGGCGGCTAAGTCCGGCACCCCTTCACATTCGCAATTCGCGTGCTACTATGCAGAACATATCCCGCATAGAGGGGATACGTGCATCGGGAAATGCACGGAAGTTTTGAAGTAAAGGGACAAGGGACAAATGATTACTCGTCGAGCTTTGCGGCTTGGCAAGGTTGCGTGCGCATCGGTGCTCGCGCTGACCTTGGCGACCGGCACGCTGCCTGCTTTCGCAGACGCACCATCCGAAAACCTCCGGGGGGGGGGGGGCATTCTGAGCCTTTAGCCCCGGAAACCTCCAACGCTACAGGCGCGGAGGATGCCACTGAATCTTCGAGTGTGAGTAGCGACGCTGCTCAGTTCTCCCAACAGGTACCCCTCGACCAACCTTCCACGAACGAGAAGCAAACCACGAATGTGTCCGGTTCCACCGACGCTACTGGTGCATCTGACCAGGTAGCAGGCACGGTACCGCTACCTGCGGGTTCGTCAGATTCCCTTACGTCTATCGTCGCCGACGGTCTTGTGTTTGAGGTGGACGCGTCAAGCAAAACAGCGGCGCTCGTCGGCTGCGTTGCCAATAGCGCCCACCTTAGCGTTCCCGCCCAGGTTGCGAGCGGTTCCGAAACCTACACGGTAACTGCCCTCAAAAACCTCGGGGGGGGGGGGGGCATTCACTGACTCTTCTGTAGAGTCCCTCTTTCTTCCTGAAACAATCAAAGCTGTTGACGACGAGGCGCTGAAAGGCTGCTCGTCGCTCAAGCAGGTCCACGTAAGCCCCCGCAACGAGGGCTTTTCGTCGTTGGACCGCATGCTGTTTTCCAAAGACTACTCGCATCTCCTGCTCATTCCCGAGGGCAAGGAGGGTGCTGTCACCATCCCCGGTTCAACCAAATTCATTCCCGCCCTGGCATTTTCCCGATGCCAGGGTTCCTCACTCACTGCCGGGGATGGCAGCACCACCTTCGCAACGCAGGCAGGGATGCTATTTTCGAAAGATATGAAGACCCTCATCGTGTGCCCACCGAAAGTAGGCGCGGCCGTTGTGGTTCCGCTTGAGACGGAAACTATTGGCGAATATGCCCTTGCTGGTTGCAAGGATTTAACGTCGATTACCGCACTTGGGAACGTGCGCGAGATTGATGCGACGGCGTTTGCCGATGAGGTTAAGTCCTCTGTTGTGGTGGCACTGCCAGCAGGGGAAGACTACAACGAGCGCAAGGCTGTGTGGGAAGCGGCTGGCTTTGAGCACTTTGCCGAACCTGCCGAGCTGGGCGCAACGGCGCACCCCGAGGTGGAATCCGCCGCAAGCGGGTTGGTGTTTACGCTTCTGGATGACTATACACTCTCTGTTAGCTGGGAAGGTGCAGAAGACCCCGCATCTGACTTTGAAATCCCCGCATCCGCCAAGATCAACGGCGTGTCGTACCGCGTGAGTACCATTGCCACCAACGCCTTCGCAAACCGCGGCTCACTGACCAGCGTGAAGCTTCCCGCCGGAATAACGACCATTGGGGAAGCCGCCTTTGCAGGATGTGCGAACCTCGCAAGCGTGAGTCTTCCTGGCACCCTGCAACACATTGACGAGCGCGCCTTTGAAGCCACGTCTCTCGCCGACATCTGGCTTCCCGCAAGCGTGCAATCAATCAACTCCCGCGCCTTCGCCTCCTGCGAAGCGCTCACTCGCATCGTCGCCTTCAACACCCCCGAGGTAGCCGAAGACGCCCTCGCCACCTGCACAAACGTCTCCATCTACTGCCCCTATAACGAAGCTGGCAGCTACCCCTGGAACCTCGGCCTTCTGGCCAACAACAACCACCTGATGCCCTACGGTCTCACTCTCCCTGAAGAACCCCTGACCCTCGAAGTAGGCCAGCAAGCCAACCTCTTCGAAGATGGCCTCTGCGAAGCCCCCAGCCCGGTGGAACTTTCCTTCTCCTACGCCGCCAAGCCCCTCTCGGTTGACGAGCAAGGCACCACCACCGCCAAAGCCGAAGGCACCTCCGAGGTGACCGCAGTTCTCTCGCTTGACACTCATGAGCTTACTCGCGCCACCCGCGCCGTGGAGGTGGTCGCCTCATCATCAGAAGCGACCACCTCCCAAACGACCACTGAACCCGCAGATGAGCAGCCTGAGGCGGAAACGCTGCCCACCTACGACACAACGCTCGCACTGCAAGAGCATACAACAGCTTCGGGTCTTTCGGTCCTCTCCGGGACAGTCTCTCTTCTGGCGGAAAATGGCATATTCGATTACGAATACGAAGGGGCTCGCTTACGTTACCAAATAATAAAAGAGCCCAATGGAGATACGCCTGGAACGTGTAGGGTGCTGGGAAAGTCGTACTCTATGGTGAGTCTTTCTGGAGTTGATTTGGTTATCCCCGACATCGCGATAGACGCAAGTAATGGGAATGCTCAATACAAGGTGACCGAAACAGGGAACTATGCCTTCAATGGGGCAGATATTGCCTCGCTTAAACTTCCTCAAACCCTTGAATATATGACCGGTTGTGCTTTTGGAAATAACTATAACCTTAAGGAAGTTCTCATTCCGAAGTCTGTGACGAGCATGGGCTTTAATCCGTTCATGGTATGCAAGTCTCTAACAAAAATCGAGGTCGAGGAAGGCAATCCATCTTTCACGGCGAAAGATGGCGTTATTTATTCGAAAGATATGACTACCCTTATCGGGGGTACGCCGGCAACAATTACCGGGCGTTTCTTAATTCCGGAAGGCGTGAAGGCGGTGAATGTAAACTCGATGTCGGCCTGTGTAAACGTGACATATCTTTACATACCTAAATCGGTTTCCAATTTCGGACAAGGCTACAATATTATTACTGGTTTAACTAATTTGGCGGAAATTGATATCGATCCAGCTAACGAGTGGTATGCCATTAGCGATGGGTTGCTCTATAAGAAAGCGAATGGCGTTCCAACCGTACTTATTGGGGGAACGCCGAAGTCGACACCTGATGTGCCGGTAATCCCAAATACTGTGACCCAAATGAGCAAGTCGGCATTCAGTCAAAGACGCAATATTACCTCGATTATCATGCCGCCCTCTGTTACTCGGGTGAGTGCAAATGTTTTTTATAACTGCATAAGTTTGGATCATGCTGCTGTTCTTTCCCAAGAACGAGTTACGTTTGACACAGCGGTGTTTAGCAATTGTACGAGCTTGCGAGAACTGCTCATTACTTCACCGGATCCACTATTTAAGAATACAGAAGGCCCGGAACAGCACACCATATTTCAAGATATCGACACCTCGTTCGTCACCCTCCATTGCCCCTCCGAGGCAGTGGAATTCTGGGAAAGCTATGGCGTGAATGCGGTTCCGTTCTCAACCGGTGTACCTTCTTTCATTGGCTTGCCCAATTCGCGAAATGAATTTAAGAGAATGTTTACGCCGTCCATTCCCGAGAACTCGGCATTCGGTAGCAATATCAGGCTCGTGCATGAGTTCAGCCACAAAGACGGTGACATTTCTGTATATCCAGATCAAACGGGATGCGCGGTTATGTTTAAATACACATCCGGCGGATCGGGCACCCTTACTTCGAAGCTGGTGTACAACGACGGCACGAATGGGGACATCGTGCTCGCTGAATCGACAAGTACGGTGCAGACATCTCCGACTTCTGGTGCACTGCCCACGGCAGCGGACGCCAACAACACTGACGAAGAAAAGGCCTCTTGGTCGCTTTCGGAGATGGGCGTTTTAACCATTCGAAGCACCGATCCGGTGGGTGACTTTGGGTGGTCACCTGACAACCCACTCATGAACAGCCAATACTGGGGACCGCTGCGCGACGAAGTGAGGATTGTTGATACGAGTGGTTTAGCGGGCGCTACCAGTATGGCGTGCTGGTTCAAAGACATGAGGCAATTGCTCGACATTTTTCGCCTAAGTATTCCGCGGGGGACAAAGGATCTTTCGTACTTGTTGCAAAATTGCGCAGTGTCGCACATTCCAGATTCTTTGAAATTCCCCGAAGGTGTTACTACGGTGCGTGCGCTTTTCGCTGGAAACCCTCTGACGGAGATTCCTCAAGGTTTTACCAGTTCAATGGCGGGTAATAGCACCATTGCTGACTGTTCGCAGATGTTTGAGGGAACGAATCTAGAAAGCCTGCCAAGCAGTCATTGTCTGCCTGAGCAAGCGCAGAATGCTTCCGCAATGTTCAAGGGTACCAAGCTGCAGACGCTCCCTAAAGGTTTCTTCCTGCCTAGCTCGCTTACATCCATGGACGAAATGTTCCAGTCTTGCTCGCGCCTTGCGTACTTGCCGGAAAGCTTCGTGTTGCCGGGTTCGCTGACCTCAGCCGTTGGATTGTTCGAGGATTGCATTAACCTGATGTGTCTGCCGGAGCAGTTCACGTTGCCTAAGCTGTTCAGCAACGCACCTGGCGCAGACAAGATGTTTAGTAACTGTAAAAAGCTGGATGTGCTACCAGCAGCGTTCCGCATGCCGACAGGGTTTGATCTGACTGCCGCACCAAATATGTTCTATAACTATAGCGTCGACCAGGGGCTGGCCTACAGCGGTGATGATGCTGTCATTCTCGATATGGATGCAAACTACTGGTCTAATCAGCATCGAACGTTGAAAGTACCGGAAGATGCCTCAGTTACCTTCAAGCTGTCATCCCGGGACGGTTCCCGCTTTGACCCGTGGACGGCGCTCACGCCTGATCTAAACTCTGGCAAATTCGGCGAACCTGCCGTGCCGACGCGCAATGGTCAGGTGTTCACGCTCTGGTACACGGACGAGGCGTGCACGCAGCGCTTCGATTTCTCGAAGCGTGTTGATGAGCAGCTGACCACGAAACCCTGGGTGCTGTACGGCAAGTACGTGGCCGGCACGCTTCAAGGTGCGCTGCCGACGGTGGGGAATGGGGGTACCGCATTCTGGTCGCTGGATGATAGCGGCACGCTGTACCTTAAGGGTAGCGGCTCCATTGCTGACTTGGGATGGAAAGACGACGGGAACGAGGAATTTCCAACGGCAGGCTATTGGGGTCCGTATCGCCAGCGCGTAACAAAGGCGTCCCTGGTGCCGAGCCTACGTGCCGCCAGCATGGCGTACTGGTTTTGTGGGATGCTCAACCTCGCCGACATAGCGGAAGTGTTTGTGCCTACTGATACCAAGGACGTGACCTGGCTATTCAACATGCGTGGGCAGAATGGCGGCTCAAGTTCCTTCACTCAGTTGCCCGACACCTTCACGTTCCCAAACGGCCTGGAGAAGGCGACTGCGGCTTTCCAAAACTGCGCACTTGAGGAGTTGCCGTCCGGATTCTCCCTGACGGATACGCTTGTGAACGCGGAGTCGCTTTTTGCGTGGAATACGAACCTGAAAACTCTACCTGACGGGGTGAAATTTGGTCCCTCTCTTCTGAATGCCAGCGAGATGTTTCTGGGCTGTGAGTCGCTGACGTCGTTGCCCGCAGGGTTTTCCTTAGAAGGTTCAACGCCGGATATAACGTACCTGTTTAAAGGTTGTGTCAATCTGAGTTCGCTCCCGGAGGGATTCGCATTTTCAGAGGGAGGAAAGAAGCTTGGCGTGTTCGAGAATTGCTCGGCGCTTTCCTATCTGCCGGCGGATTTCACCATGCCGAAGAGTATGGTGAGTGAGACCAGGCCTTTCTTCTGTGAACTTTCCCCTGGTGAACAGCGCATTCCCACGTATTATGCGGGAAGCGACCCCAACGTGCTCAATTACGATTGGGAGGGTCAGGGGCGTACGCTTATCACCGATGACGCTGAAATGGGCGATCGTGGTATGACGGAGATTGCGTTTGAGGTGCAGTCGCCCGACGAAGCGGCGGGCTTCCCGTGGGAGACGCGCTCGACGGCGTGGACCAATACGCAGAGAATGCTTGCCGACCCGGGGTATCCGCAGCGCGATGGCTATGTGTTCAGCGGCTGGTGTACGGATGAAGAATGTCTCACGCTGTTCGACTTCACGAAACCGGTGCCCGCGGGTGCGACAACGCTGTACGGCAAGTGGCTGTTGGGTGGCGGCTTCGATGCGAAGATGCCTCTGGCTACGGGCACGACGGGCGACGTGTGGTGGCGCGTCACTGCTGACGGGACGCTTTCGATTAAGGGTGCGGGCGATGTTGAACCCATTGATTGGACCTTGCGTAGGTGTTCAGAGGGTCTATGGGGGCCGTACCGTGATGCGGTAAAGCGGATAGAAATAGATCCGGGTGTAAAATGCGTAAATCTGTCGGTGTGGTTCGCACATATGCCCAACCTCGTTGATCTCTCCAAATGCATACTCCCAAGCAACGCGGAGTACCTCTGGGATTTATTCAATGACTGTACGGGGTTAAAGGAGGTTGGCTCTGGGTTTCGCTTGCCAACTGAGAACTTGCTAGGTGTGCAGGGGCTCTTCAGCGAATGCACCAGTTTGGAAAAGGTATCGGATGTCGTCCTTCTACCTGAGAGTATCAAGACGGTCAACTGGATGTTTAACAATTGTCATTCGCTTCGTACGCTGCCGAAAGGATTTACTATCCCGCAGAATGTTGTAGCTACCAATGACATGTTCTATAACTGCTTCTCGCTGGAAAGCCTGCCTGAAGGGTTTGGGTATGCCAACCCGGAAAACATCACGAATGTTGAGCATATGTTTCAAGGCTGCTCAAAGCTGACTTCATTGCCAGCTTCTCTGAAAATAACGGAGTTGGTAAACGCCAAAAATATGGAATCCATGTTCCTCCTGAAGGATGAAGCGTCTAAGGCAAACCCGCTGAAAACCTACTATGCTGGCGATCCTGCTGACATGAACGATACGAGCTACTGGGCAACTCAGAACCGCGAGTTGGTAACCTCCGTTCCCGAGGGTAAGGCGCTTGCGACTCTCTACGTGTCAAACGACACACTTGATGGCTTCGAGGTGTGGACTACGCGCCTGGTTGATGTTGGCGCGCTGGAAGTTCCCGAGGCACCGTTTCGAGAGTCGGCCACCTTCGTGAACTGGTACACCGATGCCACCTGTGCCACGCCCTTCGACTTCACAAAGCCTGTGAAGGGCAACGTAGAAATGTACGCCAAGTACGAAACGAACAAGGGCCTGCTACCCACCACCGACGGCGGCGAGCGCGCCTCCTGGGAACTCGCCGACGACAGCACGCTAAAAATCCACTGCGCCGAAGGAGCGGTGATCGACGACTTTGGATGGACGTTGGACAGCATGTGGGGGGGATGGGACAGCGGAAAGAAGATAACCATCGTGCCAATGGAGCACTGGGGCGCGCTACGTAGCAAAGTACAACGCGTCCAAATGGATAAAACGGTGCGCGCCACCAGCATGGCATATTGGTTTGCGGGCATGGGTTCGCTTGTTGATGCAACAGGAATATTTGTTCCTGAAGGTGTGAACAGTGTGGAAGGTCTGTTCGTTGGCTGCACAAATCTGACGGAACTTCCCGAAAACCTTGTCATTCCTAGTACGGTGAAAACGGCAAAGGGCATGTTCTCTCGCTGTTCTTCGATGGCCGCTTTACCTACGAACTTTAAGATAAGGGAAGGTGTTGAAGACGTTTCTTATATGTTTAGCAACATGACAAGTCTCACAGCACTTCCAGCAGCGTTTACTCTCCCTGATAGCGTCACGAACGTTTCAAGTTTTCTGCGTGTGTCACAAAATATCAAGTCGCTGCCAGCGGGGTTCAATATTCCGCCGAATGCCACTGAAGCTGCGTCGATGTTTTACGAGTGTCGTTCGCTGGAAGAGCTTCCTGTTGGGTTTAGGATTCCCGAAAGCTGTTTGTGGGTTTATGAGCTCTTCTATCGTTGCAGCAGCTTAAAGTATCTTCCTGATGGGTTCACGATTCCGTCGACCCTAATAGACATCACGGCTATGTTTTACGAGTGCAATGAGTTAAAGGTTCTTCCAGCAAGTATTGATTTGCGGACGATTATGGAAGGCATCCCGAAAGAAACAGGCCTCGATGATGCTTTTACGTGTTTTGATCCGGTGACCGGCGGGGTGCTTTCTTCTAACGTGACTACGTATTATGCAGGAGATCCTTCACACATTCCTGACCAGGACTATTGGAACTCACAATACCGTACGCTAGTGACGAATCCTGCCTATTTGCCTAAAGATGTGCACCTGGTTTCGCTCAAGACCAAGCTTGCGGGTGAGCAAGAGTGGACTAACTATGCTAGTTTACTTACCGATACTGCGGGGAAGGTGCCGAACCCCGGTAAGCCCGCCAACTTCGGCTTCTCGTTTAGCGGATGGTACACCGACGAGAAGTGTCAGAACGCATTCAACTTCGACACCGATACCGTGAAGCAGGACACTCCGCTGTATGGCGTGTTTACGTCGCACGTTGACGTGGACATTCCGCTGGCGACGAAGGTGGAGGTGGACGCGTCTGGCAAGGTGACGCCGGCTGCGTTTAGCCTGGTGTCGCGCACGCCGCAGAAGCTGGTGGTGGCGCAGGTTTCCAGCGAGAAAGCGACGGGTGTGTCGGCATTGTTCCCGGTGGCGAGCGATGTGGCGAAGGTGAACCTGGACCTTAAACTGGGCAGCAGAACAACAACGCTTCCCATTGAGAACGGCAGCGAAGAATATCTTGGCACAATAGCTGCCGCCTCGCCAGGCAAACCGAGCGTACTGGACGGCTCCATCGGCCTGACTCTGGGCGGCGCCCAACTCAACTACCAACCAGGAGACGACCTCGCGCCCCTAGCCAAACTAACCTGGGTGATCCAACCAGCAAGGTAGGGTGGGGGGCAGGTGCGTGGCTTAAGCGACCTTCGTCGGCTTTCCGCTATGCGCATCTGCCCCTCCGCTACTCAGTTGCTGCCTCTATGCTGTCGAGAAACAAAGGGATTAAGGGGTTCTCGTTCGCGGTCTTGTACGCGAAGTAGATGGGCAGCAGCACCGGCTCTGCCAGATCGACCACTTTGATGTCGCCGAACGTCGAAAAGGTATCGCCCATGAAATCGGGCAACACAAAGTAGCCGTTTTTGGCTGTGACGTTTGCGGCGGCCACCTCAAGTTCGTCTACCCGGTGAATTTTTCTTGGCTTGAACCCCGCGGCGAACAAAAGGTTGTTCAGCGCGTTCGTCGTTTCTTTAATCTTCAGGCAGACTAGTGTGTTGCCCGCTAGGTCCTCCGGTGTCACGATTCCGCGCGCGACCGCCGGATGATCGGCGGGCAGCGCCACCTTGAGGAGGTCGTGGCCGATGAGCCGGTAGGACAGAAGGCCCATGTCGTTGAAGTCGCCTTTGGCAACGAAACCTACATCCAATTTGTTCTCCATGAGACTCTGCACGATATGTTGCGGCTTTTCGGTCATGAACGTGAAACTGACGTTGGGAAAGCGTCGATTGAATGCGGTGACAAGAGGCATAACATACGTGCCCACACCTGTGCTGAGGATACCCATACGCATTTTGCCCGACACCCGATTGTCGTCCCGCCGCATTTGTAAAAGGAGGTCGTCGTAGCGTTCCACGATGTCCTCGAACGCGTCGTAAGCCTTCTCGCCAAGCGGTGTGAGTGTAAGCTTCTTGGGTGAGCGGTTAATGAGTTGCGCTCCTAGTGTCTCTTCGATGCCGTGAACGTGCTTACTCAGTACCGGTTGCGCCACAAACATCTTTTCGGCAGCTACCGTGAAGCTTGCCGCGTTGGCTACTGCCACGAATTCCCTCATATGCTCTACTCTCATACGCTTCCCCTTTCGGCGTTGTAGCCTTCCCACCTGCATCATACGCTTTGATATTCCAATATGGAATACGAATGTTGAAGAAAACTCGCTGTTCAACGGCACCTTCGCGGCCTAGCATGAGCGGTGAAGGGGGCGAGCCCCGTACAGGGTATCGCACCGGGGGAAACGCGCGACAGAGAGGCTACTGGGCAGATCCGCTCCGCGAAGCAGAGGGGCTTGCCCGCTGGCCAACCACCGCTCGCCGTGGCGGAATAAGTACGCGCAGGGAAGAGAAGGAGGAGGTAGAACGCATGTCAGAAGAAAGAACCGTGTACAAATCCACCGGCATGAATTCATTTGGCATCGGCGCGAACGTGGCCGAGGTCGACGTAGCCGACGACCGTATCGTGCGCGTGAGGCCCATGCGCTACGACAAGGAGTATTCGGCCGACTACCTGAAGCCGTGGACAATCAAGGCGCGCGGCAGTGAATTCCATTCCAGCATGAAGGCACTGCTGCCACCGTACGCCTACGCGTATAAGAAACGCATCTATTCCAAGAACCGCATCCTGTACCCGTACAAGCGCATCGACTGGGATCCGAGGGGTGAGCGCCATCCTGAAAATCGCGGCAAGAGTAAGTTCGTTCGCATTTCTTGGGACGAGGCTGCCACGCTTATCGCCGATGAGATCACTCGGGTCAAGGACACCTATGGGCTTCCGTCGGTGTTTATTCAAGGTGACGGTCATGGCGAGACTAAGGTCGTGCATGCCTCGCATGGCTGCGCCACGCGCCTGATGAACGTGCTCGGCGACGACTGGACGTACCAGGCGCGCCAGCCCGACAGCTGGGAAGGCTGGTATTGGGGCGCTAAACACATGTGGGGACAGGACCCGCTTGGCCAGTTCGACATGGGCAACCTGCTACTCGATATCGCCGAGAACACCGACATGCTCGTGTTCTGCGGCTGTGACATGGAAACCACCACATGGGGCTGGCAGGGTCAGATTCCCAGCCAGTATTGCTTCTGGCTTACCGAGATCGGTGTCAAGCAGGTTTACATCTGCCCCGACCTCAACTACGGCGCGGCTGTGCACGCCGACAAGTGGATCCCGGTCCTGCCCAACACCGATGCCGCGCTCATGGCAGCTGTCGCCTACGTATGGATGACTGAAGGTACCTATGACAAGGAATACCTCGCTTCTCACGCTGTGGGCTTCGACTGGTTCGAGTACTACATTTCGGGAAAGGAAGACGGTCAGCCCAAGACTCCCGAATGGGCGGCACCTATCTGCGGCGTGCCGTCACGACAGATTAAGGCGCTTGCACATGAATGGGCTAAGCGTCCTACCTCTATGGCGCACGGCAACGGTGGCTCGTTCATCCGCTCCTGCTACTCGCACGAACCCGCTCGCTTCGAGGTGGCTCTTATGACCATGCAGGGCCTCGGAAAACCGGGCCGTAACGTGGTGAAATTCATCGAATGGTACATGTATGGCTTGCCCTCGCAGCAGCCCGCTCCCTGTTACTCCAGCAATATGACGGTGGGTGCTGCTTACCGCGGTTGGGACTTCGTACAAACGAAGTCGTTCATCACGAAGACACTTGTGCCTGAGGCCATTTTGGGCGATTACACCTATGAGCACCCGCTCACGTGGCAGGGCTATACGGTGGCAGGCTGGCCACGCGAAGATCAGTACAAAACATACCAGTATCCTATTCCCGGTGCGCAGGGCATCCATATGATCTGGACCGACACGCCGTGTTGGACCACGTGCTGGAACGGTGGCAACCGCATGATTGAGGCGCTGCGCAGTGAGAAAATAGAATGCGTGGTAGCTCAGCAGCCCTGGTTTGAAAATGACTGTCTGTTCGCCGATATTCTTTTGCCTATCAATACCAAATACGAGGAACGTGACATTGGTCAAGACAACGGTGCCGCCCCGTTTGGTCTCATCTATTTAGAAGAGCAGGCCGTGAAACCGCTCGGCGAATCCAAGAGCGATTGGGAAGCCGTAGGTGAGGTGGCCAAGAAGCTGGGTGTGTACGACGAGTATGTGGAAGGTCGCTCGCTTGAAGAGTGGATTCAGTTGGGCTTTGAGAGCGCCGAGAAGCCACTCGATCTGTCGTTCGACGAGTTCAAAGAGAAGGGTTACCTGGCTGCTCCCACACGAGACGACTGGGAGGAACTGCCCCGTGGCTTCGAACTATTCTATAAGGATCCCGAGGGGCACCCGCTGTCTACGCCCACGGGTAAGGTGGAATTTTACGCCACGGCGTTGGCCGAACACTTCCCCGATGACGACGAGCGTCCGCCTGTACCGCACTTCATCCCCTATGGCCGCCGCCATCAGGAGAGCCTGCTGCACCCGCGCTCGGAGGAGTACCCGTTCCTCATTGTGTCCAACCATCCGCGTTGGCGCATCCATGCCAACATGGACGACATCCCCTGGCTGCGCGAGATTCCCACCTGCAAGGTAACGGGTCCCGACGGTTATAAGTACGAGCCAGTATGGATCAACCCGCAGGACGCGGCTGAGCGCGGTATTGAGGACGGCGACGTAGTGCGGTTGTACAACGACCGCGGTTGGGTGCTTGGTGGTGCAGTGCTCACTGAGCGCATCCGTCCGAGCGTTGTATATCAGGATCACGGTGCGCGCGTCGATCCCATTGAGCCTGGAGTGTCCGACCGCGGCGGTGCGAACAACCTCATCGCCCCGAATAAGACGACGTCACAGAACGCGCCCGGTGAGGTGACGAGCGGATTCCTTGTGAACATCGAAAAGGTGGACGTGTTTGAACTGGCTCAGCAGTACCCCGAGGCGTTCGGGCGCGCCTACGACGCGGACGAGGGCGTTGAGATCATGAACTGGATTCAGGAGGCCTAGCATGAAAACATGGGTCATTGATCTGGGCAAATGTAATGGCTGCTACGGCTGTCAGCTTGCCTGCAAAGACGAGAACGTGGAAAACGACTGGGCGCCCTACGCCAAGCCCCAGCCCAACACTGGCCATTTCTGGTTGAAGATGGAGGAGAAGGTGCACGGCCAGGTGCCGAAGGTGCGCGTGGAGTACCGTCCGACCCTCTGTCGCCACTGTGCCGACGCACCGTGTATAGCTGCGGCGCCCGAAGCGGTCTATCGGCGCGACGACGGCTTGATCATCGTAGATCCCGAGAAGGCGCAGGGCAAGCGTGAGCTCGTGGATGCCTGTCCCTATGGTGCCATTTACTGGAACGAAGAACTTCAGTTGCCCCAGAAGTGCACGGGCTGCGCACACCGTGTTGATCAAGGCGAGTTGCCTCACTGTGTAGAGGCTTGCGCGACGGGTGCTCTGCGCTTCGGTGAGGAAGAAGAGTTCGCGGAGGAGTTGGCCTGCGCAACTGATGCGTTTGACGTGGAAGGCACTGCGCCGCGCGTCTGTTACCTCAACCCGTTCGGCCTGTTTGTGTCGGGCGAGGTGTGGGACCCCGCCGCGGATCTGATCATCGAAGGCGCGCGGGTCGCACTCGTTGATGCGACGGGCAACGAATGCACTACTGTAACGGACGGCTTTGGCGACTTCTGGTTCTGGCATTTGCAGCCGGGAGCATATCGCCTTGTCATCGAGGCTGATGGTTTCAAGAGTTTGGAGCGGACCATTGATGTGGCGGAAAGCCTGAACGTCGGCGACTTCCCGCTGGATAAAGCGCAAGAGGCATAGAAAGGAAGCATCATGACTCAGCCTACCATTAAGCTGAACAGCGCCACAAGCTGGCTGCAGTTCGCCGTAGTGTTTCTGACGGGTATCACTATTGCAATGGGTATGTTCAAGGTGCCGGTAAACATGCCGAACATTATGGGGGAGTTCGGTGTGTCCATCACTGAGGCGGGCCTACTCATGTCCGTTGTGGGCTTCACTTGTATCTTTACGGCCATTCCGGCGGGCGCTGTTATGCAGAAGCTCGGGCCTAAGACGTTTGGCATTATCGTGGTTGCTTCGGGCATCATCGAGAACGTGATCGGTGCGATCGCTCCAAACTTTTGGGTGCTTTTGGGTACTCGCTTCCTTGAGGGTATCTCGTACGGCTGTATGTCCATGGTGAGCGTGGCTATTGTGTCAGCATACTTCACTACCGAAAAGCGCGGCCTCCCCAACGGAATCTGGGTCATCTGGGTGAGCGTGGCGCAGCTCATCGTGGCGCAATTGGCGAACCTGCTTGTTCCCTCGTTTGGCTGGCGCGGCGAATGGGTGGCTATCGCCGTCATTCAAGCAGTGCTGCTTGTGGCTTTCATTGCGTTCGTCAAAGATCCGCGTCGTGTGGGACTCGATACGGTGGGTGAAGACGTGTCTGAGGGAGCGAATGCACAGAGCACTCAGGTCCCGCAGGAGAAGGTGTCTGTGCTCGACGGCTTGAAGGAACCCGCTGTGTGGTTATTCTCCGCGTCGCTTTGCTGTGTGGCCGTAGGCTGCGGGTGCTTGACCGGGCTTTATCCGACCTACCTGCAGACAGGCCTTGGTCTTGACCCGGCAACCGCTAACAATATTGTGTCGCTCGGCACGCTTGGTGGCATCGTGGGTAGCGTGGCTGTTGGCTGGGTCATCAACCGCACGAAGGTGCGAAATCGCGGCATCTTGCTGTGTGTGGTGGCTGTCATCAGCATCGTGTGCTTCTCGTTCCAGTTCAGCATGACCGCTGCCATTGTGGCCCCGTTCATCATCTTCTACACCGCAGTCACTCAGTTCAACATGCCGGTGGGCTTCGCGCTCGTGCCCGACGCTATCAAGCGCCCGCAGGTGTTGTCCATGGCTATTGGTGTACTCATGATCGGTGCAAACCTGGGCGGTGCGCTCTCCACTACGTTGCCTAGCATGTTTGTGGATGCTGCGGGCGGCGACTGGGGTGCCTGCGTGCCCATGGTGGTGGGCTTCGCTATAGCGTCGCTCGTGTTTGCCATTCTTGGGTCTGTCTACATGCGGCGCAAGGTGCTTCCTGTACGTCCCGACGTGGCCGATCGCTGATAAACCGCAGATGGTGGAAGGGACGTCAGATGCCGAGGGGAAGGGTTACGCGGCGTCGGTCCCTTCCCCCGGCCGTTCGTAAGCCCCCCGCCGAAGGCTGAGGGGTTCGCGTAGGAAGGGTCTTTCGCGCTATCGTTGGCGCGACGTTTCACAGAGGGGGTGAACCGTGAAGAAGAACTATGCCGAAATGAACCCGGTGGTGCTCGCTATTCCGGTATTGGCCATTGGGCTGCAAGATTCCGCCTCAGCGTGCATATCGCCGGCCATCGCATCCATTTGTGAGACCTACCCGGATATCGCAACCTCGACAGTGCAGCTGCTCGTTACGCTTCCGAGTTTAACCTGCTGCCTCGTAGCACTGTTGTATGGTTGGCTGGCGAGTCGCATCAATCCTCGTACGCTTGTGATTGTGGGGTTGTGCCTGTTCGTACTGGGCGGCATGGCGCCGGCGCTTTTAACCTCATTCCCGGCGATTTTGATGTGTCGCGTTGTTTTGGGTGTGGGGGCAGGACTCACGTTGCCAGCGTGCGATTCCATCATTCCGCGTCTCTATCAGGGTCAGATGCGCGAGAACATGATGGGATGGAACATGACGGTAGGCGCGCTTGGCTGTACGGTGATGATTTTCATCGGCGGGCAATTCGCGGTGACCGACTGGCATCTCAGCTTTCTCGGGTACGGTGTGGGGTTGGTGTCACTTGTACTCGTGCTGCTCCTGTTGCCCAAGATACCTATGGTGAAGGGTGGCGATGGTGGTAAGCCATCTGCTGCGGAGATGCTTGGTAGTGTAAGGGGTATTGTGTGGGTAGAGGTGGCCGTGTACTTCGTGGGCAATCTCTTTGCCACGCTGGTCACGTCCAACCTGTCGTTGTTTGTGGAGCAAGGTGGCATTGGCACTGCTGCGGTATCGGGCAATGCACTGTCGCTGCAGATGATTGGCGCGGCAGGTGGAGCATTCTTCTACGGCTGGCTCAAGAAGCGCCTCGGCTATTACGTCATACCGTGCTCGTGGCTTGTTATGGGTGTGGGCTTCCTTTGCGTTGTTCTGGGCGCGTCGGAGGTATGGGTGTACATGGGTATGGTGGTGGCGGGCGCGGGAGTGGGAATTGTGTGGCCCGCGTACGTTATGCGGATAACGGAGCTTTGTCGGCCGGTGTCGCAAGCCTCGGTTATCGCTATCGCCGGAGCACTCCAAGGGTTTGGCAACTTCTTTAACCCGGTCGTTGGATCATGGCTCGTTGCGTTGTTTGGTGTGGGCTATGGTGCCGACCTCATTTTAGTACCGTCGTTCGTCCTGATGGCTATCGCCGTGTTGGTGTTCGCCGTTAAGACAGCGGCTTTTCGATTGGCCGCGCGGGGCTGAGCCCTTGCGTGGAACGCAGAGAGAAAGGATACATCATGTGCTTTAGGCCACCATCAGTCGATCTTGACGAGAAGGGCACCGCGGCGGCAGGGGTTCCCGGGGCGCCAGGTGCGCCGGCAGCTCCAGGGACACCTGTGGCTCCGGGAGCCCCGGAAGCGCCCGGGACGCCAAAGGTTCCGAGCGTGCCGAAGGAGCCGGCGGTACCAGCTTCAGCGGGGGAGGGCGTGTCGCGTATGCCGGGCGGTACTGGCAGCGACGTGGTTGTGGTGACCGGCGCAGGCTCCGCTGCAAAGAAGCCTGTTGTGCCCAAGGTGCCACCAGCGCCTTTAAGCTAATGGCCATGAAAGGGCCGCGCCTATATGGTGCGGCCTTCGGTGTCTTGTGTTGAGGTTGAAGAGCGCTATGTGGCTTCAAGCGTTGGCTATGTGCGGGATGCTTTATCATCTTCTATAGAGATGGTTTTTCTCCCGGCCTAGCCGACGTAGCCTTTACCTTCGAAATAGTGAACTAAAGCAAGCCCCTCCCGCTAGTTAGTCTTGAAGGTGGGAGGGGCTTTTTAACGCGTCCAGCAAGGAACTTGAGGCGCGCGTGAATAGCTAGCTTATCAGCTCATTTGACGCGCCTTCTATTTTGTATTATCTTCGTATTGCAAAATTGCGAAAGGAGGCGCACCGCGCATGGTCATTGTTCTGGATCGTGTTACCGAGAGGCACCCGGATCTGACCAAAGCTGAGGTGGTGAGCGCGTGGGAATGGCGCTTAAAGACGCAGTTCAGATTGGATGGCGATAAGCCATATTTGGTGGCCGTGGGTGTTTCATCAAGCGGGAAGCCGCTTGAAATGATAGCGTTCGACGATCGTGGCGACACAGTGATCTTCCATGCGCTTACGCCACCAACTAAAAAGCTTCTCGCTGAACTGGATATGCTGTAGGGAGGTTCGCCATGGCTTATACGAAAAAAGACGGAACGGTGGTTACCGACGAATGGATGGACGCTATTGCTGAGGCGGCCGAAAAAGACGAACTGCCTGGTGTGGTACTGACGACCGAGACGCACGTGGGGCGCCCGAAGTTGTACGCTGACGACGACATGGAAACCGTATCTTTTCGGCTTCCGAAGTCACGTCTTTCAGCTATCGAGCGTGCAGTGAAGCAGAAGGGCGAGTCGCGCTCAGACTTTCTGCGTAACGCTGTGGACAGGGCTCTCATCGGCCTTTAGGGTAAATGGCTGTGATTATGTAATAACTGATTCGAAGATGATTGCAACCTCGCGTGTTCCTGGGACGCGGGGTTGTTGGCTTCTTATGAAGAAACTGTGAATTTGTAGGTTTGCTGAGAAGTATTTTGCAAAGCATGTGCGGAATATGTTCTACCTGCGGTTATCGCCTTGGGCGCCCTGACTCCTTCTCGTGATGGGGGAGCGAGGGCGCCCTTCACATTCCCTTGGCGCGTGCTACTATGCCGAACATATCCCGCATTTGTGGGGTATGTGCATCGGGAAATGCACTGGCTTTTGGAGTAAAGGGACAAGGGAAATGAAGAATCGTCGAGCTTTGCGGCTCGGCAGGGTTGCGTGTGCATCGGTGCTTGCGCTTGCCCTGACGACCGGTACGCTGCCTGCTTTCGCGGGTTCTGCAGAATCTGAAAATCTCCGGGGGGGGGGGGCTTTCTGAGCCTATAGCCCCGAAAACCTCTGACGCCACTGGCGCGGAGGGTGCTACTGAATCCTCGACGAACGCGAGCGGTGATACTGCTCAGTTCTCCCAACAGGTCCCACTCGACCAACCTTCCAACAACGTTCAAAATGAAAACACGCCTGCGCAGGACGCGGGCTCTACGAGCACATCCAACCAGGTAGCAGGTACTGTTCCTCTGCCCGAAGACTCATCTGAGTCCATTGTTTCCATCGTGAGCGATGGTCTTGTTTTCGAAATCGACACGGCAACCAACACGGCTAAACTCATTGGGTCGGCTGCAACGCCGCCGAAGGGCGACCTGCTGGTTCCGGCATTCGTCACTAGTGGCATCAACACCTACGAGGTTACCGCCATTGGGAAGGACGCCTTCGCGAAGTGTCCGGAACTCACTTCCGTGTCGCTTCCTGCAGCCCTGCGCGAGGTTGATCCTGACGCAGTTGCTGGATGCGCTTCCCTCAAATCAATCACCGTGAGCGCCAAGAACGAGGCGTTCACCTCGCACGATGGCATGCTCTTCACCAAAGATTATTCGCGTCTCCTGCTCATTCCCGAGGGCATGGAGGGTGCTGCCAACATCCCCGGTTCAACTCAATTCATTCCCGCCCTGGCATTGTCCCGATGTCGTCTTATGGGCTCCTCACTCACTGCCGGGGATGGCAGCGCCGCATTTACCACACTCAATGGGATGCTGTTCACGAAGGACTTGAAGACTTTAGTTTCCTGCCCGCCGGCTATCGGGAACGCCGTCGTGCTGCCTGCTGAGACTGAAACTATCGGCGAGTATGCCCTCGCCGGCTGCAAAGACCTGACTTCGATCACCGCACTCGGGAACGTGAGCGAGATTAACGCAACGGTGTTTGCCGAAGAGGTCAAAGCCGCGGCTGTTGTGGCGCTGCCAGCGGGGGAGAGTAAGGCCGTCTGGGAGCAAGCGGGCTTCGAACACTTCGCCGAACCTGCCGCACCCGGAGCAACAACTCGCCCCGAAGCCGACGTCGAAGACGTAAGCGGCCTCGTGTACACCCTGCTTGATGACTACACGCTTTCGGTAGCTTGGGAAGGTGGGGAAGATCCCGCTGATGAAGTGGAGATTCCCGCATCCGCCGAGATTAACGGCGTGTCCTACCGCGTGAGCACTGTTGCCGCAAACGCCTTTGCCAACCGCGGCTCACTAACCAACGTGAAGCTCCCTGCAAGTATAACCTCCATCGGTGAAGCCGCCTTTGCCGGTTGTGCCAACCTTACGACCGTAAGTCTTCCCGACTCCCTGCAAGTCATCAATGAGCGCGCCTTCGAAGCCACGGAGCTCTCGAATGTTTGGCTCCCTGCCAGTGTGCAATCAATCGGCTTCCGTGCCTTCGCTTCCTGCGAAGCGCTCACTCGCATCGTCGCCCTCAACACCCCCGAGGTAGCCGATGACACTCTCGCCGGCTGCGCCAACCTCTCCATCTACTGCCCCTACAACGAAGCTGGCTCTTACCCTTGGAACCTGGGCCTCATAGCCAACAACAACCACCTCATGCCCTACGGCCTCACTCTCCCCGAAGAGCCCCTCTACCTGGAGGTAGACCAGTCCGCCAACCTCTTCGAAGGTGCCCACCACGAAGTCCCCGAACCCTGCGAAGTCTCCTACTCCTACGCCGCCAAACCAATCTCAGTAGCCCCCGACGGCACCGTAACCGCCAAGGCTCCCGGCACCTCCGAAGTAACCGCAACCCTCACCCTCAACAACCAAGAACTCGCTCGCGCCGCCCGCACCGTGGAAGTCGCCGCTGCCACCAGGTTGGCGGTTGAGCCATCATCTCAGAACACTTTTAGCGGCGAAGATTCTCTCTTCACTCCTGTCGGCATTCAGCAAATAAGTCATGTTGCTTTGCTTGCCGATAATCGTTGGTTCGAAAGAGAAGTTTCATCTGGTCAAACACTTAAATTCACAGTGCTGGATGAGGTTGCTAAAACAGTTTCAGTGTCGATGAGCGCTGACGTGGCGAAAAGGCCATCGGGGGATCTTGTTATCCCTTCCCTGGTGACCGATGAAACGGGCGAGACATATACTGTGACCGAAATACCGAAAAAGGGTTTCCTCGATCTTAGCAATAATCTCACTTTGAATTCCGTAATACTTCCCGAAACGCTGAATACTATTGGTGCCGGAGCATTGTCTTGGTGCAACCTCACCGGTACCATACGTATTCCCGCATCGGTGACTTCAATTGATAGTAATCCATTTACAGGTAATCCTCGCGTTCAGGCCTTCGTGGTCGATCCTCAAAGCACCGCGTTTTCTTCAGATGAAAGCGGAGCCCTCTACAACAAAGATATGACAACGCTCATTGCTATTCCGGGTGGCTTCAAGGGGCATTTTGATGTTCCTTTAACCGTAACGCGCATAGGTTCAGGAATGGCAGATACCTGCTCAGGGCTTACTTCGATAAATCTGCCCGCGAAATTAGACACCATCAAATCGCAGGCGTTTCAGAACTGCGGCAAGCTTACAAAAATAGAATTGCCAGAAAAGGTTACCTATCTTTCCTATGGGGCGTTTAAGGGTGCAGGTCTCACTTCCATCGTCTTGCCAGCTTCTGTGAAAGCGGTGGAAGGCGATGCGCTCGCCTGTAAATCCCTGAAAGAAGTTCTGTGTCTTTCAAGCAATCTGCCAACCTTCTCAACAGGTGCATTGAATAATCGAGATCCGGAATGTGTGGTTTACTGTCCACAAGCTGTTGCCGAAAAGTGGCAATCAACGGGTGCTTCTTGCGTTGTATTCTCTACTGGCGCTCCGAGCGCATTCTCGGTGCCAGATAATCAAGCGGTTGAGATGACGGTAGTGCCATCAATTCCAGCTACTTCTGAGTTTCCAATTGAGATTCGATGGGAGAACGTAGACAATACTATTGCCACAATTGAGTCCACAGGTGTGAACGAGGCTGGTGCATGTACGTTTAAAGTGTTACCTCAGGTAACAAATGGATCGTACGTTGCGCAAGCAAAACTGATGTTTACGGGTAGTTCGACGAATGTCGAACTGGCGCGCTCGGATGTGAATGTATCTATTGTGGCTCCTCATGGTGCACTTCCTACCGAAAATAACGCATCAAATACAAGCGAGAGTATTGCAGGTTGGTCGCTCGACGAGAATGGTGTACTTACGATTACGAGCACGGAATCGGTAGCAAACTTTAAATGGGAATACTCTGGTCAGGAAATGAGAACACAGCATTGGGGGCCATTGCGCGACTTTGTAAAAAGCGTAGACACAACCCTTTTGGCTGGGGCGAAAAACATGGATTACTGGTTTCGGGATATGATCAACCTTTCTGACATTTCTAAAGCAAAGTTACCAGATAATGTTGAGTCGTTAGCAAATACCTTTGCAGCAACCGGATTGATTTCGATTCCTGAGAATTTCTGCATACCGGAAAGTGCAACGAACCTTCAGGCGACGTTCAATGTATGTAAGTCGTTGACTACTATCCCGGAAACATTTGAACTACCTAGCAAGGTGGAAAGCATCGGCTACCTTTTCGGCTTCAATCCAAACCTGACAGATTTGCCTGAAAGCTTTCGCGTACCTGAAACTGTGAAGAACATAGAGGGTTTTTTCCGCGAATGGACATCCTTGACAGCAGTTCCGGAAAGTTTTGTGTCTTCAAATCTGGACAACGTTACGGATGCCAATTGCCTTTTTTACGGATGCTCAAATTTATATGATCTGCCTGAAAGCTTTGGAGGTCTTCGAAATGCAACGAACCTTAATGATATGTTTGGAGGCTGCGTAAGCCTGACGAAATTGCCCAAAGGGTTTTCGATACCCTCTGCGACGAGTTGTAATTATATGTTCCGCGACTGCTCCTCTTTAGTTACCCTTCCTCGGGACTTTAAACTACCTGATACGGTAAAGAGTGCACCGGCGCTATTTGCTAACTGTACTTCTTTGATTTCGTTACCCGATGGTTTTACTGTTCCAGATAGCGTTGGTAGCCTTAATGAAATGTTTGCAGGTTGTACGTCACTTCTCAAGTTACCTGACGAATTCGCCCTACCTGCAGCAGCTAAAACAAACGCATCTATTTTCCGAGTGGAGGGTACAACTCTTCCGATGTGCTACAAAGGTACGGACGAGGATGTTATTGGTTATGTATGGGATCAGGCAAATCGTGCGTTCGAAGATTCGAATAAACCGTTTCCAGATTCAAAGACGGTTACGTTTAACATAAAGACAAAAGGTGAACCTGGTGCTGGCAAGATATGGTACGAAACGCACACCGATGCTGCTGGTATGTTAGCGGAGCCATCCATCGCTCCGTCACGCTCCGATTACGTTTTCACGTTGTGGTATGCCGACGAGGAGTGTACGCGACGCGCGGACTTCTCGCAACCATTTGCGAAGGATGTGACACTTTATGGTGTGATGGCACCAGGGTCTTTATCGGGCAGTATGGTCACTGAAGCTGGTACGGGGGCTGCTTTTTGGTCGATTTCCGACGGAACACTGTATCTTCGCGGTGCGGGCATGGTTACCGTGATGATGCCTGATGTTGACGACGGCACGCAGACTGGCAAAATGTGGTGGCCCTACCGCGACCAGGTGCGCAAGATTGCCATGTGCCCGAGTCTTGATGCTTTGTATACACACAACTGGTTTAGGGGTATGACAAATCTTGTCGACGTTCGTGAAGCTTTTATACCAAAAAGTGCAACCATTTTACATCGCATGTTTGAAGGCTGTAACGCGCTCACAATGCTGCCAGAAGGGTTCGCAATACCTGACAAGGTGAAGAACATGGCGAGTATGTTCCGAGGATGCACATCATTGGTTTCACTTCCTTCAACGTTTTTCTTCTCTGAAACGAGCGTGATCAACAACGTCTCATACACGTTTTACGATTGCTCCTCACTTGCTTCGCTGCCAGAGCGGTTTAGTTTGCCCCTGAGTATGGGGTCGTCAGGATTAGCGGGAGTCTTCGATGCTTGTCCGTCACTCACGCGCTTGCCGGACAATTTCGAGATGCCTGAAGGCGCGAAAAATAACCACGTGTTTGGTTGGACAGTGGCGCAAGGTGAACCGCGTATAGCAACGTATTATGCAGGTTCCAATCGATCGGTGCTGGAATACGACTGGGAAAGCCAGGGGCGTACGCTTATCACTGACGAGGCGGAGATGAACGGGAAAGGCATGCAGCAGGCTATCTTCAATATGCAGGTAGAACAGCCGGACGGTACCTTTGCTTGGGAAACGCGCTCGACGGCCTGGTCGGACAAGCAAGGGATTCTTGCCGATCCTGGCATGCCTGTCCATCCGGACGGCTATAAGTTCACTGGTTGGTGCACGGACGAAACCTGCCTTACCCCCTTCGACTTCACCAAGCCTCTGCCTGAACGTACCACGCTCTACGGCAAGTGGGTGAAGCACGGTGGCCGTGGCACCGCGGAAGGTACATTGCCGGTTGATGACGTGGGTAGCGCTTGGTGGAGCATTACGACGGATGGCGCCTTCAACATCAAGTGTGAAGAGGGCGCTAGCATCAACGTCAATGATTTTGAGTGGAACGATGACTGCAATAAATACTGGGAACCCTATGCGAACGAAGTGCGCTCACTTAACATGCACGAAAACGTGCGTGCCCGTTCCGTGAAGGGCTGGTTTAAGAATATGACGCAACTTGAAGATGTGCGCACAGGATTCTTTATCCCTGATAACTGCGTCAGTGCGTTGCACCTCTTCTACAACGACGAAAATCTGCGCTACTTGCCGAGTGGGTTTTTCCCAGAGAACTGCAAGATTAGCAATATGTGGGGTATGTTCCAAGGCTGCCGATCGCTTGAAAGCCTTCCCGCTGATTTTGTTCTTCCGGAAAGTGTCACGACTATTGGATGTCTCTTCTACGACGCCTCTTCGCTCACTTCTTTACCAGAAGCGTTTCGGCTGCATAAGGGCATCACGAATATGGACGAGGCGTTTTTCATGTGTTTTAGTTTGCGCTCGCTTCCTGAGAATCTTGTGATCCCTGAAAGCGTTATTTCGATAGCATCGGCTTTTGCTGATTGCTCGAAACTTACCGTTTTGCCGTCGGGGCTTTTGAGTAGGCTTTCCGAATCCGCTAAAAAGCAACTCAATAAGCCACATGCGAATCCAAATACTGATTCAGTGGGTACGTTTGGTTTAAGGAGTTCCCTTGCTGTCAATCCGTTACCCACGTATTTTCCTGCGCCCAAAGAACAACAGGACCTTATCACCTGGAGCGCGCAAAGGCGAAAGCTGGTGACGGACCCTGCCGCGGAGGGGCAGGCACTCGTGAAACTTATGGTGCCGAATGCGGATGGTGCAGACTTTTACTCTTGGCAAACACTCATGGTTGCGCAAGGAGAATCACTGAATCAGCCACCGGCACCAGCGCGTGCGGGCGGGTCATTCGTTGGCTGGTACAACCAAAGCGACTATCAGACGCAGGTAACGTTCCCCCTGGTCGTGAGCTCTGAAACAACACTGTACGCAAAGTACATCAACAACAGCGGTGCGCTGCCCACAGTGGATGTTCCCGGAAACAACGATCCGAACGTTGCTGGATGGTCGCTTTCAAGTGACGGCACATTGTCCATCACTTGCGCGGAGGGCCAGGTTATCAAAGAATTCGATTGGGCGTCACCTTTCGTGGAAAAATACTGGGGTCCTGTTCGTGGTAAAGTAAAACGCGTGGAGATGGCCCCTTCCATTAAGACTGAAAGCATGCTGGGTTGGTTTTATGGCATGACGAATTTGGAAGATGCTACTGGTGTCTTTGTTCCTGAAGGTTGTCGGTCTACGTCCCAAATGTTTAGCAAGTGTGCGCAGCTTCGGGAACTATCGGCGGAGTTCTTCCTTCCCGAAGGCCTTATCGACGCCACTAGTATGTTTTACGGGTGCTCGTCTCTTGTTTCACTGCCGGTTGAATTTGCTCTTCCTAAAACACTGGAGAATTCAGCAAGCTTATTTGGAGAATGCTCTTCGTTGGTATCTCTTCCTGCATGTTTTGATATTCCATCGGGACTCAAAAATTGTGCAGGGATGTTTGTCAACTGCAAGAAATTGAAGTCTATACCAACTGGAGTAATTCTACCGGAAGGTGTTGAAAGCGCTGGGGCGTTGTTCTACGGAATGGAATCCTTACGAGCGTTGCCGGCGGGTTTTAGTATTCCTGAGAGTGCGACAGACGTAAAAAGTATGTTCCAGGATTGCCGAAGTCTTGAGTCTCTTCCTGCGGGATTCAGGATACCGGATACCGTTGTGGCTAAGAACTTTGATCTGATGTTCGCGGGATGTAATTCACTAAGGGCTTTGCCGGAGGGTTTCACGTTGCCTTCGTCAGGTACGTCGTTTACTCAAATGTTTTTGAATTGCTTTGAGTTAACCTCACTACCAGGGTCGCTCGATTTGTCCACGCTTTCTTCTGCGGCATCTAAGCAGAAAATGTTTTTTGTATCAGAAGATCCCTATAAGGAGAATCCGCTAGTCACTTACTATACGGGCGATAGCTCAGCTAAACTACTTCCTCCAAAAGCTTCTGCTTCGGACGCGGCAACTTATTGGCTTGGTTTCAACCGCAAGCTTGTGTGGAATGGCGCAGGATCAGAAGCGCTGCCAAAAGGTACGTATCGAGTAACGTTCAACGTCCAAAAGCCTGATGCAACCCAACCGTCTGAGTGGATGACGGTGCTTGCGACGGCGGGCGAGGATGGGATTACTCGCGTAGCGAAGCCGGAAGAGCCTTCAGAGTTTGGTTATGTGTTTGACGGGTGGTATACCGATGCTTCATTTGCTGCTGAATCGAAGTTTTCGTTTGGGACGGCAGAGGTTACGGACGGCCTTAAGCTCTATGGGCGCTACACGCTGCGTCTAAGTTACGACATTCCGGTGGCTGCGAAGGTGACGGTGGATAGTTCCGGCAACGTGGAGGCTGATGCGATTCAGATGAAGTCGTTCACGCCGAAGCCGCTCATGGTTTCTTCGGTGAGTGTGGTGGAGGCACCCGGTGCCGAGAAGTTGTTCCCGAATTCGAGCGAGCGCTCGCAGGTGCAGGTGGTGATAGGCTTTGGCAGTGACTCATATCGTCTTGTACTTGGACAGAGCCGCAATATTCCGCTTGGAGAAATCCCCATCGCCAAACCTGCCGAACCAGGTGTTCTGGACGGTCAGCTGTCCATTGATCGCAAAGAAGCCCAGATCAACTTCCAACCGGGCGAGGACATCACCTCATTCGCGAAGCTGACCTGGACAATTAGTCCTGCGGCATAAGCGCTACGCTGAGTTATTTGATGAGAGACGCATCGAGCGGGGCGGAAGTCGCCCCGCTCGATAGTTTTGAATGTATTTCGATGCGCTAACCGGGCATCGTTTCTTTCTGATTGTCATCACTGGAATCTAGCCTGCGCTCGGCAATAGTAAACACTTCACCTTTGTCTCGGCGGCCGATGGCTACTCATTCGAAGAGATCCTCGTCGGACACGGCATCGGGATCGCTCGCTAGCCACTCGGCATAGCGCGCTTCGCCCATAACATCTTCCAGCGCAATCGATCGACGCTCGGGGTCGGCTTCGCCCTGGGAGAGGCGCGTAGCTGCAGCGTCGTAGAAGCGCTGCTGGCGTAGCTCTTCCAACTCAACTGCCAGCGATTCGAAAGTGTCGTAGTCGACGATGACGGTGTCGATGCCACTGTTGCGATCCGACACGTACAGGGGAGCCTGCTTGGCGCGCCGGCGCGCCTCACCAAAGTTCTTCGCGGCCTGCGACGACGTGATTATCTGGTCGCGACTGAAAGTGAGCTTTCCATCCTTAACTGCATCCATATCAGCCTCAATTCCGTACGAAATAGTTTCTTATAATACGGATTTTAACACGTATGTAGAAGTTCTTGAAGCACGTATTAACTTGTAAGACGACCGCATCAGATGAGAAGGAAGCATCTGATTTTGGATAACTTTGCCGTGATGCCATTTTGTGTAAAACTTGTGAATTCGTTAAGCTTGTGGTGAGTTAGCTACAGCATGGCTGGGAAATATGTTCTACCTGCGGTTATGACCTTGGGCGTCCTGGCTCTTTCTCATGATGGGGGAGCGCGGGCGCCCTTCACTTTCCCTTGGCGCGTGCTACTATGCCGAATATATCCCGCATTTGTGGGGTATGTGCATCGGGAAATGCACTGGCTTTTGGAGTAAAGGGACAAGGGAATGAATTGTAACCGTCGAGCTGTACGGCTCGGCAGGGCTGCGTGCGCAGTGACGCTTGCGTGTGCCCTGACGACCGGTACTCTGCCTGCATACGCGGGCACAACATCCGAAAACCTCCGGGGGGGGGGGGCTTTCTGAGCCTATAGACCCCGAAACCTCTGACGCTTCTGGCGTGGAGGAAGTTACTGATTCTTCGAACTCGAGTGGTGATACTGCTCAGTTCTCCCAACAGGTCCCACTCGACCAACCTTCCAACGAAAACAAAAACGAAAGTGCTCCTGCACAGGTTGCGGGTTCATCTGATGCGTCCGGCCAGGTAGCTGGCACGGTCGTGTTGCCGGCTGATGCTAACGCGGTGTCCATCGTGAGCGATGGCCTTGTTTTCGAAATTGACGATACCACCAAAACCGCGACTCTTGTGGGTTCGGCTGCAACACCGCCGAAGGGTGACCTGCTGGTGCCTGCCTCTGTGACCAGTGGTACCACCACCTACGAGGTAACTGCCATCGCGAAGAATGTGTTCGCGAAGTGTTCGGAACTCACTTCCGTGTCGCTTCCTGCAACCTTGCGCGAAGTGGACCCCGACGCAGTTGCTGGGTGCCCCTCGCTCAAATCAATCACCGTCAACAGCAAAAACGAAGCTTTCTCGGCTTCTGACGGCATGCTGTTCTCAAAAGACTACTCGAAACTCCTGCTCATTCCCGAGGGCATGGAGGGTGCTGCCAACATCCCCGGTTCTACAACTACTGTTCCCGCCCAGGCATTGTCCCGATGCCTTCTTATGGGCTCCTCACTCACTGCCGGGGATGGCAGCGCCGCATTTACTACGCTTAACGGGATGCTTTTTTCAAAGGACCTAAAGACCTTGGTTTCCTGCCCGCCGGCTATCGGGAACGCCGTCGTGCTACCTGCTGAAACGGAAACTATCGGCGAGTACGCACTTGCTGGTTGTAAAGACCTGACCGCAATCACCACGCTTGGGAACGTGCGTGAGATCAACCCGACGGCCTTCACCGACGAAGTCAAAGCCTCCGCTGTAGTGGCACTCCCAGCAGGGGAGAGTAAAGCTGTCTGGGAGCAAGCCGGCTTCCAGCATTTCGCCGAACCTGCCGCGCCCGGCGCAACAACTCGCTCCGAAGTTGATGCTGAAGACGCAAGCGGTCTCGTGTTTACCCTGCTTGATGACTACACCCTCTCAGTCACCTGGGAAGGTGCCGAAGATCCCGCCGCTGACCTTGAGATTCCCGCATCCGCCGAGATCAACGGCGTAAGCTATCGCGTGAGCACCATCGCCACCAACGCCTTCGCAAACCGTGGCTCACTAACCAGCTTAAAACTCCCCGCAAGCATCACCTCTATCGGTGAAGCCGCCTTCGCAGGCTGCGCGAACCTCGCAGACATTCAACTTCCCGGGAATCTGAACGAACTAGGCGAGCGCGCCTTCGAGGCCACGAGCCTCACAGACATCTGGCTCCCCGCGAGTGTACAATACATCGGCTCTCGCGCCTTCGCTTCCTGTGAGTCCCTGACTCGTATCGTTGCTCTCGGCACCCCGCAAGTAGCCGACGACGCCCTGGTGAGCTGTGCCAACCTCTCCATCTACAGCCCCTACAACCCAGAAGGCACCTACCCCTGGAACCTGGGCCTTATCGCGAATAACAACCATCTCATGCCCTATGGCCTCACTCTCTCCGAAGAGCCCCTCCACCTGGAGACAGGCCAATCCGCCAACCTCTTCGAAGGCACCTTCAACGAAGCCCCTGAACCCTGCGAAGTCTCCTACTCCTACGCCGCAAAACCAATTTCCGTCGACCCCGACGGCACTGTCACCGGTAAGGCCCCCGGCACCTCCGAAGTAACCGCCACCCTCACCCTCAACAATCACGAACTCGCCCGCGCCATCCGTACCGTAGAGATAACTGTAGCCTCCGAAGACGCAGGTGCCGATCTCCCTGCGAATTCCTTAACGCATGAAGAGTTCAAGGACAAAGATAGGCTCGCAACACCGATACCCCCCATTTCGTCATTCGCCCAATTGAATTCATCGATCAATCTTATGGCTGATGTTTCTGTTCCAACGGTGGGTTCCTCTTTTGAGCAGCAGGCATCCAGCGGCACCTGGTATCGCTATACCATCACAAACATTTCCGGCAACGCTGGACAAGTTGATGTGAGTAAAAGCACTGACGCGTCCAAGGCTCCAACTGGCGATATCGTGGTGCCTGAAGTGGTGACCTACGAGCAGGGCGGCTCGTCGTATACGTTTACCGTGACGGGTGTCGCTGATAGTGGATTCGCGAACTGTTCTTTCACGTCTGTCGCACTTCCGAATACGGTGAAAAAACTCTACGGAGCGGCGTTCGATAAGTGCGAAAAACTCACCACGCTTCCCGCTATGCTTGGTGTCGAAGAACTTCGTTGGAACGCATTTCGCGGTTGTTCACAGTTGAAGGATGCGATACTTCCCTCAACTGTGAAGTCTGTCGATGGGCTAGTGTTCGAAGCCTGTACATCACTCGAAACGATATGGATTCCGAAGTCAGTGACATCGTTCGGATCGGGCCCATTCGCTGGCTGTGAAAATGTTTCGTCTGTGACCGTAGAGGAAGGCTCGATGTTCCGCATTGTCAATGGGGCATTGCTCACGGGGGATGGGAAGAAACTTATCGATAGTGCGGCGGCGCGTACCTGCGCTGTTGATGGATGCTATGCCATTCCTGAGGGAGTTGAGATAGTCGGCAATGCGTCGTTCAAGTCGAAAAACTGGGTAAGCGCTCTTGTATTTCCGACGACGCTGAAGACCATTGATGAGGCAACCTTTGACCTGATGGGCGGCCTGAAGGAAATTCTTGATCTTTCGGGCGCTGTGGCATTCGATCCAAGTAATAAGTCGTTCTTACGCAGTGGGGATCCCGTGGTGTACTGCCCGGAGGGTGCAGTTGCGTCGTGGCAGGCTATGTCGGCGGCTGCCCAGGACTCTCCAGCCATCACCGATGCCGTTGCGTTTTCCGCAGGCCTTCCTGCAACGTTTGCTGTGCCGTCCAATTTCACGGAGGCAGCGCTTGAGCCTTCTTTGTCGATTCCTCAGGATTCGGCATTCGCGAAGGATATCACGTTCACCTGGTCGTATTCAGATGGCTTCGACTCCTTGGCGAAGTGTACACCATCTGCTGATGGCAAGCGGCTTTCAATGGTTCCCATAGCAGGTGCAACTGGGGAGTTCACTGCCTCTGCACAGATGACGTTCCGGGGAGGCGCTCCGCTGGCCTCGGGGTCAACAACCGTGCATGTAGCTGAACCCCACGGTGCTCTGCCTACTGTGTTCGATGCCCTCAACACCAACGAGACTAAAGCCGGCTGGTCTCTCAGCCCGGAAGGCGTGCTTAAGGTGTGGAGTGCGGAAGATGTCGCCGACTTCGGATGGGCGGACATCGACGTGGTGACGGATCATTGGAAGCCGTTCTGCGAGTACGTCAAAAGCGTGGACGTGAGCATTACGGGCACGCCGAGTATGGCGAAGTGGTTCCAAGACATGCACAACCTGACCGATGTCTCTCGGCTACTCATCCCCGATACTGTTAAAAATATCAAGCAGATGATGGAGCAGTGCACTTCCTTGACGACCGTGCCTGATACCTTTGTTATTCCTGCAGGAGTCGTGAATGCTCAATCTTTATTCAACTCCTGTAGCTCGCTGGTGGCGCTTCCCGCCGGGTTCGCGTTTGGGAATGCTGTGTGTAACCTTTCGTATATGTTCTCGGGGTGTAGCAGTTTGAAGAATCTGCCTGCAGGATTCTCAATCGCATTCAATGCAAAAGCATCCCAGGATGTTGAAGGCATGTTCTTCCAGTGCACTTCCCTCGAATCCCTCCCTGAGAGTTTTGTTTTACCTGAGAGTGTCACCAATACGGCGGGAATGTTTCAAGACTGTGTGCGACTCTCGTCGCTTCCCGAGCAGTTTCGCGTTCCGTCGTCGATATCCGCTGAGGGAACGGCGTGTCGGAACATGTTCGCCTCCTGCGACAGCTTGTTGATCTATCCGAAGAACTTCGGGTTATCCCGTTATGCCGCCGCGCAGTCCCATGTGTTCTATACCGCCACGCCAACTCCGCTGTACTACGCGGGCAGTGATGAGGGCATGCTCAGCATTACGGAAAGCCAATGGCAGGAAAATAATCGTACCCTTATCACGCCGCATGAAGGGTCGGTGGTTTTCAACCTATCTTCCAAAGATGGCAGCGCGTGGGAAGAATGGGGCGTGGTCGATCCGGGTGACAACGGTCTTGTGTCTGAGCCTGCCGTACCTGAGCGCGCTGGTGAGGTGTTCACCCTTTGGTACGCTGACCAGGAGTGTACAAAGCGCTACGACTTCTCGAAATCGCCCGCCGACAATGGTCTCTCCGTTGGTACAGACGGCAAGTTCGCCATCTACGGCACGTACGCGGAGGGCTCCTTCGGCGGTTCATTGTCCTGCGAACCAGGCACTGGCAGCGCTTGGTGGTCGCTCGCCGATGACGGCACGCTTTACATCAGGGGTGGCGGCACGGTGAATTTCAGCATTCCTGACGATGATGCGTATGGCAGCGCGTATGCATGGAGTCCCTACCGATCCAAAGTGTTTCGTGTATGCATGACTCCTTCCTTGAAGGCGAAGGGGATGGTGAACTGGTTCTACAGCATGCAGAAGTTGTCCGATGTGTCCGAGGCCTTCATCCCAGAAGGCTCTGTGACGCTGCATCGTGCGTTCATGGGATGTCGTGCCCTTGAAGCGTTGCCCGAAGGGTTTAGTATCCCTGACAGCGTGGAGAGTCTTGCTTCCGCGTTTGGTTCCTGCTCAGCGCTACGCTCGCTTCCTTCTACGTTCGTTTTCTCGGAGAAGAGTAAAATCACGAACGTCTCGGGCCTGTTTATTGGCTGCAAGGCACTTTCGTCCTTGCCCGAGGGTTTCACGCTTCCGGCCGGCGTGCTTCATGTGAAGAATGCGTTCAAGGATTGTCCGTCGCTCACCACGCTCCCCGAGGGCTTTTCCTTCCCGTCAACGGTAAGTGCTGATGATATGCTGTTTTTCTGCACGATTGCTGAGGGGGCGGCGCGCGTACCTACGTACTACACAGGCGATAACACCACGGTGCTCAACTTCGACTGGGCCAGCCAGAATCGCACGCTTGTTACCGATGCGGGGGACCGCAATGCGTTTACGGTCATCTATCGCGTCGGCAATGACGACGGCACATGGACCACGCGTTCGACGGCGCTTACAAATGACGCTGGTCTTGCGCCTGATTTGGGCACACCGTCGCGTGATGGCTACGGCTTCACCGGCTGGTGCAAAGATGAAGACTGCATGGTGCCCTTCGACTTCTCTCGGCCGCTCGACAGCGACCGCGAAATCTATGGCAAGTGGATCAAGTACGGCGGTCGCGACAAGGCCGTTGGAGAAGGCCAACTACCTGTCGTGCCTGACAGTGGCGAGGCGTGGTGGCAGATTACCAGCGACGGCACGCTCATGATCATGGGTGACGGCAAGGTGAAAGACTTGGGCTGGACATGGGATGGCTTTGAGAAGAACAATACCCATTGGTACCCTGTTCGTAACAGTGTACGGCGCATTGTCATGAGCGATTCTCTCCGTGCGGAAACCATGTATTGCTGGTTTCATCGCATGTCAAACCTTGTTAATATCGAGAAGGTGCATATACCAGACGATGTGCAGAGCATTAGCTGTCTATTTTTTGCCTGTAGTAATCTGGAAGCCATATCAGATAACTTCATTATTCCAGAGTCGGTTACCAATATGAACTCAATGTTCAACGGATGTTTCTCATTGCGTGATATTCCGGAATCCTTTCGCCTGCCCAGCAAGGTTACCACTGCAATTTGTCTTTTTCAGAACGCGTCTATACGTACCATCCCAGAGGCGCTGGGTAAATCTATTGCTTCCTCAACGAATTTGGAGGTTATTGATCGGATGTTTAACTCGTGCAGTGAGTTGGAATCGCTGCCGTCAACGTTCGCACTTCCTCAGTCCGTGAAGAATGCGGGCGGCCTTTTTAATGGATGCAGTTCCTTGAAATCGCTGCCCGAAGGATTCAAAGTGCCAGATTCAGTGGGTAGTTCGACAAACAGGATGACTAGCATGTTCTCGAGATGCGACAGTCTGACTTATTTGCCTGCGAGTTTCGATTTCCCTCTGGATGTAGCGAATGATTCAACGAACCCGTTTATGGCGGGCGGCACCGAGAAACTGAAAACATACTTTGCAGGTGGAGCCGATTCATCATCGAGTGTAAACAGCTACAACTGGGGCGGTCAGAACCGCGAGATCGTAACCACCGTTCCTGAGGATTCGGTGAAGGTGAGATTCTACCTGTCCGACAGCGCGGGTGCCTTTGGCGATGTTCCGTGGTTTGAGCAGCTTGCCAAAAAAGACGCCGCTCTGGACGAACCGATCGTTCCCGGGCGCGAGGGTGCCGCATTCCTCGGTTGGTATACCACGCGCGAATGCACAACCAAGTTCAACTTCTCAGACACCTTGACAACCGACACCAAACTCTACGGCAAGTACGCCGCCGCAGCAGGACTACTACCAACAGTTCGCGATGGCGCCACAGGCGAGGAAGCTTCCTGGTCGTTCGACCGCGGCACGCTCACCATCAGGTGCGATGTGGAGGGCGCGGAGATAATGACGCTCTGGAACTTGCCAGAAAACGGCGACATCAACAGCACGCCGCGCACCGGGTACTGGAGCCCACTGCGCGATAGGGTGGAGAAGGTTGTTATTGAAAACAACGTGCGCGTCCAGAATGATCTTCGTTTCTGGTTCTCTGGTATGACGAATCTGGTGGATGTGTCCGAGTTCAAGTTCCCCGCAGGAGCGACTGATGTTACCCACCTGTTCGCACAATGCTCAAGCTTAACATCGCTGCCCAACAATTTTGTTATACCTGATCACGTCACTAATTTGGATGGACTGTTCCTCGGAACCGGCCTGGAAAGCTTGCCGGCGTCGTTCAAGCTGCCGTCGAACGCCACAATCCTGTCGGCAACGTTTGGGAGCTCCAAGCTTACCTCGCTGCCGGACGGTTTTACGCTACCATCAAAAGCTGCGACCACCTCTTATATGTTTTCGCAAACGCCGTTGAAGGAACTTCCTTCGACGTTCAGACTTCCCGATGAGCTGGCGAATTGCGGAGCAATGTTTGAAAGCTGCACAAACCTGGTATCTCTGCCGGCTGGTTTTACCATTCCAGCTAAGGTGACCGACACGCGCAATATGTTCTACCAGTGCACGTCGCTTATGGCGCTTCCTGAGGGCTTTGTGTTTGCCGATGCTACTGTGTTGAAGAACGTTGCGGGTATGTTCTCGGGTTGCCTGTCTCTCACCACGCTGCCGGCAAGCCTCGACCTGCGCAGTGTGCCGTCCACGTGCGAGGGCCTAAGCAGCATGTTTAGCGTAGGAGCGCCACGTTCTACCTACGTGGTGGGGGGCGACCTTGCCAAGCTTGCCATTGCTGGAAATGATGCAGCATCATATTGGCTTGCGAACTACAAGCGAACGCTCGTAACCGATGTTGCCTCGCTGGGTGGTGCTGTAACGGTTACGTTCAAAACCAAGGTTGCCGGACAGGCTGACTGGTCAACCTATATGACGGTGCTTACGGATGCGTCCGGCAAAGTGCCTGATCCGGGAGCTCGTTCGCAGTTTGGCTACGCGTTCGATGGCTGGCGCACCGAGGCGGGGGAGGTGTTCAATTTTGGAGCGCAAACGCTCACGCAAAACACGGTGCTCTACGGCACGCTTACTCCCATCGTGCGGCTTGAAGTGCCTTCGAAGGTGCGGGTGAATGTGGCGGCTGACGGCACCCTGACGCCCGCTGTGGCGCGCGTCAGGTCGTACACGCCGGAGCCGGTTGCTTTCACGCTGGACTGCACTGAGGCGAATGCGGCTTCCGAGGTACTGCCACGTGCGGAAGATCGCGCCTCGCTTGCGGTGGAAGTGGGCGTTGGCAAGCGCACGTATCAGGTGTATTTGGGTGATACGGGAGTGGGCGGCAGTTCGTTCCGCGTGCCTGCGGCCACGGGGTCTGCGATGCCGGGTGAGTTGGAGCTTTCGCTCGGGCTGACGCTTCCGTCAGATGTTCGTATAAACTTCCTCGGCGACGGCTGGAGCACCGATGTCGCTCAGCTGACGTATCGAGCCGCAGTACTTGCCTCGTGAGAGCGCGATACTATTTGTGAAGAAACTGTGAATTAGCGGGTTTGCTGAAAAGTATCTTAGTTAACCTGCGCGGAATATATTCTACCTGCGGTTATCACCTTGGGCGCCCTGGCTTCTCCTTGTGATGGGGGAGTGAGGGTGCCCTTCACATTCCCTTGGCGCGTGCTACTATGCCGAACATATCCCGCATTTGTGGGGTATGTGCATCGGGAAATGCACTGGCTTTTGGAGTAAAGGGACAAGGGAATGAATGGTAACCGTCGAGCTGTACGGCTCGGCAGGGTTGCGTGCGCGGTGACGCTTGCGTGTGCTCTGACGACCGGTACTCTGCCTGCATTCGCAGACACTGCTGAATCCGAAAACCTCCGGGGGGGGGGGGCTTTCTGAGCCTCTAGACCCCGAAACCTCTGACGCTTCTGGCGCGGAGGGAGCTACTGATTCTTCGAACGTGAGTGGTGATACCGCTCAGTTTTCCCAACAGGTCCCACTCGACCAATCTTCCAACGAAAACGAAAACGAAAGTGCTCCTGCACGGGTTGCGGGTTCATCTGATGCGTCCGGCCAGGTAGCTGGCACGGTCGTGTTGCCCTCAGACACGGGCGCTGTTTCCATCGTGGTCGATGGCCTTGTGTTCGAAATTGATGCTGCCACTAGCACCGCGACCCTTGTGGGCTCGGCTGCGACGCCGCCTAAGGGTGACCTGTCGGTACCTGCCTCTGTGACCAGTGGTACCACCACTTACGAGGTAGCTGCCATCACGAAGAATGCTTTCACGAAGTGTGCGGAACTCACCTCCATTTCGCTTCCTGCAACCCTGCGCGAGGTAGACCCCGATGCCCTCATGGGTTGCACCTCTCTCAAATCAATCACCGTGAGCGCCAAGAACGAGACCTTCGTCTCGCACGATGGCATGCTCTTCACCAAAGATTATTCGCGTCTCCTGCTCATTCCCGAGGGCATGGAGGGTGCTGCCAACATCCCCGGTTCTACTATCTATGTTCCTGCCCAGGCATTTTCCCTGTGCCATCCGGGCTCCTCACTCACCACCGGGGATGGCAGCACCGCATTTGCATCGCTTAACGGGATGTTGTTTTCCAAAGATATGAAGACCCTCGTCGTATGTCCGCAGGTGGTTGGCAGGGCAGTTGTTCTGCCGGCGGAAACGGAAGTCATCGGCGAGTATGCGCTTGCTGGTTGCAAGGATCTCGCATCAATCACCGCACTCGGGAACGTGCGTGAGATTGATCCCACCGCATTCGCCGATGAAGTTAAAGCCTCCGCAGTGGTGGCGCTACCCGCAGGGGAGAGCAAGGCCGTTTGGGAAGCAGCCGGCTTCCAGCACTTCGCTGAGCTTGCTGAGCCAGGTGCGACTTCGCGCCCGGGAGCCGAGGCCGAAGCTGCCAGTGGCTTTGTGTTTACCCTGCTTGATGACTACACGCTTTCAGTAACGTGGGAAGGTGCGGAAGATCCTGCTGCTGAGGTGGAAATCCCTGTATCCGCCGAGATCAAAGGCGTGTCGTACCGTGTGAGTACTGTAGCTGCGAACGCCTTTGCAAACCGTGGATCGCTGACGAGCATGAAGATGCCGGCCTCCGTAACCTCCATCGGCGAGGCTGCTTTCGCAGGATGTGCGAACCTCACAAGCGTGAGCCTCCCCGACACCCTGCGTGAAATAGGCGAGCGCGCCTTCGAAGCCACGTCTCTTACTAACGTGTGGCTCCCCGCTAGCGTGCAAGCAATCGGCCAGCGCGCCTTCGCCTCCTGTGAGTCACTGACGCGCATCGTAGCCCTCGGCACGCCGCAAGTGACCGACGACGCCCTGGCGAGCTGCGTCAACCTCTCCATCTACTGCCCCTACAACGCAGACAACACCTACCCTTGGAACCTGGGCCTTCTCGCCAACAACAACCACGTGCTGCCCTATGGCCTGGCCTATTCCGAAGAGCCTCTCACTTTCGAAGTAGGCCAGCAAGCCAACCTCTTCGACAGTGGTTTGGCAGAAGCCCCCAACCCTCTGGAACTCTCCTTCTCCTACGCCGCCAAGCCCCTCTCCGTCGCCCCTGACGGCACCGTAACCGCCAAAGCCCCCGGCACCTCCGAAGTCACCGCCACCCTCACCCTTAACAACCAAGAACTCGCCCGCGCAACCCGCACGGTGGAAGTCTCCGCCACCTCTGCTCCACCTGTCGCGGAAGAGCAGCCAACTTCGAGCACAACAAGCGAACAAGAAGAGCCAGCGAACAACGAAGCGCCTGTGATTGATCTTCTCGCGCCGCTCAATGACGAGCCTTCGACAATTTCAATAACACAGACGCTCGCAACCAGCACAACATTTGAAGCCCTCGCCCCTTCAGGCCAGATGCTGCGCTATACCGTACTCGCCACGGAAGGGACGCCTTCGGTATCCGTGGCTGCGGCGAATACTGAAATAGCGGGCGATCTGGTCATTCCGGCAATGGTCGAGCATGAAGGCATCACCTATGAGGTGACAGAGGTGGCCTACGTCGGTTTCAAAAGTTGCTTAGCCCTCACCTCAATTAGTTTTGAGCCAAACAGCAAAGTTAAAACTATTCAAGTCAGTGCATTTAATAGCTGCCAGATGGTGCAATCCCTTGAACTACCTAAAAGTCTTGAGACCATCGGTACCAATGCCTTCATGTCGCTTTACTCCCTGAAATCGGTAGTGATCCCAGATTCTGTCACAACACTGGGTGCTGCGGCCTTCATGAAATGCACGCTCTTAGAAAACGTTGTAGTAGGTTCAGGCATCACGGAACTTTCCGACAATGTCTTTGCCCATACGCTCGCGCTTGAAGAAATGAGAATTCAGGGAAGTATTCCCGAGAGCTCTCTTCATCCCAATGCTTTTGGCGGCCACCCCATGGAGAATCTCAAGGTGTTCGTCAACTCCCAAATCGATAAGACTACTTGGGAGAAGGCTAATCAAACTAACGGATATGGCATACCGAACGAGAATATCGTGCTTGCGCAGCAGGAACTTTGCACGGTGACGTTTGAGGGCAATGGAGGCGCTCCTCAAAGCGTTCAAAGGCTTATTCCCAAAGGATCAACTATTCCTAAGATGGGCATGTCGAAGCCGGGAAATGGGTTTGCTGGCTGGTTCTTAGATGCCGACTGCACTCAGCGTTGGGACGCGTTGCAGCCGGTAGAAAGTGATATGAAGTTGCACGCGAAATGGGAACAAGACGTCGTTGACGGAGGCTTAACGTACCGCATGCGCCCGGACGGAAAGAGTCTCATGGTGTTTGCAGTGAGTCCTTCAGCGCTGTCGGGACGACTTGAGTTGCCTTCTTCGCATCGCTTAGGTGAGGAAAATTACGACGTTGTTGAAATAGCACCTGAAGCCTTCGTCGGGGCGAATATCGAACTATGCGTTATTCCGGACACAGTGAACGTGATAAGTGTGAGAGCCTTTGCGGGCTGCATGGCGTTAAAGTCGGTGCAGTTCTCGGCCGACTCGATGTTAGAGAAAATCGGGGTTAACTCGTTTTCCTATACTGGGCTTGAGTCTTTAAGCTTTCCTGAAAGCTTAAAGACTGTGGACGTGTCTGCAATCAACGGCAATACATTACTCAAATTGGTAGAGTTCGCCGAGAATTCGAGTTTGGAAAGCCTCTCCCTTACGGCCTTCAGCAACGATACCAGCCTTGAAAAGGTGAAACTTCCCGTGGGGCTACGCTCAATTGAGGAATCCGTGTTCGAGAACTGTTCGGCCCTTCGATCTCTAGAGTTACCGAGTTCTGTAACTCGAATTGGTCTCAAAGCATTCAAAAACGCAGGTCTCACGGCCGTATCGCTTCCGGCGGGACTGAGCGCTGTGGGCGCAGAAGCATTCGCCAACTGCGCTTCGCTGAGCGCAATCTTCGCGCCCAGCAGTTTCGCTGGTGCTGGCATCGCTGCGGCATTCGACGACGCGGCAAAAGGCAACGCCACGGTCGTATTGCCCGCAGTGTCACAAGATGGCAAAAACGAACCCTTTGCGACAATGGAAGAAGTCTGGACGAAGAGTTACAACTTCACCAAGTTCTCACCCATGAGCGGTGATCTGCCTACCGACAACAACACAACGAACGCCCACTGGGAATTTACCTCCGACGGCACGCTACGCATTTGGGCTGATCGCCAGGGTGCGGTCGTGCAAAATCTTGGATGGGGCTGGAAAGCGTGGTCGACAGGTTATTGGGGTCCGGTGCGCCCCTTTGTTAAAAGGGTTGTGATGGATGCAAACCTTGATGCACTCGATATTGATTTTTGGTTCGTCGAAATGCCGGGGCTGCTCGATATTTCGGGCGTGCGAATTCCAGTCAGTGCACAGAGCGCTCAAGGTACGTTTGCTTGCAACTCGTTCGAAAGTCTCCCTGAGAACTTCTCGCTTGCTAGTCTCAAAAAGATGCGTAACATGTTCCATTCCTGCCTAAACCTTAAAGCCTTGCCTGAAGGGCTGATTGTGCCTGACGATGCGAACGATTTGCAGGGAATGTTCATCAATTGTTCGAGCCTTGAATCTATCGGGGGAGTGCGCATACCCCGTTCCGGCACAAACGTAAATGTTCATGGCATGCTTTCGATGACGGCCATCGCTTCGTTGCCTGAAGACTTCACGGTGCCTGATTCAGTCACGCGTTGCAACGCTCTGTTTGATAAGTGCTCGAATCTCGTAAGCCTTCCCGATGGGTTCAGGTTGTCAAACAATATTACTGAAGAGAAGGGGGCTGAAGGTATATTTTCAGAATGCACTTCGCTTGAAAGATTACCAGAGGGCTTTGTTATACCCGATAACATTACCTCGACCTATGGCATGTTTCTCAATTGTTCGTCGCTTACGAGTTTGCCTGCAGGTCTGAAAATACCTTCAAAAGCCAATCTCTTTGCGCGCATGTTTGAAGGATGCACGTCGTTGGCGAGTTTACCTGCTGATTTTGATATGCCTACCTTTTCTATTGCTCCCAGTTGGTTGGCCGGAGTGTTTGCTGTCGAAGGTCCTGCGGTACCGCTTTTCTATCCAGGAAACAAAGACTCGGTGAGGAACTATCCTTGGGGTGAAGCGAACCGTACACTCGTGACTTCTGCCAGCCAACCTCAAGGTTCGAAGACTGTTACGCTCAACTTTATATCCTCGGATGACCCAGCCGGAGGGTCATATTGGACTACGGCCTACACCGATGAGTCTGGTTTGCTTACAGAGCCGTCAGCTGTACCTTCGCGGGTGGGCCACGTGTTCACGTTGTGGTATGCCGACCCTGGGTGCACGCAGCGGGTGGACTTTTCGAAGGCGTTCGAAGCTGATACCACCATCTACGGCAAGCTTGCACCGGGAACACGCGAGGGCGAGTTGCCCTGTCAGGCGAACTCGGGAAGTGCTTTCTGGACTCTGACTGATGAGGGCACGCTGTATGTCAGGGGAGGAGGAGTCATCCAAGGGTTTGGTTGGTTCGACAGCCCAGATGAGAAGACGAATCACTGGGCTCCGTATCGTAGCGACATCGTGAGCGTGCAAATGTGTCCCTCTATCCGCAATAACAACTTCTCCTATTGGTTTTATGGTTGCACGAATCTCACCGACATTTCAGGATTTGTGATGCCGGAGAACGTAGTGAACGTGGGCTCGCTTTTCCAGAAATGTAGCTCACTCAAGGTAGTGCCTGAGGGCTTCTCGCTGGCATCGAATACCATTGATACCTACAGCATGTTTGCTGGTTCGGCTATTGTTGCGCTGCCTTCGTCGTTTAAGGTGCCCGCTTCCGTGAGCAATCCTGCGGGCATGTTCTATCAGTGCAAAGATTTAGTGTCACTGCCAGCGGGTTTCAGCTTTACAAACCCCGAGGTTAAGCTGTTTAACGTGCTGCGAGACTGTCCATCGCTCACGTCGCTGCCCGACGGCTTCTCGTTCCCCTTGGATCGCGCTAACCATGCGGCTGACAATGGTGCAGCGCCATTCGGTTGCGACGTGGAATCGGGCGCTCCGCGTGTGGCGACTTATTACCAGGGCGACGATTCCAACGTGCTCAACTTCGACTGGGCCAGTCAGAATCGTACGCTTATAACGACGGACGATGGCGTGGCTGATAGGGGGTTGTATCCGGTTGAGTATAAGGTAATGAACCCGGATACGAACGTGTTTGAAACGTCAGCCTCTGTGTTCACTAGCGATGACGGCATAGTGCCCGATCTGGGGACTCTCCAGAGAGAAGGTTATGGGTTCATAGGTTGGTTCGCTGACGAGGATTGCCTCAAGGCGTTCGATTTCTCACGTCCGGTCGCGGAGGCAACGACGCTCTACGCCAAGTGGACCAAGCACGGCGGCAAGGGTACAGACGAAGGCCTGCTGCCCACCGAAAACCCCGACGGCACCACAGGTCAGGACGCCTGGTGGGGCATTGCCACCGATGGCGCCCTCCACATCGTGTGCGAAAACGGCAGCTCGGTCGCTCCGCTCGGGTTCAAATTCGACGAAGTGAGAGACAAGTATTGGGAGCCATACTCAAATGATGTTACTGCTGTTCGCATGGAGCGCAACGTAAAGGCACGCGATGCTGTGGGTTGGTTCAAGCGCATGCCTCTGACCGATGTAAGCAAGGGGTTCTTTATTCCGGAAAACTGTGAAGATGCGAGTTTCTTGCTTTACTTCTGTTCGAGTTTGCGAGTGCTTCCCGACGGTATATTTGAGGGTGTGAAAAACTTGAAGAGGGTGGGCGGCATGTTGCAGTCGTGCAGCAACCTAAAAACGCTGCCAGATGACTTTGTTTTGCCTACAACAGTTGAGGTGGCTTACTGCTTATTCTTCCAAACGGGAATCTCGGCACTTCCAGAAAACTTTATGTTGCACGAGGGATTAAGCCAGATGAAAGGCATGTTCTATTGGTGTCTTAATCTGACGTCGCTTCCTGAAAATCTGAAGATACCTTCAACGGCAACGAACATCCAAGAACTGTTTATGAATTGCCCTAAACTCACGACGCTTCCTGCGCATCTTTTAGAAAATGTTATCAAGATGCCAGAAAACGGAGCATTCCGGCAAAACTTAAAACAGAACTGGAATGTATTCGGGTTTAACGCGGTAACGTCGCCGAAGCCTGATCCACTACCGACGTATTTCCCTGCGACCAACGAGGAGATTGCCCTGGTGGGGAATTGGGAAACGGTGCAGCGCCGCACTATCGTGAAGGCCGGTGACTCTAATCGCCAGTATATTGCCAGCCTGCGGTTGCCCGACGCCACCGGCGCCTATCCCACGGTGTGGAAGAGGCTGTACGCGAATGCTAGCAACGTTATCGAGATTGCGCCAGCAGCTGCACCCCGCGCCTTCCAAACCTTCAAAGGCTGGTACCTGGACGAGGAATGCACAGATCCCGCCACATTCCCGCTGAAACTCGATAAGGACATCTACCTCTACGCACTCTACGAAACAACCGGCGGCACACTACCCACCATCAATCCCGACGGCACCGAGGGCCAGGGAGCCACATGGTCGTTTGATCAGGACACCCATGTCCTCAAAATCGAGGCCACCGTGCCGGGCGCGAAAATAAAGAAGCTGTTCCGGGCTCCCGTCGATGATGCCCATGATTCTCCAAGAACCAGCTATTGGTCGCCGTTCAGGGCGCATGTGCTAAAGGTTCAGATGAGTGATGGCATTCTTGTTGGTGGAGACGATGGAGCCTCCGGTGATATGGACTATTGGTTCTCCGGAATGTATGGCTTGAACAACATAAACGGGGTGTATGTGCCTGAGGGCACCGTGTCTCTCGATCATACGTTTAATATGTGCACATCACTCGCTGCCCTTCCGGGGACCTTTACGCTACCCGATTCGCTCACCAATATGACAGGCACGTTCAGAGGGTGTCAATTTAAAACGCTACCCGAGGGCTTTAAACTCCCACCATACCTGAAAAGGGCTGCTATCATCTTCGGCGAGAACCTCGAACTCGTGTCGCTTCCGGAGGGCTTCGCCTTGCCGGAGGGGGTAATTGACGCGAACTATCTGTTCTGGAATTGCCCGAAGTTAAAGCAACTGCCGAGTTCGTTTTTGCTGCCGACCAATCTTTCCAATGCGTCGGCCATGTTTGGTGGCTGCGCGGCTTTGACCTCGCTACCAGCTGGGTTTACCATCCCGGCAAGCACCAACCAGGAAAAGAAGATCGACCTCTCGAGCATGTTCACCAGATGTACGACACTTGCGGCGCTGCCCGAGGGATTCTCCATTCCGGATTCTTCTCGGGTTAGCGAGGTGACGAACATGTTCAGGGGCTGCTCGGCACTCACTTCGCTGCCAGCTTCACTTGATCTCACGGGGTTGCAAGGTGTGTTAGGCGTGGAGACGCTGTTTGCCCCCGCTGCTGATGCTACTGAGATTACTACTTACTACGCAGGCTCCGATCTGGCGAAACTTTCCGTCGATGGCGGCGATGCGGCTGCGACGGAGGCCTACTGGAAGACGAACTACAAGCGCACCTTGGTGGCTACCAACGGCGGGCAGGACATGCCGACGGGCATGTGCACGGTGAACTTCATGATCCCCGATACCACCGGCAACTCCAACTATACGCTGTGGCAAAGTGTGGTGGTGGCACAAGGCAGCACGCTGGTCGACCCGCAGTTGGCATCGCGCTACGGTGTGGCCTTCGAGGGCTGGTTTGATGGGGAAGGTAGCAAGGTGGAATTCGGCACCACAATCGAGCCGAACGCGACAACCATGACGCTGTACGCGCGCTTCACCGCTCCCATCCTGAAGGCAACGGCGCCCGCCTCCGCTAAGATCACGGTTGACGCGTCGGGCACTATCACCAAAGCGCCCCTGCGACTGACGTCTCAGACGGCTGCTCCCGTGAGGGTGGCAGGCGCGGTGGCTATTTCGAATGCTGAAGCTGACATGGCAGTAGCGCCAAGTGCTCTCGATAAACTCCACCTGATAGTAAAACCGCTGGTGGGAAAGGGGTTATTGGATCTCTATCTGGATGGGGTTCTTGTACCTTCGCGCCCGGATGGATTTGTCATTCCCACTGCCACAGGTCCTGCGAATCCTGGCGTGTTGGACTGCTCGATAGGTATTGAAGACCTCAACCCGACCGATGTCATCTTCTATCGAGATGGCTTCTCCACCGGCTTAGCCGACATAACCTTTACCTTCGAAATAGCAAACTAATCGTTATCCGCCGCCCTGTCTTTACTAGAAACGGGGTGGCGGTGTCTCGTGCTGTCGACGAGTAGAACAGCACCTCCCCATGTCATATTCCATTATCGAAAAGGTAAGTATTTTGAACATTCATGGGTATCGCGAAGTACAATAGCGACGGTGCTTCGTCGCCTGGGCAGCTTGAGAGATTGGAGTTGCCATGGATGTTCAAACTGTTATTGCGGTCTGTGCAGTATTTACTGTTGTTCTCGGAATCGTAAGATTGGGCTCTAAAAGGGATAGATAACGACGAACAGCGTTTGGTAGGTACGTTAGGTTAAAGAAATAGGCCGGGTCTCCGTCGAAAGTTTCCCGGCCTTGCCAAAACACGCTGCCCGGCTTGGCGGGGCACCGATGGCTGTATTTTAGCACGTCCGCTCCCTTCTTTCATCTCCTGTGTTTGTCAACAATTTATGAAGAAACTGTGAATTTGCATGTCTGTTGAAAAGTATTATGCAGAACATGTGCGGAATATGTTCTACCTGCGGTTATTGGTTCTTGATGGGTTGTGTCTTCCCTTGACGGGCGCCTCCGGCCCCTCTTCACATTCCCATTTCGCGTGCTACTATGCCGAGCATATCCCTCAGTGAGTGGGGTACGTGCATCGGGAAATGCACAAAGAATTTGGAGTAAAGGGACAAGGGAAATGAATAATCGTCGAGCTTTGCGGCTCGGCAGGGCTGCGTGTGCGGTAACGCTTACGTTTGCTCTGGCGACCGGTACTCTGCCTGCATTCGCAGACACTGCTGAATCCGAAAACCTCCGGGGGGGGGGGGGCTTTCTGAGCCTATAGCCTCCGAATCCTCTGACGCTACAAGCGCGGAGGGTGCTTCTGAATCTCCGAATGTGAGCGGCGATGCTTCGCAGTTCTCCCAACAGGTCCCACTCGACCAACTTTCTTCCAACGACAATCAAAACGAAAACTCGCCCGTGCAGGACGCGGGTTCTACTGGTGTGTCCGGCCAGGTAGCAGGCACCGTTCCGCTGCCTGAAGGTGCATCCGAATCCATTGCCTCAATTGTGGCTGATGGCCTTGTCTTCGAAATCGAAACCACAGCCAACACCGCTAAGCTGGTTGGCACTGCCGTGACACTGCCCAAGGGTGACCTTTCGATTCCGGCATCGGTAACCAGCGGGTCAACCACCTACGAGGTAACTTCCATCGCGAAAGAAGCTTTCGCGAAGTGTCCGGAACTCACCTCAATCTCACTTCCTGCCACCCTGCGCGAGGTAGACTCCGACGCAGTTGCGGGCTGCTCTTCTCTCAAATCAATTACTGTCAGCAGCAAAAACGAGGCCTTCTCGGCTTCTGACGGCATGCTCTTTACCAAAGACTACTCTCATCTCCTGCTCATTCCCGAGGGCAAGGAGGGCGCTGCCACCATCCCCGGCCAAACAACATACGTCCCCGCTCAGGCATTTTCCCGGTGTCTGAGCTCCTCACTATCTGCCGGGGATGGCAGCGCCGAATTCAAAACGCTCAACGGGATGCTTTTCACGAAAGACCTCAAGACCTTGGTTGTCTGCCCGCCGAAGGTAGGAACTGCTGTCGTGCTTCCCACTGAGACAGAAACCATCGGCGAGTACGCGCTTGCCGGCTGCAAAAACCTCACCTCGATCACCGCACTCGGGAATGTGCTTGAGATCGACTCGACTGCCTTTGTTGATGATGTCAAAGCCACCGCTGTTGTCGCGCTTCCCGCAGGGGAGGACTACGACGTACGCAAGGCTGTCTGGGAAGCGGCCGGCTTCCAACACTTCGCCGAGCCTGCGGAGCCCGGTGCAACAACGCGCCCAGAAGCTGAGGCCGAAGATGCCAGCGACTTCGTGTTTACGCTGCTTGATGACTACACCCTCTCAGTCACCTGGGAAGGTGTAGAAGGCCCCGCCGCCACCCTCGAAATCCCCGCATCCGCCGAGATCAATGGCGTGTCGTACCGTGTGAGCACCATTGCCGCTAACGCCTTCGCGAACCGCGGCACGCTGACCAGCGTAACCCTCCCTGCCACCGTGACCTCCATCGGCGGGGCCGCCTTCGCTGGCTGCGCCAACCTCACAAGCATCCAACTCCCCGACACCCTCCGCGAACTAGGCGAGCGCGCCTTCGAAGCCACGAGCCTCGCAGACATCTGGCTCCCCTCCAGCGTGCAATCAATCAACTCCCGCGCCTTCGCCTCCTGTGAGTCCCTGACTCGCATCGTCGCCCTCGGCACACCACAAGTAGCCGACGACACCCTCGCAGGCTGTGCCAACCTCTCCCTCTACTGCCCCTACAACGCAGACAACACTTATCCCTGGAACCTGGGCCTCATCGCGAACAACAACCACTTCAACCCCTACGGCCTCACTCTCCCCCAAGAACCCCTCACCCTCGAGGTAGACCAACAAGCCAACCTCTTTGAAAACGCCCTCGCCGAGGTCCCCGAAGCTTGTAAACTCTCCTTCTCCTACGCCGCCAAACCAATCTCGGTCGCCCCTGACGGCACCGCCACCGCCAAAGCCCCCGGAACCTCCGAAGTCACCGCTACCCTCACTCTCAACAACAAAGAACTCGCCCGTGCCACCCGCACCATAGAAGTCTCCGCTGCATCCGAAACATACAACTTCCCGGATACAAACGCTGGAACAGAAAAGCCCAATTCATCCAACTCCGAAACCGGTATTGCCCAGTTGAGCCATGTGATGCCTCTTGCTACCGATGGACAACCCACTGACACTTCGGATCCGAAAGAAGGCGAATGGGGTAACTGTACGTGGGTAATTGACGAACAAGGCTGTCTGACCATCTCCCCGAAGTTGGGGACTGATGGCGTGCTGGGTAGTGTCGATAAGTCTGAAAAAAATATCCCCTGGTACACCCAGCGTGATTTAATTAAATCGTTGCGGATTGAGGAAGGTGTGAAGGGGGCACCAGATTCTTCTCGCCTATTTTGGGGTTGCGTGAACATGGAAACAGCGGATGTTTCTGGCTTCGACACCTCAGATGTCACAATTATGTTTAACATGTTTCGCGATTGCTCCGCTCTTAAGTCACTCGATCTGAGAACATTCAACACTTCAAAAGCAGAGGACATTGCCCAGATGTTTTACGGAGCATCAGGCCTTACCTATCTTAATGTTTCCTCGTTCGATACCTCAAATGTAAAAGATATGTATAACCTCTTTCGCGGTTGTTCTAGCCTTGAATCGATCGACGTATCTAACTTCGATGTCTCAAACGTAGACCTCATGTTCGACATGTTTTACGATTGCGCAAGCCTGAAGTCGGTCGATGTTTCTCATTTTAAGTGCACGAATGCCAGCAGCGTTTATGGCATGTTCTACAACTGCTCAAGTTTGACTTCACTTGATCTGTCGAGTCTTGACATCTCGTCTGTTGCCAACATAGGAGGTCTTTTCTACGGATGCTCCAACTTGCAAACGCTGATACTTCCCGAGACGTCGACCGCCGGAGCAACGTCTATGGCAAGTATGTTCCTTGGTTGTTCAAGTCTGACCGAACTTGATTTGTCTCGCTTGAATACGTCGAATGTCCAGCTCATGAGCAATATGTTTAACGGCTGCTCAAGCTTAAAAGAGATTGACGTGTCGGGGTTTGATACGAGGAATGTAACCAGTATGTATGGCATGTTCCTTGGATGCTCAAGCCTCAAAAGGCTCGATCTTTCTTCGTTTAACACACCGAATCTTCAGTACATGGGCTATATCTTTAGCAAATGCTCCAATTTGGAATCCATTGACGTGTCTGGCTTAAACACCTCGCGTGTAGAAGACATGTATTGGACGTTTGATGGCTGTTCAAAATTAACCTCTATCGATGTGTCGAATTTCAGTACCGATAGTACGACTAGCATCTATGCGATGTTCCAAGATTGCTCAAGTCTTGTTTCTCTTGATATTTCGCATTTCACTACACCGCTGGTGATAAATATGGGCAGCTTATTCAATGGCTGCTCAAGCCTTCACGAACTGAATATATCAAATTTCAATACGTCGTCGGTACAATTCACGCACAAGATGTTCAACGGGTGTGCAAGTTTGCAGAGCGTCGATCTCTCGCATTTTGTTACAACGTCTTTGACGTCGATGTTCAGCATGTTTGAAGGATGCGCAAGTCTTACATCAATTGACCTACGTAGCTTCGACACTTCTGGAGTTACGAATATGAGGAACGTTTTTAGGAACTGCTCCAACCTAGCTACTTTGCGTCTTCCCAATGATTTTATAGGACCGCTATCTACCAATTGCACTTCGCTCTTTGAGGGATGTTCTTCGCTGTCAAGGCTTCCTGAGGGATTTATAGTTCCTCAAAGTGTTACCGCTATGGACTACATGTTTAAGGGATGCCAAAGTCTTGTGAGTTTGAGCGAGGATTTTGATTTTCCCTTTGAGGCTGCTCTGTCTTCGGCTGAGCCATTTCAAGCAATGAGGGAAGGAGATACGGCGCGTCTCAAAACGCTGTACCAGGGTACGAATCCTCACATTTTGAATTTTGATTGGGAGGGTCAGGAACGTACGCTGGTTACCGATGCTTCAGGTATGGAAGACGGTGGTATCTGGCAAGTTACGTTTAAGGTGCAGTCCTCGGATGAAGCATTGGGATTCCCGTGGGAAACCCTTTCAGTGATCTGGTCAAATGAAGCTGGAGAAATTGTCAAACCTGATGACCCTGTGCTTGACGGCTACATCTTCAGTGGTTGGTGTATTGACGAAGAGTGCACGCAGCCGTTTGATTTCTCGAAGCCGCTGACCGAAAGCAAGACGCTCTACGGCACGTGGCTCACGCATGGTGGTCGCGGTACGGTGGAAGGTGCGTTGCCGGTTCAGCCTGACACCGGTGAGGCGTGGTGGCACATTGCGGTCGACGGAACGCTCTCGATATGTGGCGATGGGGTTATAGCTAACTTCGGATGGACGTGGGAGAATGGAGCGCCTGACGCCCAGTATAATCTTCAGTATTGGGGGCCGCACCGCGGCGATGTGAAACGAATTGCAATGGCGCCGACGGTTGGCGTGGCAGAAAGCATGGACTTTTGGTTTGCGCACATGCCACAGCTTACCGATGCCTCTCGCTTCTTCGTGCCTACGACCGGGGTCACCAGCCTGGGGAACCTGTTTGTCTCGTGCTCGCTGCTTGAAAAACTTCCCGAGCCCTTTATCATTCCGGATACCGTGACTGCGGTGGACCACGCCTTCAACTATTGCAATAAGCTGAGCAGCTTGCCGGCAGGATTTTCGCTTCCTGATGGCGTGAATAGTGCAGCGTACGTCTTTGCTCGGACGGGATTGACTTCCATACCTGAAGGCTTCAGCGCGCCGCGTGATCTTATTAACGGCGAAGGTATGTTTGCGGAATGTGGCTCGCTGAAGGCGGTTCCGACCAGCTTCAACCTGACGACATGCACCAAGGTGGAAAATCTCTCGTTCCTCTTCTTTTCGTGTCACGCACTGGATGCGCTTCCGACCGGTTTCTGCATACCTGCTTCTCTGAAGAAGGTAACGAACATGTTCTTTGATTGCGGTAGGTTGCGGTCGCTGCCGGCAAGCATGAAGCTTAATTCGTTGAGTGCTGAAGCGCTTCAAAAGGCTAACACTATGTTCTCGTTCTACGACCAGGCTAAACCAAGTTCTCCTGTGAAAACCTATTATGCGGGTAATCCAAGCGACATGATGGATGCAGCGTTCTGGAGCAGCCAGTCTCGCGAACTTGTTACGTCTCTTTCGGGAGAGTTTGCAGTTACGCTTATGGTGTCCCAAGAGTCTGGCGCTTTCCAGGAATGGAAAACGCTTCCTGTTGCTGCCAATGCAGCGATGGCGGAACCCGTTGCGCCCGAACGCCAAGGGTTTGTTTTCCTCGGTTGGTTTACCAGCGAGAAGGGTGATGTGAAGTTTGACTTCTCGCAACCGATTACTGCGAATACAACGTTATATGGGTTGTACCAAAAGGCCTCCGGCCTGCTACCCACCACCGGAACTGCTGGCAACCACGATGCCTCCTGGGAACTCACCGACGATGGTACGCTGAAGATCCACTGCACCGAAGGAGCGGTGATCGACGACTTTGGATGGACGTGGAATAACGACGTGATGAACGTCTTGCCCATGGAGCACTGGGGCACGCTGCGTGACAGAGTGAAACGCGTTCAGATGGATGCGTCGGTGCGCGCCACCAGCATGGCGTTTTGGTTCGCCGGTATGAGTTCGCTTGTTGATGCAACGGGGATGTTCATTCCTGAGGGCGTGAACAGCGTGGAAAGCCTGTTCGCCAACTGTATTAATCTTACGGATCTTCCCACCAATCTTGTGATTCCTGGCACAGCGAAGACGGCGTTGAAAATGTTTTCGCACTGTGAATCAATCGCAGCCTTGCCGTCGCAGCTCAAGGTAATGGATGGTGTCGAATGCGTTTCTTATATGTTTGACAATATGGCGAGTCTCACAACACTTCCAGCGGGCTTTACCCTGCCTGATAGTGTGACGGATGTCTCAGGGTTGTTGCATGTGTGTCCGAACTTCAAGTCGCTGCCGGCGGGTTTCAATATTCCTCCAAACGTTATGGACATAGCGTCGATGTTTTACGAGTGCCGCTCGCTGGAAGCATTGCCCGTTGGGTTTAGAATTCCGCCAAACTGCCTGAACGCACAAGCTGCTTTCTATTGCTGCAACAGCCTAAAGTACCTCCCCAATGGATTTACGATCCCATCGAGCCTGACGAATATTGTGGATATGTTCACGCAGTGCAATGAACTGATGGTTCTTCCAGCCAGCATTGATCTGACGGCGATTTCCGACGAAGCGAAAGCTGGTCTTGATAGCGCCTTCGTATGCTCCGACCCGGTAACAAATCAGCCACTTTCTTATAGCGTGACCACATATTATGCGGGGGATCCGTCGCATATTCTCGATCAAACATATTGGGATTCGCAATACCGTACGCTGGTGACGGATCCTGCCGATTTGCCTGAAGGTGTAAATATCGTTTCGCTTAAGACCAAGCTTGCGGGCGAGCAAGGATGGACCGACTATGCCAGTTTGCTCTCCACGAGTGAGAAGAAGGTGATAGATCCTGGCGTGCCCGATAAGTTCGGCTATTCCTTCGGCGGTTGGTATACCGACGAGACGTTTCAGGAAATGTTTAATTTTGAAACGGGTATTATTGAGCAGCCAACCACTCTGTATGGCGTGTTTACCTTGCAGGTAGATTTGGACGTACCGCTTTCGGCAAAGGTGGAGGTTGATTCGTCCGGTAAGGTGACGCCCGGTGAGTTTGATATAGTTTCGAACACGCCGCAGAAGCTGCGTGTTTCGCAAGTCTCAAGCCAGAAGGCCAATGGGGCTGCGGTGCTGTTCCCCGTGGAGGGCGATTCCGCGAAGGTGAGCCTTGATATTAAGTTAGGGAATAAAACGATGACCCTTCCGATAGAAAACGGCAGTGATGAGTATATCGTCACCTTAGCCGCTGCCTCGTCAGGGAAGCCGAGTGTGTTGGATGGCTCCATCGGACTGAACCTGAATGGCGCGCAGTTGGATTATCAACCAGGCGAGGACATCACATCGCTCACGAAACTCACCTGGACAATTGAGGTAGCTGGGTAACCCTACTATAAATAGGTAAGTGTCTGCGTTGTTTCGCATGTAGGAGGGAGGTCGCTCAAGCGTGGCCTCTCTTTTGTTGTTGCCGCTTGGCAGGCGTGCTTCCGGTGTTTCATGTGAAACATTTGTTTGGGTGGCTTGGGGTTTGTTATACTGGCGGCAATGTTGTTTCGGAAGGGTTGTGTATGACGGCCGATTGTCCGCAGGATTTTCCTTATGAGCCGGTGCATGAGACGGGCGATGCCTCGGTGCGCCGAGGATACTGGAATGTGGCGATGGGCTTGCAGCAGGTGGATGGGCTCGAGCCGTCTGGCTACCTGCGCACACTGGCAGACGCGCACGTTGCGGGGAAGCGCGACCTTGCGGAAACAGGCAGTCTCATCCGGGCGTATTACGAACAGCGTAAATCCTCCGAGTTTCCTGACGAGGGGGAGGCAGGTACCTGTGAGGCCGACACCCGTGAAGCTGACCTGGTAAGTCAGCGCATTGTTGAACTGCTTTCGCGTGGCGCGTTCTCGCTCATGCCTGAGATGCTTCCCGAAGTGCACCGTTCGCTGTTTCAAGACCTCGATTCGGAACTCTACCACCCCGGTGAGTTCAAAACGGAGGCGCTTCAAAAGCGCGAATTCATCCTCAACGGGGACAGCGTGGTGTACGCTGATCCGTCCCTCGTCGCGCACTCGCTCGAATTTGCCTTTGATGAGGAAGCGGCTTACGTGTATGACATCACGTTCGAGGGCGAGCAGCTTGCTCACTTCGCGCGCTTTGTCTCACGGCTGTGGCAGGTGCACCCCTTTGTGGAGGGAAACACGCGTACCGTGGCCGTGTTTGCAGTGCTCTACCTGCGCTTTCTCGGCTTCGACATAGACAACGAACCCTTCGAGCAGCACGCGCGCTACTTCCGCGACGCGCTCGTACGCGCAAACTACCGCAACGCAAAAGCCGGCGTCATGCCCGACCCCAGCTTCCTCCACCGCTTCTTCGAAAACCTCCTGACCGGCACCCATCACGAACTGCGCTCCCGCGACCTCATAGTCCACCCCCTCTACGACAACCCAACCCTCCTCCGCAACGTCGACCCTTCGCACGCGCTAAACCGCCGTTAATCCTCGTTCCAGCCAGCGGTTCTGGTGACCGCGTGGAGGGGGTTTGACGTTACGGGAACGCTTGTGCGGTTTGCTATACTGCGCCTATGGACGAACTTTTTGAACATACCAATGATGATTCTTTCTCCGACGGTGACGCGGGCGGTGTTGAGCGCTGGGACGAGGAAGAGGTCGCAGAGCCTGGAGAAGCTGACGCGGCCAACACCGCCGACGCTGCTGATGCCGCCGCACGCTTGGAGCGCGAGGGACGCCGCCGCCCGGCGCTGGAAGATGCCGTGCGCTCCTACAACGCGGAAGCGGCTCCTGCCGAAAGCCAACGCGCTAAGTTGGAACGCATCAAGCAGGAACTGAACGCCGTTCCCACGCTGCCCGGTGTGTACCTCTGGAAGGACAAGTCTGGCCAGGTCATCTACGTGGGCAAGGCAAAACAGCTGCGCGCCCGTATGCGTCAGTACGTGAACTTCCAGGACGAACGCGCGAAGATCCCCCTGCTGGTGGATCAAATTGACAGCTTCGACTACATCGTCGTAGAAAACGAGCACGAGTCGCTCGTGCTCGAAAAGAACCTCATCAACCAGCACGCCCCGTTCTTCAACGCCGACTTCAAGGATGACAAGTCCTACCCGTTCATCGCGCTCACGAAAGGCGACGTGTTTCCCGCCATCAAGTACACGCGCGAGAAGCACCGCGCCGACACCAAGTACTTCGGCCCCTACACCGACAGCCGTGCCGCGCGCGATATGGTGGACATTGCTCGGCGCGTCGTGCCGCTCTGCGCCACGTCGTGTGCCGATTGGCGGCAGCTGAAGCGCCGTCTTGACAAAGACCCGCTTGCGCTGCTCGACCGCGACGCGCGCCCGTGCTTCGACGCGCATGTAGGCCTCGGCCCCGGCGCGTGCTGCGGCGGCATCACGCCGGAAGAGTACGATCTCAACGTGCGTCGCATCGAGCGTTTCCTCTCCGGCCAGCACCGCGAATTCATCGAGGAACTTACCACCGAGATGCAGGATGCCGCCGCTGAGCTGGACTTCGAACGCGCCGCGCGCATCAAGGCGCGCATCGACACCATCAACAGCCTCACCGACAAGCAGCACGCCGTGTCCACGCGCAACCTCGACGCCGACGTCGTGGGCCTCTTCCGCGAGGAAACGGTGGCGGGCGTGCACGTGTTCATGGTGCGTGAAGGCCGCATCATCAACTCGAACGAATTCGTGCTCGACCGCGGCAAAGACGTCCCCGACGACGACCTCTTGCACATGTTCCTCCTGCGCTACTACGACGCCACCACCTCCATCCCGCACGAGGTCATCCTGCGCGACGAGCCGGAGGACAAGGAGGCCATGGAAGAGTGGCTCACTGAAAAGCTGGCAAGTCCCCACGGCGCGAAAGTGCGTTTCACCGCCCCGCAAAAAGGCGAGAAGGCGGAACTGGTGGGCATGGCCGAAACGAACGCGAAGCACACGCTCATGCGCTACAAGGTGCGCACGAACTACGACGACAAGCGCATCAACAACGCGTTGCTCCAGCTAGAAAGCGCGCTCGCACTCGACGCGCCACCCATGCGCATCGAGTGCTTCGACATCTCCACCATCCACGGCTCCTACACGGTGGCCTCCATGGTGGTGTTCACGAACGGCAAGCCGGACAAAAACCAGTACCGTCGCTTCAAGATAAAAACGCCGCTCGACGAAGCGAACGACTTCCTGTCCATGCAAGAGGTCATGAGCCGCCGCTACGCGCCCGAGCGTATGGCCGACGAACGCTTCGGCTCAAAGCCTGACCTTATCATCCTTGACGGCGGCAAGCCTCAGCTCTCCGCGGCGCTTGCCATGTTCGACGAAATGGGTATCGACGACATTGCGATGTGCGGCCTGGCCAAGCGCGACGAGGAATTGTTCGTGCCCTGGCAGGATACGGGCCCCGTGGTGCTGCCTAGCGGCTCGGCCTCGCTCTATCTGGTGAAACAGGTGCGCGACGAGGCGCACCGCTTCGCCATCACGTATCACCGTGAACTGCGCGGCAAGGGCATGACGGCTTCCATCTTAGACGACGTGGTTGGCATGGGCCCGGTGCGCAAAAAAGCGCTGCTCAAGCACTTCAAATCGTTCAGGAACCTGAAGGCGGCCACGCTCGACGAGATCAAAGCCGCGCGCGTCGTGCCTGAAGAAGTAGCTGAAGAACTGTATTGCGTCCTTCAGCAGTATAATAAGGAACGCACCGACGAACGCGTCGTGGGCGGCGAGACGGACGCGGCTGCTGAGGCTGTCTGTCCGCCAGCGGGTGAGGGCCCCGCGGCGGTGACCTCGGCCGTTGTTGACGAAGCGGTAGAGCGGGCCGTGCAGGGTGATGCGTAGAATATCCACGGAAGGACGGACGACATGAGCGAAGAAGCAGCGGATCGCGTCGACTTGGCGCACATGCCTGAACTTGTCATCGTAAGCGGCATGAGCGGGGCAGGGCGCACTGAGGCCATGCACTCCTTCGAAGATTTGGGCTATTTCTGCGTGGACAACCTGCCCGCCAGCCTCATTGCGAACCTGTTGGAACTCACGGGCATGCCCGGCCAGCCCGACGAGCGTCGCCGCCTTGCCGTGGTATGCGACGCCCGCAACCGTGATTTCTTTGCGAACCTCATGAATGAGTTGAAGAAGTTGAAGGCCCAGGGCATTGACTACCGCATTCTATTCCTCGATGCCGCAGATGAGAAGCTTGTTGCGCGCTACAAGTCCAGCCGCCGCCGGCACCCGTTGTGTACGGACGGCGCCTCCATCGCCCAAGGCATCGAGCGCGAGCGCAACCTGCTCTTCGAGCTGCGCGAAAGCGCCCATCACGTGGTAGACACCACCGACATGTTGCCGCCGCAGCTGCGCGCCACCATCCGCGATCTGTTCGCGCCGGGGGAAGAGCGCACGGGACTCTCGGTCACCGTGTACTCGTTTGGTTTCAAGCACGGCGCGCCGCTCGACGCCGACCTGGTCATGGACGTGCGCTTTCTGCCAAACCCCTACTACGACCCGAAACTGCGCCCGCTTACGGGCCTCGACAAACCAGTGCGCGATTTCGTGCTGTATCGCCCGGAAACCGAAGAGTTTGAACAGCGCTGGCGCGGGCTACTCGACTGCGTCATGCCTGGTTACGTGGCCGAAGGTAAGCAGCAGCTGGCCATTGCGGTGGGGTGCACGGGCGGCCAACACCGCTCGGTGGCGCTCGCGGAATCCACGGCCGACTACCTGAAGGCGCAGGGTTACCGCGTGAGTATCGCGCACCGCGACCTCGCGCTCGCCGAGGGCGGCGCGCTATGACAACACCTGCGTTTACCCACGATCCCTCAGCTACCGCTGCGTTCGCGGCGCTCGATCCCGCGCCCGCCGTGGTGGCTCCTGGCGAGCACGTGCGCGCGGTTGTCATCGGCGGCGGCACCGGTGCGCCCGTGTCCATCCGCACGCTTTTGTCCATGGGACTGGAAACCAGTGCCGTGGTGGCCATGGCCGACGATGGCGGCTCCACTGGTGTACTGCGCGAGGAGGCAAACGTCACGCCCCCCGGTGACGTGCGCAAATGCTTGGCTGCCATGGCGGCCGACCCGAACGATCCGCTCGTGCGCGCCTTCAAGTACCGGTTCCCCTTCGCGGGCAACCACACGCTTGGAAACCTCATGCTCTCAGCGCTCGAAGACGCGGCCGGGTCATTCCCTGAGGCCATCGCTATCTGCGAGAAGCTGCTTGATGCCCAGGGACGCGTGTACCCCTCCACGCTCGATCGCGTCACGCTGGTGGCGCACACGCGCGATGGCCGCGAGATTGAAGGCCAAGCCGTGGCCTGCCATTCGCGCACGGCGCTCGACCGCGTGCGTCTGAGCGCCGACCGCCCGGTCACGCCCTACGAACCCGCGCTCAAGGCCATCCGTGAAGCCGACCTCATTGTGCTTGGCCCCGGCTCGCTTTTCACCTCCATCATTCCGAACCTGCTGGTTCCCGGCGTAGTGGACGCGGTGCGCGCCTCGCGGGCCAGCACGCTTTTCGTGTGCTCGCTCGCCGACATGCAGGGGGAGACCTGGGGCCTTACGGCGCGCGAACACGTGGAAGCGCTCATGGATCACGGCATGCATGGGCTCGTGGACTACATGCTGGTGCACACCACCGTGCCGCTGCGCCCCGACAGCCCCGCCACCGGCGTGTTCGGCGCGCTTGCCGGCGACGAGCCTGAACACGGCTCCACGTCCGACATGGACGACGCGGTGCTCGGCGGCCGCGTGCGCCCCGTGGCCATCACCTACCGCGACGTCCAGGCCATCCAAGCGCAGGGCCCCGTGGTCATCGCGCGCGATTTGGTGGACCCTGCGCAGCCCACCTGGCACAACCCGGGCGCCTTGCGCGACGCATTCCGGGGGGTGTTGAAGCTATGTCGTTCACGGCAGAAGTAAAAGACGAACTCGCGCGCGTGCCCCCCGTATGCTCGCACTGCGAAAAAGCAACCCTGGCGGCGCTCGTGCGCATCGAAGGCACCCTCTTCCTCAGCGGCCAGGGCGCGTACCGTCTGGAAGTATCCACCGACGTGCCCAGTGTGGCGCGCCTCATCATCAAGCTGCTCCACGAGCTCTACCACCTGAAAACCGAGCTCACCGTGCGCCGCAGCGTGCTGCACAAAACGCCAAACTATCTGATAGAGGTGCCGGCGCAGCCCACCTTGGCCGAGGCGCTGCGCGACATGGGCGTGCTCTCCGAAGAGGGCCTGGAGCTGGGCATCAAGCCCGACCTCGTGGATAAGCAGTGCTGCACGGCCGCCTATCTGCGCGGCGCGTTTCTCGGCAGCGGCTTCATCGCCAACCCGCGTGGCGACTTCCACTTCGAAATTACCGTGGAGTCCGAACCCTTGGCCGAGGGCCTGGTGGCGCTCATGGAGGAAAAAGGCATCAACGCGCGCATCATGCAACGGCGCAGCTCCTATATGGTGTACCTCAAAAGCGGAGCCGCCATTCTGGAATTCCTCGCGTTCGCAGGCGCGCACCACTGCGCGCTAGCCATGGAAAACGAGCGTGTCATCAAAAGCGTGCGTAACGACGTGAACCGCATGACAAACGCCGAGGTGGCGAACCAGGCAAAAAGCGCCAGCGCCTCGGTCGATCAGATCTTCGCCATCAGAACGGTGCTTGAGGCTCACGGCATGGAGAACCTGCCTCCCGCACTGCAGGAGTTCATCCGCCTGCGCGTCACCTACCCGGATGCCACGCTCAAGGAACTCGGCGAGCGCGCCAACCCGCCGCTGTCAAAAAGCGCCGTGTACCACCGCGTGCGCCGTATCGAACAGATGGCGAAAGAGGCCAAAAGCTAGCGTTCCCCCTGTGAAAAACCGCCGCCCGCCTCATCGTTGACCGTCTGAAACCGTGCAACGCGCTTTTGCGGAGTACAATGTGTGCGCATGCGTGAATCGGGCGCGCCTGGTGGCGTCCACTGGGAGGCAGTTGCACTAAGTTGGCAAATTCCCTGCTCGGCATGCTTTTATTATGGGATGACCCCGCGCTCGCCCCGCCGGGCGCGCACGCGGTGTAGTATCAGTACCGTCCCAAAAGACTGCAACAGAGTATCTTTACGAAAGGGGATACGCATGGCAATCAAAGTAGGCATTAACGGATTCGGTCGCATCGGCCGCCTGGCGTTCCGCGCGATGGTGAACGATCCCGACATCGAGGTTGTGGCGGTTAACGACCTCGGCGACATCCCGACGATGGCCCACCTGCTCAAGTACGATTCCGTCCACGGGCGCGCCTTCGACACGGTCGAGGTCACCGAGGATGGCTTCATCGCCGACGGCCATGCGGTCAAGGTCCTCTCCGAGCGCGAGCCCGCGAACCTCCCCTGGGGTGAACTGGGCGTTGACGTGGTGGTGGAGTCCACGGGCTTCTTCACCGACGGCACGAAGGCCAAGGCGCACCTCGACGCGGGCGCCAAGAAGGTTGTCATCTCCGCGCCGGCCAAAAACGAAGACATCACCATCGTCATGGGCGTGAACGACGACCAGTACGATCCCGAGAAGCACAACATCATCTCCAACGCCTCGTGCACGACGAACTGCCTGGCCCCCTTCGCGAAGGTGCTGCTGGACAACTTCGGCATCAAGCGCGGCTACATGAACACCATTCACTCCTACACGAACGACCAGAAGATTCTCGACCTGCCGCACAAGGACCTGCGTCGCGCCCGCGCGGCTGCCATGTCCATGATCCCCACCACCACCGGTGCCGCGCGCGCGGTGTCGCTCGTGCTGCCGGAACTCAAGGGCAAGCTGGACGGCTTCGCTACTCGCGTTCCCACGCCGGACGGCTCGATGGTTGACCTCACGGTTGAGCTGGAGCGCGATGTCACCATCGACGAGATCAACGCCGCGATGAAGGCTGCGGCCGAAGGCCCGCTCAACGGCATCCTTGAGTACACCGAGGATCCGATTGTCTCCATCGACATCGTGGACAACCCGCATTCCTCCATCTACGACGGCAAGCTCACCATGGTGATGGGTGGCGAGGGTAACTTCGCGAAGTGCATCAGCTGGTACGATAACGAGTGGGGCTATTCCAACAGGGTTAAGGATCTCGTGAAGATTTTGCTCTAAGCGTATTTGTTGAAACGAGCCTGCCTTGGCAGGCTCGTTTTCCTTTGCTGACTCGTCCGAATGCTTACAGGTGTCATCCTGAGCGAGCGCAGCGAGTCGAAGGATCCCGCGCGAGCCGAAGGCCGGATGCGCTGTCGCCGCATGGGATCCTTCGGCTCCGGCCTGCGGCCTCCGCTCAGGATGACAATCTACGGGGTTCTGCACGGACGGTGGCTTGCATGTGACCTCAAGGAGATGAATATGGCGGACATCAAAACTATTGATGAGTTGGACGCGGCGGGCAAGCGGGTGCTGGTGCGCGTTGACTTTAATGTGCCGGTGAAGGATGGCATGGTCACCGACGACACGCGCATTCGGGCGGCGCTGCCGACAATTGAGAAGCTGGTGGAAGGTGGCGCGCGCGTCATCCTCATGAGCCATTTGGGCCGTCCGGCGGGCGAGGGCTTCGAGGAAGCATTCACGCTGCGTCCGGCTGCGCAGCGACTCTCGGAGTTGCTCAACAAGCCCGTGGTGTTCGCCACCGACACGGTGGGCACGGATGCCCAGGCGAAGGCCGCTTCACTGCGCGATGGCGACGTGCTGGTGGTGGAGAACCTGCGCTTCGACAAGCGCGAGAAGAAGAACGACCCCGCCTTCTGCGAAGAGTTGGCCCAGCTCGGCGAGGTGTACGTGAACGACGCCTTCGGTACCGCGCACCGTGCGCATGCCTCCACGGCGGGCGTGGCCGCGCTTTTGCCGGCGTACGCGGGCTATCTCATGCAGCGCGAGGTGGGCACGCTCACAGGCATGCTTGAAAACCCGAAGCGCCCCTTCGTCGCCATTCTCGGCGGCTCGAAGGTGTCCGACAAAATCAAGGTCATCGACGCGCTCATGGACAAGTGCGACACCCTCATCATCGGCGGCGGCATGTGCTTCACGTTTTTGCTTGCGCAGGGCAAAGCCGTGGGCACCTCGCTCAAGGAAGAGGACTGGGTGGAGCGCGCCTCCGCAATGATGGCGAAGGCCACGGAGCGCGGCGTGAATCTGCTGCTGCCGGTTGACGTGGTGTGCGCCGACCGCTTTGCCGAAGATGCCGAAACGCTCACGGTTTCGGTTGATGATATCCCTGGTGATATGATGGGTCTCGACATTGGCCCCGAGACGGCGAAGCTCTACGCCAACGCTGTGGCCGAGGCGGGCACCGTGTTCTGGAACGGCCCCATGGGCGTGTTCGAGATGCAGCCGTTCGAGGCGGGCACGAAGGCCGTGGCCGAGGCCGTGGCCGCGAACGCCGAAGCGGACACCATCATCGGCGGCGGCGACAGCGTAGCGGCCGTCAACAAGTTCAACCTGGCCGACCACATGACCTTCATATCCACCGGCGGCGGCGCCTCCATGGAACTAGTCCAAGGCGAAGCCCTCCCGGGTGTAGAGGCTTTGAAGTAGCAGGTTGGCGTAGGAGGCCGCAATAAGAGGCCTCCTGGCAGGTATTCCGTAGGGCAAGGGTTCTACCCTTGCCGTCAAGTCGTTCCGCCGTTCGGCAGAACGGCGGAAAGGGTAAATATGGCTCGCAAACCTATGATGGCGGGTAACTGGAAGATGAATAACACTGTTGGTGAGGCGGTGGTGCTCACGCAGGAGATTTCGAACCAGTACGAAAAGGAATGGCCGGAGGATGTTGATATCGTCATCTGCCCGCCGTTCGTCGACCTCAAGCCGGCCAAAACGGTGCTCGACTTCGACCGCACGAAAATTGCCGTCGGCGCGCAGAACGTGTACTGGGAGCCGTCGGGTGCGTTCACGGGCGAAATCTCGGTGCCGATGATCAAGGAAATTGGCTGCGCGTGCTCCATTGTGGGCCACTCCGAGCGCCGCGAGCTGTTCGGCGAAACGAACGAGGACGTAAACCGCAAGGTGAAGGCCCTGGTGGAAGCCGGCCTCTACGCCATCGTGTGCGTGGGCGAATCGCTCGCCGTGCGCGATGAGGGTAACACCGAAGAATACGTGACCGCCCAAGTGCGCGCCGCGTTTGCGGGTGTGGATGCGGCTGACGGCAAGCGCTGCGTCGTGGCCTACGAGCCCATCTGGGCTATCGGCACCGGTCGTACCGCCACGCCTGAGCAGGCCGAAGCCGTGTGCGCCGCCATCCGCGCGACGCTGTCCGAGCTATTCGGCGAAGATGCGGCCGAAGAGATGCGCGTGCTCTACGGCGGCTCCATGAACCCGGGCAACGTGGAGGGCCTGTTGGCGCAGCCGAACATCGACGGCGGCCTCATCGGCGGTGCCAGCCTTAAAGCCGCCTCCTTCGTCCAACTCATCGAGGCATGTCTGTAACGTAGTCCTAGTCATCGTGAACGAGGGCAGTGCGAGCTGCCCTCGTCTGTCATTCTGAGCGGAGCGAACGAAGTGAGCGCAGTCGAAGAATCCCGTGCGGCGCAAGCCGCCAACCTCACGCTTCCCGCGTGTCTCATTATTATGGATGGGTTCGGCTTGGCGGAGGCTGGCCCGGGCAACGCCATCTCTCAGGCACACACGCCCCATCTGGACGAGCTTTTCGCCACGTGTTCGTGGACGAAGCTTGAGGCGTCGGGGGAGGCCGTGGGCTTGCCCGAGGGCCAGATGGGCAACTCTGAGGTGGGGCACCTCAACATCGGCGCGGGACGCGTGGTGTATCAGGAACTCACGCGCATCAATCGTGCGTGCGCCGACGGTTCGCTGGCGGCGAACCCCGTGTTGAACAGCGCGTTTGCTGCGACGCGCGAGCCGGGTGCGGCCTTGCATCTCATGGGCCTTGTATCAGACGGCGGAGTGCATTCCTCCAATGAGCATCTTTACGCGCTCATGCGTGCAGCAAAGGCGGCAGGCATGGCGCACATCGTCGTGCACTGCTTCATGGACGGCCGCGACGTGCCGCCGAAAAGCGGCGCGGGCTATATCGACGAACTGGCTGCTGTGGCTGCTGAGTTGACTGATGACACCTGCACCGCTGAAATAGGCAGCATTTCCGGGCGCTACTACGCCATGGATCGCGACAACCGCTGGGAGCGCGTCGAGCGCGCATGGCAGGCCATCGTGCGCGCCGAACCGTGCACGGACGCGACGCCCGCCGAGGTCATGGCCGCCTCGTATACCGCCGAGGTCACTGATGAATTCGTGGAACCGGTGGCGCTCACGGTGCGTGGTGTGCGCGAAGGTGACGCCGTGGTGTTCTTCAACTTCCGTCCCGACCGTGCTCGCGAACTCACGCGCGCGCTGGTGGATCCTGCGTTCGAAGGCTTCGACCGCGGGGTATACCCGCAGGTCAATTTCGTGTGTCTGACCGAGTATGACCCGGAGATTCCCGCGCCGGTGGCCTTCGCCAAGGAATTCCCGGACGAAGTACTGGCTGACGTGCTGGCCGAGGCGAACCTGCGCCAGTACCACATCGCCGAGACCGAGAAGTACGCCCACGTGACGTTCTTCTTAAACGGTGGTCGCGAGGAGCCGAAGGCGGGGGAGGAACGCTCCCTCATTCCCAGCCCGAAGGTGGCCACCTACGATCTGCAGCCCGAGATGAGCGAGCCGGATGTGGCCGCGACGCTTGCCGCCGCCATCGACGCGGACGAGGCCGACGTTTACCTCGTGAACTTCGCGAACTGCGACATGGTGGGTCACACGGGCGTTATTCCGGCCGCGGTCGCTGCGGTCGAAGCGGTGGACGCAGGCGTGGGGCAGGTGCTGGCTGCGCTTGAACGCAAAGGTGGTGTGGCGCTTATCACCGCTGATCACGGCAACGCCGACAAGATGCTCGCCGAGGACGGCTCGCCCTTCACGGCCCACACAACCGCGCTTGTGCCCTTCGTCCTCGCCGATTATGCAAACACCGGCCGCACGCTGGCCAACACCCAAGGAGCCCTTTGCGACATAGCCCCCACGCTATTAGAACTCATAGGCCTCAACCCCCCCGAGGCCATGACAGGAAAGAGCCTGCTCGCCTAAAGCCTTGCCCCGCTTCATAAAAGTGTGACGCGCTAGTGCGCTGTCTATTGCGCCACAAGATGACTGCCCTCCCTATCACTATGACGAGGGCTCGTTCACGTACGATAAACCTAACTAAAAAGGTAACCTTCGTAGAGGCGCTTCACGAAGCGCCCTCTCCGCCGCAGGCGGAGAACCCAACTGTGACCTGCGTTTTCGCGCTTCGCGCGAACGGGGCTGTAACAAAAGCCCCCCACCTGTCAGGTTGGCCGTAGTGCAAGGGCTCTGCCCTTGCCGACAACTACGTTTGACCTGCAGGTTTGCTGATGCTGAGCGGCAAGGGCAGAGCCCTT